>NZ_CP047639.1:1467060-1781081 GCF_011046025.1 Proteus sp. ZN5
AACGGCGTTATCAGAGGGATGTCTATTAAATGAAATCACACACTCAAGCGCCCTTAGTAGTTGAAGGGAAACTGGCTGATAGTGAACGCATGAAAAAAGAGAGTCACTTTTTACGCGGCACTATTACGGAAGACTTACAAAATGGTTTAACGGGTGGTTTTGAAGGCGATAATTTTCTATTGATTCGCTTTCATGGCATGTATCAACAAGATGACAGAGATATTCGCGCTGAACGTGCGGAGCAAATGTTAGAACCTCGTCATGCAATGATGTTACGTTGCCGTTTGCCCGGAGGCATTATTTCGCCTAAACAGTGGCTTAGCATTGATAAGTTTGCGACTGAAAATACGCTTTATGGCAGTATTCGTATTACTAATCGTCAAACATTTCAATTCCACGGCATTTTAAAAGGCAATGTAAAACCCGCACATCAAATGCTGGTGGCAACAGGCCTGGATGCTTTAGCGACAGCGAACGATGTTAACCGTAACGTGTTATGTACTTCAAACCCAGTGCAATCTTCATTACACCAAGAAGCGTATGAGTGGGCGAAAAAAATATCAGAACATCTGTTACCTCGCACCCATGCTTATGCGGAAATTTGGTTAGATAAAGAGAAAGTAGCAACAACAGACGAAGAGCCTATTTTAGGGGAAACCTATTTACCGCGGAAATTTAAAACCTCGGTGGTGATCCCGCCTCACAATGATGTTGATCTTCATGCTAATGATATGAATTTTATTGCAATTGCTGAAAACGGGCATTTAGTTGGTTTTAACGTGCTTGTTGGGGGCGGTCTTGCAATGACGCATGGCGATAAAAATACCTTTCCTCGCTTAGCTAGTGAGTTTGGTTATATCCCTATTGAGAATACATTGGCAATTGCAGAAGCCATTGTGACGACTCAACGTGATTGGGGAAATCGAACTGAACGTAAAAATGCAAAAACAAAATATACACTGGAACGTGTTGGCATAGAGACATTTAAACAAGAGGTTGAACGCCGTTCTGGAGTGACTTTTGAGGCTATTCGACCTTATGAATTTACCCATCGAGGTGACCAAATCGGTTGGTTAAAAGGTGTTGATAATAAATGGCACCTAACTTTATTTATTGAAAGTGGGCGATTGATTGATACGCCTGATGCTCCATTAAAAACGGGCGTGGCGGAAATTGCCAAAATTCATCAGGGTGATTTCCGACTGACTGCCAATCAAAATTTGATTGTGGCGGGTGTACCAGAGAGTGAAAAAGCCAATATTGAAGCGATTGCTCGTCGATATGGTTTGATGAATAGCCAAGTTACACCACTGCGTGAACATGCGATGGCGTGCGTTTCTTTCCCAACTTGTCCATTAGCAATGGCGGAAGCTGAGCGCTTTTTGCCTTCATTCACCGATACCCTTGATAGTTTGATGACAAAACATGGTGTGAGTGAAGAGCATATTGTTGTGCGTGTAACGGGATGCCCGAATGGTTGTGGTCGGGCTATGTTGGCAGAAGTTGGGCTGGTGGGTAAAGCTCCAGATCGCTACAACTTGCATTTAGGGGGCAATCGTATTGGAACGCGTATTCCTAGAATGTATCGTGAAAATATTACCTCGCAAGAAATCATTGCAATACTGGATCCACTGATTGGTGAATGGGCGATTTCTCGTCATAACAATGAAGGTTTCGGTGATTTTCTTATCCGCACTGATGTTGTTAAACCTGTACTGAATTCAGCGATTGATTTTTATGAAGTGCAGGAGGCGGTATGAGTTTATTTCAGCTTGCTTCGCTAAAACAGTTACCAGTTGAAGAGCAAACACATGCTTTGAGTGAGATTAATCAACAGCTAGAGCAATTAAGCGCCATTGAACGGGTTATTTGGGCTTTAGAACATTTGCCTAAAGCCTATGTATTAAGCTCTAGTTTTGGTATTCAAGCTGCGGTATGTCTGCATTTAATCACTCGGCAATATCCTGATATTCCTGTGATTTTGACTGATACAGGTTACCTGTTTCCTGAAACCTATCAATTTATTGATACGTTGACTCAGCAGTTACAACTTAACTTAAAGGTCTATCGAGCTGAAATATCTTCATCTTGGCAAGAAGCGCGTTACGGTAAACTTTGGTTAGAAGGCATTGACGGTATTGAACGTTATAACCAAATAAACAAAGTAGAGCCGATGGAAAGGGCGTTAAAAACATTACAAGCTCAAACATGGTTTGCAGGTCTTCGCCGACAACAAGCTAAAAGCCGTGAACATTTACCAGTGCTTTCAATCGCAAAAGGGATCTTTAAATTTTTACCTATCGTTGATTGGGATAATAAGCAGGTCTATCAATATCTTAAAGAGAACGGTTTACCTTATCACCCTCTATGGGAGCAAGGTTATCTTTCTGTGGGAGATACTCATACAACCCGAAAATGGGAAGACGGTATGAGTGAAGAAGAAACACGATTTTTCGGCTTAAAACGTGAGTGTGGATTACACGAATAACGCCATTATCTACCAATAAATAATTTGGGGAATAGAGCTTATCTATTGCCCTTTTTGTCATTTATAAAATTATAACCAATTGAAAATACTTTATTTTCTCTTATTCCTTTCTGTTCCATCACATAGCTTTTTGTCATTTCATAACCTCTAAAACACCTTTTATAGTCGTTAGTTATAAAGTGAACAACGAAGGTGAAATACGCGTATGGATTACCTACCCTTATTTGTGGAATTAAAAGAACGCCCTGTGTTATTGGTTGGTGGTGGTCATGTTGCTGCGCGTAAAGCTTTGTTGTTGTTAAGAGCCGGCGCTCGCTTAAGAGTGGTTGCACCTCAGTTGTGTGATGAATTACACCTTGTTTATCAGCAAGATAAAATTGAATGGGTATCAGCAAAATATCAACCTGAACATCTATTAGGAATGATGCTTGTGATTGTAGCTACTGATGACAGTGGGCTTAATCAGCAAGTTTATCTTGATGCACAAGCACGACATATTTTTGTCAATGTCGTGGATTCACAACCTCAATGTTCATTTATCTTTCCTGCCATTATCGATAGAAACCCCATTTTGATTGCCATTTCATCGGCGGGAAAAGCACCTGTTTTAGTGCGAATGATCCGTGAAAAGTTAGAAGCCTTATTGCCAAGTTCATTAGGCACAATGGCGACAATAGCCGGAAAATGGCGCAACAAAGTGAAACAGCACTTAGAGACTTTTCAAGCTCGTTGTCGTTTTTGGGAGCAAGCTTTCAGCGGTAAATTTGCTTCTTTAGTGGCAAGCGATCAATTAGCACAAGCAGAAGCCTTGCTTGAACAACAATTGAAACAAAAAGAGAGCCAACAAGGCGAACTTGCATTAGTTGGGGCTGGTCCCGGTGATGCTGGGTTATTAACACTGCGCGGTTTACAGGTTATTCAACAAGCTGAAGTTGTGCTCTACGACAGCTTAGTGAGCCCTGAGGTTTTAGAGCTTGTTCGTCGTGATGCTGACACTATTTGTGTAGGTAAAAGAGTGGGACACCATAGTGTTTCTCAAGAAGAAACCAATGCACTTATCGTGAAATATGCACAACTCGGTAAACGCGTTGTGCGATTAAAAGGTGGCGATCCCTTTATTTTTGGACGTGGTGGTGAAGAAATTGAAGTTGCTATCGCGCATGGGATCTCTTTTCAAGTTGTTCCGGGGATCACGGCAGCAAGCGGAGCGAGTGCCTATGCAGGGATCCCGTTAACCCACCGACAATACGCTCAAAGTGTCACCTTTATGACAGGGCATTGTAAAGCCGATGGGATCGAACCGGATTGGGCATCGTTAGCGCAAGCTAATCACACTCTCGCTATTTATATGGGAACCACAAAAGCAGAGCTTATCAGCCAGCATTTAATCAAACTCGGACGTTCTCCATTAACGCCTATCGCGGTGATTAGTTGTGGCACTCGTCGCGATCAGCAAGTATTCACGGGAAATCTCACACAATTAGCGCAGTTAGCTGAAAAAGCACCGACTCCTGCCTTATTAATTGTGGGAGAAGTCGCTGCACTACATCACCAACTTGCGTGGTTTGGTGACAGACACACTCATCAATCCTTACCGTCACTCCATTCACCTTTGGTTCATTTTGCCTAAACGAGGTTGTTATGAATGAAACACAGTTAACCCATCTTCAGCAATTAGAAGCAGAAAGTATTTATATTCTGCGTGAAGTTGTCGCTGAATTTGAAAATCCCGTCATGCTTTATTCAATAGGCAAAGATTCCTCGGTGATGTTGCATTTAGCTCGCAAGGCGTTTTATCCCGCGAAATTACCTTTTCCTTTATTGCATGTTGACACGGGCTGGAAATTTCGAGAAATGTATGAATTTCGGGATAAAACGGCTAAAGAATATGGCTTTGATCTTAAGGTTTATCGAAATCCACAAGGTGCAGAGCTTGGTATTAATCCGTTTATTCATGGCAGTGCAAAACACACGGATATCATGAAAACAGAAGGGCTAAAGCAAGCCTTAGATAAATATGGTTTTGATGCAGCATTTGGTGGTGCGCGCCGTGATGAAGAAAAATCACGAGCCAAAGAGCGTATTTATTCGTTTAGAGATAGAAAGCATCGCTGGGATCCGAAAAACCAACGCCCCGAATTATGGAAAAACTATAACGGACAAATTAATAAAGGTGAAAGTATTCGTGTATTTCCGTTATCTAATTGGACAGAACTCGATATTTGGCAATATATCTATTTAGAAAAGATCGACATTGTTCCACTCTATTTTGCGAAAAATAGACCGGTTATTGAACGTGATGGCACCTTAATTATGGTTGATGACGACAGAATTGATCTAAAACCAGGTGAGGTTATTGCACAGCAAAAAGTAAGATTTAGAACCTTGGGATGTTGGCCATTAACAGGGGCAATTCCTTCACAAGCAGAAACACTACCCGCCATTATTGAAGAAATGCTGATTTCCACCAGCAGTGAACGACAAGGGCGTTTAATTGACAGTGATCAGTCGGCATCGATGGAACTGAAAAAACGCCAAGGTTATTTTTAATTGGAGGAAATATGGGACTTTTAGCTATAAAAACGAATCAACTTGTCGCGGGTGAAATCGCACAACAGGGCGGTGTAGAGCGCTATCTCAAGACTCAACAGAATAAAGGATTACTGAGATTTCTAACCTGTGGCAATGTCGATGATGGAAAAAGCACATTAATAGGACGTTTACTTCATGACACAAGGCAGATCTATGAAGATCAGCTTTCTACATTACAAAATGAAAGTAAAAAGATCGGCACTCAAGGTGAAAAGCTCGATCTTGCTTTGCTGGTGGATGGATTGGCAGCAGAAAGAGAACAAGGGATCACTATTGATGTTGCTTATCGCTATTTTTCAACTTCAAAGCGTAAGTTTATTATTGCTGACACACCGGGACATGCTCAATATACCCGCAATATGGCGACAGGTGCATCAACCAGTACGCTTTCTATTCTGCTGATCGATGCTCGAAAAGGTGTACAAGAACAAACACTGCGACACAGTTTTATCAGCACACTTCTTGGGATCCGCCATTTAATCGTTGCAATTAATAAAATGGATCTGGTGGATTATCAGCAAGCAACCTTTAATTCGATCCAACAAGATTATCTTCATTTTGCCGATCAGCTTCCAACGGATCTGACCATTGAGTTTGTTCCTATTTCTGCCCTTGATGGTGACAATGTGGTTTCTTCCTCATTGAATATGCCTTGGTATCAAGGAAAAACGTTGCTTTCATTATTGGAAGATGCGCCAGTTAAATTAGGTTCAGACGCGCAATCACTGCGTTTCCCTGTGCAATATGTCAATCGTCCAGATTTAGACTTTAGAGGATACAGCGGTACGGTGTCTTCTGGCGTACTTTATCAAGGGCAACAAATCAAGATATTACCTTCAGGAAAACACACAACAATTAAGCGTATTGTCACTTTTGATGGAGATTTAACACAAGCTAAAGCGGGGCAAGCTATTACACTTGTTTTAGCTGATGAAATTGATATTAGTCGTGGGGATATTATCGTTGATGATAACGATACAACTGCCAATATTAGTACTCATGCATTAATTGACGTGGTGTGGATGTCAGAGCAACCTTTAGTACAAGGGCATACTTTAGATATCAAGATCGCAGGCAAAAAAAGCCGTGCCAAAATAGAGAATATTCATTATCAAGTGGATGTGAATAAGCTCACCCAACAAGTAACAGATAACTTAAGTTTAAACGCAATTGGTAGTGTTGAAGTTTCATTTGAAGAGCCACTGGTGTTGGATAACTATCAAGCCAATGCTGACACTGGCGGGCTTATTTTTATTGATCGGTTAAGCAATGTCACTGTTGGAGCTGGACTTATTCGAGAAATAAGAGATAACGCGATACAAACGACGACGCAATATGATGCTTTTGAAGTCGAGTTAAACCAACTTATCCGTCGCCATTTTCCCCATTGGGGGGCAAGAGATCTTCTTGGAGGAAAATAGTGATGATAAGCAACGATATTGTTTGGCATCCTCATAGAATTGGACGAAGTGAACGTGAATTACAACAAGCACACAAAGGATGTGTGCTTTGGTTTACAGGTTTATCTGGCTCAGGCAAGTCCACACTTGCTGATGCACTAGAACAAACGCTTTATCAGCATTCACAAAAGCACTCACTCATTCATACCTATCTATTAGATGGCGATAACTTACGTCATGGATTATGTGGTGATCTCGGATTTAGTGCTGAAGATAGGCACGAAAATATTCGCCGTGTGGGTGAAGTGGCTAAATTGATGGTAGATGCGGGACTGATTGTCTTAACGGCTTTCATCTCACCTTACCAAAAAGACAGACAACAAGTTAGAGATCGTTTTGAGCAAGGGAGATTTATTGAGATCTTCGTTGATACGCCACTTTCTATTTGTGAAGCCCGTGATCCGAAAGGGCTTTATCAAAAAGCAAGACGAGGTGAGATAAAGCAATTTTCAGGCATAGATTCGCCTTATGAGCCGCCCATTGATCCAGAATTACATTTAGACGGCACACTTCCTATAAATACCCTTATCCAACAGATCCTCACATACTTACGGCAAAGGAAAATTTATTGCTAATTTTATAATGACTTTGAATTATCTCTACATAAACACCCCATAAAAGGGAGATGTTTGTAGAGATAATGTATGTATTTAGAGCAAAACATGCGTATTACGTCATGCTATTTCAAATGCGATTCACGCGTTAATTAAGAGCCCATTTATTTATAAATAACCCCCATAGCACTTCATCTTAATAAGAAAAAATCAAACCTTAGTCTGAATTTTATAGAAGTTATCCACGTTTATAGTGAGGATAATGGGAATAATAATGTAATATATTCCAGCACTTTTGTGGCGTCTGTGGTTGAGTTGTGGGATGATTAGCCCATTAATCTTGGGGGTGGTAATGGGGAAATTAACAGTCTTACTTCTGATTTTACTTGGCTGGCTACAATATTCATTGTGGTTAGGTAAAAATGGTATCCATGATTACAACAAAGTAACTCAAGAAGTTGAATCTGCATTGGCGCAAAATACGCAGTTAAAAGAGCGTAATGATCGTCTATTTGCAGAGATTGATGACCTCAATGGCGGGCAAGAAGCGTTAGAAGAGCGTGCTCGTAGTGAATTAGGAATGATAAAGCCTAATGAGACATTTTTCCGTATTGTGAGCGATAAATCTCAACCACGTCGTTAATTTATTGAATTAATAGTGTGTCCTGATACAAATATCATAATGAATATAACAAACTCTACTCTTCCTATTGTTGCCGTTATTCCGGCAGCCGGTATCGGAAGTCGAATGCAATCAGTCTGTCCAAAACAATATTTGAAGATTGGCGGATTGACTATTCTTGAACATACCATTAATGCCTTATTGAAACACCCACGTATAACGCAAATTATCGTGGCAATCAGCCCTAATGACAGCTACTTTCACACTTTACCTTTAGCACAAGATAAAAGAATAATTACGGTTGATGGTGGTGGTGAACGCGCTGACTCTGTATTGTCAGGTTTAGCGTATGTCACTCAACATTTTCCTGAAAATACATGGGCATTAGTTCACGATGCAGCAAGACCTTGCCTACATTTTGGCGATCTTGACCATCTAATTAAACTCATTGATGAAAACGTTATGGAGCCTCACTTTTGTGGTGGCATTCTTGCGACACCAGTTCGCGATACAATGAAGCGTAGTCATCAACAAGATAATCATATTGAACAAACAGTAGAAAGAACAACGCTATGGCATGCTTTAACGCCACAATTCTTTCCAGCATTGTTATTAAAACAAAATATAGAGAATGCACTCTCTCAAAAAGCAACGATCACTGATGAAGCCTCAGCGATGGAGTTTGCTGGATATGAACCTTTATTAGTTAAAGGTCGTGCAGATAATATCAAAGTTACTCAGCCAGAAGATTTAGCGCTTGCAGAGTTTTTCCTCTCACGCCAAATCACCAGTATAAGGAACACATAATAAAATGAGAATTGGACACGGTTACGACGTACATAAATTTGGCGGTGAAGGCCCTATTATTATTGGCGGTGTCAGAGTTCCTTATGAACAAGGGCTATTAGCTCACTCTGATGGCGATGTAGTATTACATGCAGTTACAGATGCTATTTTAGGTGCAGTGGCAATGGGTGACATTGGCACATTGTTTCCTGATACCGATCCTGCATACAAAGGCGCAGATAGCCGCGTACTCCTTCGTGAAGCCTTCTCACGCGTAAGAGCAAAAGGTTACCGAATTGGTAATTTAGATGTCACGATTATTGCTCAGGCTCCGAAAATGCTACCTCATACACCACAAATGCGCGTTAATATCGCAGAAGATCTTCATTGCCACGTTGATGACATCAATGTGAAAGCGACCACAACAGAAAAGCTTGGATTTGTCGGTAGAAAAGAAGGCATTGCCTGTGAAGCCGTTGTTTTATTAATGAAAGAGTCATTACCTGAATGAGTGATTTACCCGAACTCCATTGGTTACATGGAAAACCACAAGCAACAGGTTTGTTAAAGTCAATTCCTGAAGATTTTATTGTTTGTGAAGATCTTGGCTTCACCCTTGATGGTGAAGGTGAGCATGTCATGGTGAAAATCAGAAAAACAGGTTGTAATACGGCTTTTGTTGCTGAAAAATTAGCAAAATTTGTTGGGATCCATCCTCGTGATGCCAGTTACGCCGGTCTAAAAGACAGAAATGCAGTGACTGAACAATGGTTTTGTCTGCGTATGCCGGGTAAAGAGATGCCTGATTTCAGCCAGCTTGCTTTAGAAGGTTGTGAAATTCTAGAAACGACTCGTCAACAACGTAAATTACGTATAGGAACACTAAAAGGTAATCACTTTACATTGGTGTTACGAGAGATTTCTGATCGCGATTTTGTTGATGCTCGTTTGGCGCAAATAAAAGCAAAAGGTATTCCTAACTATTTTGGTGCTCAACGATTTGGTCGTAATGGTGATAATTTACGACAAGCCATGCGTTGGGCAACAGACGAAATCCGCGTAAAAGAACGAGGAAAGCGTAGCTTTTATCTCTCAGCAGCCCGTAGTGCGATGTTTAATCACATTGTCAGCAAAAGATTGGAATGTGATTTATATTCAAAAGTGATGCTCGGTGATGCCATGCAACTTCATGGGAGAGGTAGCTGGTTTGTTGTTGATGAAGCAGAACTAGCTCAAACACAAACTCGTTATGAAGAGCACGATGTTCATATTACTGCGCCTTTACCGGGTAAAGGTGATTTAGGTACCCAATCACAAGCATTAGATTTTGAAACTGAAAATCTGGCAGAATATGAAGCCTTCTGGTCGCTAGCTCGACAAGAACGCGTTGATAATACAAGACGTGCTATCAATGTATTACCAGAAAATATGTCATGGAGTTGGGTAGACGATACCACTGTTTCTCTGTCATTCTTTTTACCCGCAGGAAGCTTTGCAACTAGCGTTGTACGTGAATTAATTTTATTAGGGAATGATGATGCTGAAAATATTGGTGAGTAATGACGATGGTGTGATGGCGAAAGGGATCCAGACCCTCGCTAAAGCATTACGCCAGCGTTATGATGTACAAATTGTTGCGCCTGATCGCAATCGTAGTGCTGCATCTAATTCTTTAACCATTGACCGACCTTTGCGTAAGCAAGAGCTTGAAAATGGGGATATTGCGATTGTTGAGGGTACACCAACAGATTGTGTTTATCTTGGTGTAAACCATTTAGTGCGTCCTCGTCCGGATATTGTGGTTTCTGGTATTAATCATGGTCCTAATTTGGGTGATGATGTTATTTATTCAGGTACTGTTGCTGCGGCAACAGAAGGGCGTTTTTTAGGTTTACCTGCCATTGCAGTTTCACTTGATGGTGAAAAACATTTTGAGACAGCGGCTCAAGTAACTTGTGAAGTCTTGGCAATGTTACAACAAGTACCTTTAAGAGCAGGAAATATTCTTAATATTAATGTACCTGATATTCCTCTTGATGAAGTAAAAGGTTTTCGTATTACTCGTTGTGGTAGTCGTCATGCATCACAACATGTTTATACCCACACTGATCCTAGAGGAAATAGTCTTTATTGGATTGGGCCTCCAGGCGAAAAAAATGATGTAGGTCCCGATACAGATTTTGCTGCTGTTGATGAAGGTTATGTTTCAATAACCCCATTACATGTTGATTTAACAGCCTATAAAGCACTTGATTTACTACAAAATTGGTTAAATAAAGCAGAGGTCAAAAAAACATGTTAAGTCGGTCAATGAAAGACTTACTGACAATGTTAAAACAGCATGGCATCAAGGATGAGAGCCTGTTGGAAGCAATGAGTAAAGTACCTAGAGAGCTTTTTATTGATGAAGCGCTTTCTCATAAGGCTTATGAAAATACGGCTTTGCCTATTGGCAATGGGCAAACTATTTCACAGCCTTATATTGTCGCCAAAATGACAACACTACTGGAATTACAAAGTACAGATTCTGTATTAGAAATTGGTACAGGTTCGGGATATCAAACGGCCGTATTAGCAAATTTAGTCCATCATGTTAGTTCTGTTGAGCGTATAAAGATATTGCAATGGCAAGCTAAACGACGTTTTAAACATCTTGATTTACATAACATCTCGACACGCCATGGTGATGGATGGGAAGGTTGGTCATCAAAAGCGCCGTTTAATGCCATAATAGTGACAGCATGTGCAACAGAAGTACCACAACAGTTATTGATGCAGTTAGCCGATGGTGGCAGGATGATAATACCTGTTGGTGAACAACAACAAATACTGAAGTTTATCCGACGTTTAGGTAATGATTTTCACTACCAATCTATAGAAACAGTTAGATTTGTTCCTTTAATTGCAGGCGAGTTAGCATAACTTCCAGATAAATCTGACCGTTTTTTATTACTGCTTTTTAATAGCTTGTCGTAATCTGCACTAATAAATGAAACATTTTCAAAAAATTGCAGTCTTTTTGTTTAACTCGACAAATTGCTAGATGCTAATGCCTTTTTAAAGGGAGAAGGAAGTATGAATTCAGAAAGCCCAATTAAGCATGTCCGCTGGGCAATCATGTGTTCGGTAATCGGATTTGCATTAACAGGCTGTGCAGATACACCTTATCGTCCTGCACCCATTACCTCTGTAAATGACAGCTCTTCAAATAATACGGTATCAACCGCACCTGTAATCACTAACAGTAATGCGACACCTATTGAAAGAACTACACCTTTACAATCATCACCCCCTCCTTCAATTAAGGTGAATTCGGCTTCGTCTAATGGAGGTGTGGTTCAATCGCAAAGCCAGTCCCGTCCTCAAGCATCGGTTGCTGCTCAAAATGTAAATACTGATGGCACTGGACGCATTGTGTATAACCGTAACTATGACAGTATTCCGAAAGGAAACTACAACGGTAATACATATACCGTAAAACGCGGTGATACCATGTTCTATATCGCTTGGATAACAGATAGTGATGTAAAAGAACTGGCATCAATGAATAACATTCCAGAGCCTTATAGCTTAAACGTAGGGCAAGTGCTGAATATTGGTAACCGTCAGGTCAATACGGGAACAAATACCAATGTCAACACATCGGTTATTAATCAATCAAGTAATGCGGGTGTTCAAACGGCGCATACTAAACCAACAAATAATGGTTCAATGGGGCCATTAATTACTAAACCAGCAACAACACAACCGAAGACAACGACGCCACCAACAACAAATACAAATACCACAACTGCGGCAACGCCTGCACCTACGGCAGTTTCTGGCAAGTGGATTTGGCCTGCGCAAGGTAATATCATCGAAAGCTATTCCAGTGCGCCTGGTGGTAATAAAGGTATCGATATCGGTGGTACAAAAGGTTCACCAATTGTTGCAACGGCAGCAGGTAAAGTGGTTTATGCAGGTAGCGCATTACGTGGTTATGGCAACCTCGTTATCATCAAGCATAATGACGAATACCTCAGCGCATACGCACATAACGACACAATTTTGGTACGCGAACAACAAAATGTGAATGCAGGCCAGCAAATTGCCACAATGGGTAGCTCTGGAACCAGTTCTGTCCGATTACACTTTGAGATCCGATATAAAGAAAAATCACTCAACCCAATGAGTTATTTACCTAAGAAATAAATAAGCGATTTTTTACACGTATAGTGAATAATCCTAAAGTTAGGCCCTCTTCTTTACAAAAAGAAGAGGGCTTTTTCTTATCTGTAATTAATTAAAATATTGAAACAAAATAAATTTTACCTAAGTATAAGTGCTTATTTAAAGGTTATTGAAAATGAGAGGTCAATATAAAATTATAGATAACGTTAAATTAGACGGTTGATTCTCAACCAATGAATGCGTATGCTAAAAATTGTTATATAAAAAATGAATAAAGATTCGTTGTTATGAAAAGATGAACTATAAAACAACCTCTTGTTTAGGTGGGTATTTTCTTTATTAGATTATCTTTTTAATAATAGTACGTAATATAAATTATTGGATATTATTTTATTATTATGGATTTTTATTTGTTTTTTTAGATGTAAATAGTCACAAACAGTGCATCAAATAGAGTAATTTTGCGTATAGGTGAATGTACGTAAAATATAATAAAAAAGCTGTTAATAACCTGCACTCAATAGTTAAGTTATATATTGAATAAAGAAAGAATAAAATTAACAGTAAAATAGATTATGTTATCTTTTATTTTGTAATTCGTTACAAGGGAAAATCAGTAAACCCGTTGTGTCGTGACACAGCGATAAACTGGTAAACAGACTTTAATTATGAGTCGTTTACCTAAATTATCAAGGGTAGGAGCAGCTGATGAGCCAAAGTACGCTAAGAGTAGACGAGTTATATACAGATGAAATTGAAGAGAACATGGAAGAGTTCGATGAAGTTGCTGCAAAAGAGGCAGAAAATGAGTCTGATGCTCAAGATGAAATTGAACTTATTGAAGGTGTCAACCAGCGTGCGCTCGATGCAACTCAGCTTTATTTAGGAGAAATTGGTTATTCTCCGTTGCTGACCGCTGAAGAAGAAGTTTTCTTTGCCCGTAGAGCGTTGCGGGGCGATATTCCTTCAAGACAACGAATGATAGAAAGTAACCTACGTTTAGTTGTTAAGATCTCTCGTCGTTATACAAACCGAGGTCTTGCCCTGCTTGATTTGATTGAAGAAGGGAACTTAGGACTTATTCGTGCTGTTGAAAAATTTGATCCCGAAAAGGGTTTCCGTTTTTCAACTTATGCAACATGGTGGATACGTCAAACTATTGAACGTGCCATTATGAACCAGACTCGTACTATCCGCCTTCCGATTCATATCGTTAAAGAGCTGAATGTTTATTTAAGAACAGCAAGAGAATTAGCACATAAACTCGATCATGAGCCTAGTGTTGAGGAAATTGCACAAACACTTGATAAGCCAGTTGAAGATGTGAGTAAGATGCTACGTTTAAACGAACGTATTACTTCTGTTGATACCCCAATTGGTGGTGATTCAGATAAAGCCTTACTCGATATTATCTCTGACGAAAATGAAGAAGGGCCGGAAGCAACAATTCAAAATAATAACCTCAAGGAAAATATCATAAAGTGGTTATTTGAATTGAATCCTAAGCAACGTGAAGTACTAGCACGTCGTTTTGGATTATTAGGCTATGAAGCAGAAACTTTAGAAGACGTTGGTAGAGAAATTGGTCTAACAAGAGAAAGAGTTCGTCAAATTCAAGTTGAAGGACTACGTCGCTTAAAAGATATTCTACAAAGTCAGGGGTTAAGTATTGAAGCACTTTTCAAAGCATAGTTAGCCGCCTCATTTCTGTTTATAGCTTTAATTGACAAATTGTTATTACCAAAGCCGATTAGTGGATTTACTAATCGGCTTTTCTTTATCTTGTATTATACGACTCAAAACGATAAAACAAGAACGCAGTCTTGCACTTTGTTAGCCTGATGAAAGTAATAAAGGAAGATATGAAAGATTATTTTTTAAACGTTAAATTAGAACGTTGCGATTTTAACCAAAGTAAAATCTCCCCGAATGGAATGGTGAGATTAATAGCATCAGGTAAAAACTTCTATTTTAATGAAGAAGATTTTGCTAATTCTCAAGATTTTCTTAAACGATTAAAACAAGGCGATGAGCTTAAAATCTGTGCTGAATTATTGAAAAATGGTAGTTTTTGGGTGCAATGGATTTATCATGATACAAAAGGAAGGCTTGAGCCTGAAAGAAAATTCACGCTAACAGCAAAACAACAAAAATGGTTATTGCTTGCATTTATTCTGACGCTTGTTGGCGGTTATTGGAGCTATTTCTCGATCCTCCATCTTGAAGTGAATTTCTTTATCGTTGTTTCTATGGTTATTGCATGTGGTGCAGTGATGGCGGGGATCAGCTATATCGGAGAAAAAGCTTATCGCTATTTTCAGCGCACCAGACCCAAACATAGAAAGAGAATAAAGGCATTAGATAAAGTTATCGCCAAGCAAGCCTTGATAGCACCAGATGGCGAGCGCCTCATTATTACTGGAATAAAATCAGCACCATTACCTTCATTGACTGTGAGTAAAAAATCGTTTCCTCAAATAAAGCAAAGTAAAGTACAACGAGTTCGAGGAATAATACAAATTCATAGTACTAATAGAATTAAAATGCATCACCGCAACGGTGAGACGGTGATAATGCAAGTATCCTGCTTGATTGATAATCATCCTTTCGTATTAAGTTATAGAGAGCGCTTATTTTATTCTGATCATAATCTGTTCCTTGCTGATGGTGATGATGTTGAATTGTTCTTTTGGCAAGCTGAAGATAAGAACTCAGGGCCTGTTGTTATGGGAGTTTATAATCATACAGATAATGGCGCTTATTCAATATCAGGACAAATGTATATTGGTCACCAGCGTACATATCGTTTATCACTGTTAATAGTCGCACTAGTTAGTGTTTTTATTTTCTCTATGGTTGCAAGTTTCTCTATTTCTGATGTTTATGATAAGGGCAATTATTGGGATAAATGGGATTGGCATTCTATTGGTGATAGCTTTTTAGGAATGGGGATTATCTATGGCTTAATCATGAGTGGCATTGCCTTTTTAACTGCTTTGTTTTCAAATCTTTATATTTTGTTATCAGAAAAAGGTAATAGCAGTTATCAAACCCATTTTTTACTTCAGCAGCAATGTGTTGAAAGCAAACAACCACTGTATATTACGGAGCTGCGCCAATGAATCCTTTTTTCCGTAAGCCTTTTATCATTATCACAAGCTTATTTATTTTAAGCTTACTGCTTTTTTATGGTGTGCTTTTTCATGGGTTTGCCTCTAAGTGGCAATGGGAAAATGAAAATTCTTCTGAATTATCTTCATACCCTTATTCTCACTATGATTGGCGTAATACTTTTTACGCTTCTAGCGGAATATTAATTAAAACTGAATCTGATAGTGGGCGATATGATGTAGATATTTATGGCAGACTTCACCGCCAAGATAATCAGAGAAAATATACACTGTACTTTTCTGATAAAGAAGGTATGCGCTTTGTATCACAAGGTCAAGGTAGCTTTTATAACGCTTATTGTGTTGCCGATAAATGTGTTTTATTTACAGAGCAGGGACGACAAACTATAGATTTAACAGAGTTTACAGTAGCAGATCTAATTCCTTGGCAAGAGACTAACAATGGTTATTATCGTTTTCCTTTAGCGCTTATTGGTGGAAAATTACTCTTTTCACAAACAACATCGCAATTAGTATTAGTTGATAATAAGACGATATTAACAAGTTTAGATGAAGGCGAAAGCTGGGAATATTCAGTTAATACAGAAGATCTGGTGAAGCAATATTACGCTGAAGATTTCGGTGAGTTTACGCAATTTCATTACGCTCTATCAGATGATTCCCTCATTATTTTTTATAACCACCATTACACAACAAATACGTTAGAAATCACGCTAAATTTAGTGAATAAAGAAGTGAAAAAAACACGCTGGCTCCCTTTGCGTGTTAAAGAAGTTACCCAAAATGCTAATGGTGATATCTATTTTATTGCTCAACATGCTAATCGTGATCTCTATTCTGTTGTTCAACGGCAATCCGATGGGAATTTAAACACTTTTTATGAAAGTGGTTATAAGTATATAAATGATTTAATGGTAAGTAATGACAATTTAATTCTAAATAAAGGTTATAATGATGATAAAATTACATTGGTTTTTTCATTGAAAACAAAAAGTTATACATCTTATGAGAAAGTTACTGACGATATGATGTTTAATCCTGCTTTATCATCATTTGTTCGTTTATTTGATAACTATGGTGATGAAGACACTTTATTGTTATTGGGTGAACGACTGAAATATAGCCATGCTGCAATTAATTAATTCTGTATTTATCTTTGATTATCTTAATTTGAAAAATTAGAACGTAAGCCATAAAAAAGGCTCTGTAAAATCAAACAGAGCCTTTTTGCTATCAGCATTTAGTATGGCTTATTTTGCCATCTCTTTTAAACGATAGAGTTGCTCTAATGCTTGTCGAGGTGTTAATGCATCAGGATCGATTTTATCTAACGCTAATTCAATGGCAGAAGGCTCAGCTTCTGTTAATAATATCAGCTGTGACGTTTCAACATGACCAGAGCCAGTATGACCTGATAGCATTTCAAGCTCCTTTAGCTTCTGCTTAGCGCGACGGATCACCTCTTTTGGCACGCCCGCTAATGACGCTACGGCTAAACCATAGCTTTTACTTGCAGCGCCTTCTTGGACGCTGTGCATAAAGGCAATAGTATCGCCATGTTCAACGGCATCTAAGTGAATGTTGGCGGTGCCTTCAAGTTTTTCAGGCAGTGTAGTTAATTCAAAATAGTGGGTTGCAAAGAGAGTCATCGCTTTAATGCGATTTGCTAAGTTTTCAGCACAAGCCCAAGCCAGAGATAATCCGTCATAAGTTGATGTACCTCGACCAATTTCATCCATTAAGACCAAGCTGTTTTCTGTCGCATTATGCAAAATATTAGCAGTTTCTGTCATTTCGACCATAAAAGTAGAACGTCCAGAAGCAAGATCATCAGAAGCGCCCACACGCGTAAAGATACGATCGACTGGCCCAATTAAGGCTTTTTCAGCAGGTACAAAGCTACCAATATAAGCAAGTAAAGTAATTAATGCGGCTTGGCGCATATAAGTACTTTTACCACCCATATTAGGACCTGTAATGATCAATAAGCGGCGTTGAGGTGCTAATTGTAATGGATTTGAAATAAACGGTTCGCTAAGGACTTGTTCAACAACTGGGTGACGTCCCCCGGTGATTTGAATACCTGTTTTTTCACTTAATTCGGGGCGAGTATAATTTAATGACTCAGCACGCTCTGCAAGGTTAGAAAGAACATCTGTTTCAGCTAAAGCCTCTGCACTAATTTGTAATGCGGTAAGGTGAGGTAGCAGCTTTTCAAAAATCTCTTCATAAAGCATTTTTTCGATAGCTAATGCTTTACCTTTAGAAGTTAATACCTTGTCTTCATACTCTTTTAATTCAGGAATAATATAACGTTCAGCATTTTTCAATGTTTGACGGCGAACATAGTGCATAGGCACTAAGTTGCTTTGTCCGCGACTGACTTGGATGTAATAGCCATGTACACCATTAAAGCCAACTTTTAGAGTATCAATACCCCATTTTTCACGTTCACGGATTTCAAGTTTATCAAGGTAATCACTTGCACCATCAGCTAATGCACGCCATTCATCTAATTCGGCATTATAACCAGAGGCAATAACACCACCATCACGTACTAATACCGGCGGTGTTTCAACAATGGCATGTTCGAGTAATTCACATAATTCATCGAATTGGCTAATACGCTTTTGTAATTCTTTTATATAAGGCATATCAGCTTGTTCAAGCACTTGATGAATATCGTGATATTGTTGGAAAGCATGACGCATACGAGAAAGATCGCGAGGGCGTGCGGAGCGTAGAGCTAAACGCGCTAAGACTCGCTCTAGATCACCAATTTGTCGTAAAAAAGGCTGCAGTTCAAAATAGAAAGGCTGTAATGCACTAATAGCATCTTGGCGTTTGATAAGTTGTTCACGTTGGCGTAAAGGCGAGTGTATCCAACGCTTCAGCATACGGCTTCCCATCGGGGTAACACAAAGGTCAAGTACGGATGCGAGTGTGTTATCGGTACCACCTGCAAGATTCTGTGTTAATTCAAGATTACGACGAGTCGCCGCATCTAAAATAATTGAATCTTGAGGGCGTTCCATAGTGATGCTACGAATATGAGGCAATGCAGTGCGTTGTGTATCTTTCACATATTGTAATAAGCACCCAGCAGCACAGAGTGCCAATTGTGCATTTTCAACACCAAAGCCCGTTAAATCACGAGTACCAAATTGCAAATTCAGTTGTTGCCTTGCTGTTTCTGGTTCAAATTCCCAAATAGGGCGACGGCGCAAGCCTTGCTGGCGCTCAATCAGTGCCATCGACTCAAAAGTTTCTGGATAGAGTAATTCTGCTGGATGAGTACGTTGCAATTCGGCAGTCATACTTTCACTATCTGGCATTTCAGTAACACGAAAGCGCCCTGATGTGATATCTAACGTTGCATAACCAAATGCGCCATGTTTATCTTGCCAAATAGCGGCTAACAGGTTGTCTTGGCGCTCTTCAAGTAAGGCTTCATCAGTGACAGTACCCGGTGTAACAATACGAATAACTTTACGCTCAACAGGGCCTTTACTGGTTGCAGGATCGCCAATTTGTTCACAAATAGCGACAGACTCCCCAAGTTGAACTAATTTAGCGAGATAATTTTCAACAGCATGATGCGGAACACCTGCCATAGGAATAGGTTGGCCTGCGGACTGACCTCGTTTTGTTAATGAAATATCTAATAAGCGAGAGGCTTTTTTGGCATCATCAAAAAACAGTTCATAAAAGTCACCCATACGATAGAACAGTAAGATTTCAGGATGCTCTGCTTTAATCTTAAGATACTGCTGCATCATTGGTGTGTGGGAGTCTAAGTGTTGAATGTCAGTCATGTTGTTGTCAGTCTTAACGTATTGAATTTTGAGTTATTTGTGAAAATCTATTGTTACACTGCATTTCGTTCTATTTCACAAGCATTGTGTGATCATATCACAAGGTTTCAGTTCATTGTTTTAATGATCCAAATATCTTTTTAGACCAAAAACTAAATAATTTTACGTACTATAATATCGTTGATTCACCATTAATGACAATCTGCACTTTTCTGAAAACTCTTTATTTTTAATTTATTATATATTGATTTAAATGATGTTTTATTGCATTGATAAATAAAGTGATAGTAGCTGCTTTATTGATTTTATATTAAAGCTTATTGCTCAGGCGCTAAAAGAAGGAATTGAAAATAGCTAATATAGGATATTTATAAACTCTTTAAAAAATACTTATAAATATATAACATTATATTTAAGTAAATATACGCTATTAATCAAAGCTCGATACTCTTATCAAGAGTATTATTGAGATGCTTCAAATTAATTTAATAAATAATAGTCATTAATTATTAAACTCATTATAGTTTATAGCGGGTTAATTACTTAATAATATAATGAGGGAATATGAAAAAGAGCATATTGGCATCGATAGTAAGTCTTTTATTAATATCAGCAGTAGGTTGTGATAATTCAAATGAAAATTCGAACACAGGAATACCTTCGCAAGATAAAAATAAAACAGAGCAAACAACACAATCTAAACCTGATTCAAAAAACACTCAATCTGATGAAGTTCAATTTAGCCAGAAAATTGAAAAAGGTAACTTGTGGTTAGCAACGTTTAACGAAGATTTTGGCACCATAATTCAGAAAAAAACTGGCAGAATTTCGGGCACAATTAACGTTAGTCTTTTAGATAACACAAAAACAGTTTTAACAAGCTTAAGTTCTGATAATGGCAAAACCCTTGATCTAACACCTTTCAAAATACTCGAAAATGAAGCAGAGACAGATCAAATAAAAAGAATGAAAGCGAACAGTGCGCTAATGCCTGTTAGAAGTGCCTTCTCTATGCATTTGAGCGAATCAGGTGCCGAACGCGCTCAAGAGTCTTTTGAATTTATGAAAACATTTTCTCCTATACTCCCAGAGCTAGATGCTGTGGGGAATGCTTATGGTGAAAGTTATGTTGATCTATATAAGAAACTGCTGAAGTTGGGCGATTATCTTGTTGTAAAAGAAACTTATCGTTTAGATGACTTCACACAAGCAAATACTTTGTATGAGGATGTGAAAAATGCTTATGCCAAACTAATCGATGAGAAAGAAAAAGCCGCTGAGGCATATGAAAACTATTACCAAGAAATGCATATTGAAGAGCTTGAATTAGTAAAAAAAGAAGGCTTAGTTGTTCGTTATCAAATTATGCAATCATTGGATACAGTAACTAATACTCTTGATTCAATGAACCCAGATAAGATTGATGTGGCTGCACTCTCTGCTGCAATTACAAAAATTGAGGAACAATCAATTGAATTAGGAAAAGTATTTGGTGATGAAGCATTACTAAATAAAGAAAATATGAAAGGTACTGATTATTCAGTTAAAGAGTATTTAAAATTATACCAACAACTTGTTATTGAGTTAAAAGTATTAGAGAAAAAACTCAATGAGAATAAAGATATATCAGGTAGCTTAAATACAATTTCAAATGAATATAAATATTTGATAGAGAACTATAACTCTTTAATAGCGAAGTAATATTTACGCTTATAAAAATGTAAATCGCACTTTAATAGTGCGATTTTTCTCGCAAAATTTATCTTTTTTACTGTGTTTTATTAAACATTAAATGATTGTTAGAAAAAGATGATACAAACTAATGCTCAGAAGAGTCTTGAAATAGAGTGGAATGCTAGGAAAAAAATATTAAGAATGTAATCTGTCTTTATATAATAAAATTTTAAATTAATGATAAGTATTCATTCTTATTCTACATTCTTACTTTATTATAGTTACGCTATTTATTTTGCTCTTTGGCTTAATTTTACTGATAAGAAAATGCGTTTTTATCGGTGCAAAATAGGACTATCTATATGGACGTACTACGTTTTTTACTTTCCCTTCCTTTTAAACTAATCCGTTTATTTGGGTGGGTCATTGTTTTTTGTATTCGTCTTTTAGAGAAGATACTCAGCCCATTTATAGGACAAATACAATGGAGTACGCCCGTTTGGGTTGATTTTTTTGCCCGCCATTTACGAAAGATTGAAAATGGTATAGTAGGTCACCCTAAAACCGCATTAGGTTCTATTGTTTTTCTTATTGTTGCATCGTTTGGCAGCTATTACGGTTATCACAGCTATCTCAATCGACCCGTTCCTATCGATGTCGCTCCTATCGTTGTACAAAATGTTAATGTGAAGCTTATAGGCCCTGCACAGATCAATTATGCAAATGATAATCCTCAATCACAGAAAATTATTTTATCTTTTTCTCGATCCGCAGCACCTATTACGCTTATTGATAAAGAGGTAACTGAAGGTGTGACATTAACACCTGCAATTGAGGGTAATTGGCAGTGGCAAAATGGCTCGACCCTTATTTTTACAGCCAAAAAGCCTTTTGCTATGGGGAGTGAATATAAAATTCAGCTCGATGAAACTAAATTATTAGCACCACAATTTTCATTGAAATCAAATAAATATGAATTTAAAACAACCTCTTTTGATTACAGTTTAGGAAATAGTGAGTTTTATCAAGATCCTCAAAATCCATCACAAAAACATGCCATTATAAAAATCTCTTTTAACGCTCCTGTCGATATTCAGAGTTTTGAAAAACGTCTTTCAATGAAATATGGCGATAATGAAAAGCTGAAATATGTCATCAATTACGATAATAAAAAATTAACGGCTTGGGTTCACTCAGAGCAATTAACGCTAAAAGACATTAGTAGTAAGGTTTTTCTTAAAATTGAACCAGGCATAGCCACAACAGTAATCGCCAATACAACATCAAAAGAAAAAACATATCATGTTGAGATCCCAAGTCTATACAGTCTTAATGTTTCAAATGTAGAGAGTGAATTGGTTGAATCTGAAAATGGAAAAGATGCGCGAGTACTTATCATTTCATTAAGTGATGAATTAAATGAAAAAGAGATAAAAAATGAAGTTTCTGCGTGGTTATTGCCTCAACACAATTTAGAGTTAGAAAATACTGATATTCGCCAAGATGAAGACGATTATTACGATTGGAACTTGAATGATGTGAGTAAAACTATTCTTGCTCAGTCAGAGAAGCTAACGCTTGAGATGAATGATAATGAGCAAGAAAATCAAGCCACGTTTGCTTTTAAATACAATGCACCAGTTTATCGCTACATATTGGTTAAAATCCCAAGCGGGATAACATCTGTGGGTGGATACCAATTAAAAGAAGATCGTTACCAAATCGTCAATGTGCCAGACTATCCACAAATGCTGAGCTTTGTTTCTGAAGGTGCTTTGCTTTCTATGACGGGTGACAAACAGATCACTGTTTCTGCTCGTAATTTACCGGGGCTACAACTTGATATAAAACGAGTGATCCCAAGCCAGTTACAACACATCGTTTCCTTTAAAAATAAATACTTTACTTCAACACGATTTAGTCGCCTTAATGATGAATATTTCACAGAGCACTTTACTTATCAAACAGTACTAAGCAATGAAGACAAAGGTGAAATTCAATATAAAGGTATTGATTTAAGTCGCTATTTATCTGCTGATCCTAATGCTAGACGCGGGATATTCTTATTAAAACTCTCTTCATGGGATCCTAATAAAGCATCCCAAACAGACGAAGATGAGTATTATGAAGAAGATGATGATGACGAAGAACTTTCTGATGCACGCTTTGTTGTTGTGACAGATTTAGGGATCATTGCTAAATCATCGATTGATGGTTCTCGAGATGTCTTTGTACAATCTATCTATAACGGTGCACCTGTTAGCGATGCGAAAGTTTCAGTTATTGCTAAAAACGGAACAACATTACTGAGTAAAATGACTAGCACTGATGGTCATGTCTCTTTTCCTAATCTTAAGGATTTTAGAAATGAACAGACAGCAGTTCTCTTTTTAGTTGAAAAAGATGGTGATATTTCATTTTTACCAACAAATGCTTATTACGATAGACAACTTAACCTATCTCGCTTTGATATTTTTGGTGATGATACTCCAAGAGATCCGCGTACTCTTGATAGCTTCTTATTTTCAGATAGGGGCGTTTATCGACCGGGTGAAACCTTCAATATCGGTCTTATTACACGTACCTTTGACTGGAAAGCAGCCCTTGAGGGCATACCTTTGCGCGTTGAGATTCGAGATCCTCGTAATACATTGATGTTAAATCAATCTATGGTGTTAAACGAGTTTGGTTTCAATGAATTAAGCTATACCACATCAGAAAACTCGCCTACTGGAGATTGGAATATCTATCTCTATTTAGTCGGTAAAAATAATCAAGATGCCAGCTTATTAGGTAGTACAACGGTAGTGGTTAAAGAGTTTGAGCCTGATTTACTTAAAGTTGCGCTTAACCTAACACCAGATAGACAACAAGGATGGGTGAAACCTTCTGAATTAAAAGCTTCAATTGATGTACAAAATTTATTTGGCACTCCAGCACAAGATAGGCGAGTTGTTTCCAAATTAACCTTAAGGCCAATTTATCCTAATTTTTCACGTTATTCCGATTATCGTTTTTATGAAAACCGTCGTAATCACGATAGTTTTGAAACCGATTTAGAAGAAACAACAACGAATGAAAAAGGGCTGGCCGATATTGATTTAGGGTTAACATCTTATGATGATGCCACTTACCAATTACAACTTATTTCTGAAGCATTTGATGCCGGGAGTGGTCGTTCTGTAACAGCTGCTGCGCGAGTTATGGTATCTCCTCATGATTATCTGATTGGCGTTAAAGCAGATGGAACGCTTGACTATATTAATCAAAATGCACAGCGCAATCTCAATTTCATTGCGATTGATCCGACATTAAAACAAGTTGCTCAAGAAGCATTAACGTTAGAACGCTATGAGCAAAAATACCTCTCTGTTTTGACACGGCAAAATTCAGGTGTTTATAAATATCAATCTAAACTCAAAGAAGTGTTTATTAACGATGTTCCACTTTCTATTGATGAAAAAGGAAGTTCTTTTGCATTAGAAACACAGACACCGGGTAACTTTGTATTATTAGTCAAAAACAAAGAAGGCAGTGTACTTAATCGCATTAACTATACTGTTGCGGGTAATGCGAATGTGACTCGCTCACTTGATCGCGAAGCAGAATTACAACTTACTTTAAATAAAGACACATATAAAGCTGGTGAGGAGATCGAGATTGCCATCAATGCTCCTTATGTTGGCAGTGGTATTATCACGATAGAAAAAGATAAAGTTTATTATTGGCAATGGTTTACATCTTCAACAACAAATTCGGTACAAAAAATCCGTGTTCCTGCGCAATTGCAAGGTAATGGCTACATCAATGTTCAATTTGTTAGAGATATAAACTCTGACGAAATATTTATGAGCCCTCTTAGCTATGGCGTTGTACCGTTTAAAGTCAGCCGTGAAAATTTCCAAGCTCAAATTGAATTAGAGTCACCAGATGTTATCAAGCCGGGTGATACTTTGCCGATTACGGTAAAAACAGATAGTCCACAACAAGTTGCTGTTTTTGCTGTTGATGAAGGTATCTTGCAAGTTGCTCGATATAAATTAAAAGATCCATTGGATTACTTCTTCCGTAAGCGTTCATTAGAAGTTGAAAGCACGCAAATACTGGATCTCATTTTGCCTGAATTTAGCAAAATGATGTCACTGGCTTCAGCGCCGGGAGGGGATGCGGGTGAAGCTGTCGATCTCTATCTAAATCCATTTAAACGCAAAAAAGAAGAGCCAGTCGCTTATTGGTCTGGTATTACAGAAGTAGATGGAGAAGCTGTCTTTCATTACAAAGTGCCGGAGTATTTTAATGGTAAAATAAGAGTCATGGCGGTATCTGTTACACCAAATCGTATAGGTAATACGCAACGCTATACAACTGTGCGTGATGATTTTGTATTAAGTCCACATATTCCTACGACAGTGGCACCTAATGATGAATTTGATGTTACTTTAGGTATCGCAAATAACCTGAATGATCTTAACGGTGTTGCAACTAAGCTCGATGTGACGATAACACCAGAAGCTCAATTAGAGGTTATAGGACAGAACAGTTACCAATTAGAATTAGGTGAGAAAAAAGAAACAGTAGTTTCCTTTAGGCTAAAAGCGAAGTCGCAATTGGGTAATGGGGCTATCACTTTTGCAGTGAGTACTGAAGGCAAAGTGACTCAAAGAACGGTGAACCTCTCTATTCGCCCAGCTTCAGCTTATCGCACTCAATCAAGCTTAGGTCGCATGGATGGTAAAGAGCAGAGTGTCACCTATATTCGTCAAATGTATGATGAGTATGCGAAAAGAGATGCGCGTGTTTCTTACTCGCCTTTAGTGCTAAGTAGTGCACTGGCGCAATATCTGGCTAATTATCCTTATAATTGTTCAGAGCAAATAACCAGTCAGGCAATACCGTTGTTATTCCATCAACGTAATCCTGAAATGAAGACGATATATTCACAAGATAAAATTCGCACTCAACTTGAACAGACAATGGCAACATTACTGACTCGCCAAAATGGTCAAGGTGCTATCGGAACATGGCGTTCAACACCATCAACTGATCCATTTGTGACTTTATATGTCGTTCAATTTTTACTTGAAGCACAAGAGGCGAATTACCCTGTATCAGATACGCTATTACGTTCATCCAATGAATATTTAACTAAGCTTACCGTCAATGGAGGGTTAAATAATCAAGATGAACTTAGAATGCGTGCTTTTGCTGTCTATTTATTAACACGTCAAGGTAAAGTGACGACGGGTGAAATTGCGGCTATTCAAACGCGAATGCAAAAGAATTATCCAAAAACATGGCAAAGTGATTTAGGCGCTTTATATCTAGCGGCATCTTACAAAATGCTGAAAATGGATAAACAAGCGGATGAATTACTCAAACCCACATGGCAAGAGCTGAGCAAAGCTTATAGCAAAGCGTGGTGGTCACATAATTATTTAGATCCTCTGATCCAAGACAGTACAAGACTGTATTTGATTGTGAAGCACTTCCCAGAAAAAGCGGGAGATATACCGCCACAACTACTGGAAAATATGGTTATGAGCTTTAAAGAAGAGCGCTATACCACACAATCATCAGCAATGAGTATCTTGGCGTTAGAGCATTACACTAAACAGATCCAAAATATGACAACACCGACACAGCCATTAACTGTGAGTGTAAAAAGTGGTGAAAACCCACCCGTTGTTATTTCATCTATGACAAATGCTACTGCGATAGGTCAGTTTAAAGCTGGTATTAAAGAGATCTTATTTAATAACCCAACGAATAACGCAGCTTGGTATGTTGTGACACAATCTGGTTTTGATAGTGAACAACCTAAAGAAGCACTTTCACGAGGATTGGAAATTTCTCGTGATTATGTGAATGAGAAAGGCGAGGTTGTTAATAGTGCAACCTTGGGTGAAAAGCTTTATGTGCACATAAAAATCAGAGCAAATGCAAAACAAGGTGTGAATAATGTCGTGCTGGTGGACTTGTTACCTGGTGGTTTTGAAGTTGTACAACAATCAATGGATGATGTGGATAATCCTGAAGTCGAATGGTTATCACCAACCGGTAGTAAAGGAACACGCTGGTCACCAGAATACAGCGATATTCGAGAAGATCGTGTCATTATTTATGGTACAGCAACTCAACAAGTACAAGAGTTCGTCTACCAAATTAAAGCCACTAATTCGGGAATATTCTCTATACCGCCAGCATTTGCAGAAGCTATGTATGACAGGGAAATACAAGCATTAGCGATTGGTAAAGGCGCTATGACCGTCAACAAGCCGATGCAAAATAATGGCAATGTAAAATGAAATTAGCTTGGGTTTCAAACGCTTGTTTTTGGTTATTTTAGAATGACGAGAAGCAAGCGAATTTTACAAAACATATTGATGGGTGGCTTTTTAGTCGCCCTCTTTTGTGTAGGATTTCGCCTTTTTCCACATCCAGCACTATCAAAAGGCTTTTTATCTTCAACCGCCTACTATGACAGCAATGGAAATTTACTGCGTTTAACACTAGCTAATGATGAACGTTATCGATTGTGGACGGATTTAGACGATATTTCGCCTTTGATGATAGATAGCGCTATGCGATATGAAGATCGCTGGTTCTATTACCATGCTGGATTTAATCCTTACAGTTTAATTCGAGGTTTTTTTGTCAGTTATGTTTATGGTGAGCGATTGCAAGGTGGCTCAACGATCACCATGCAACTGGCTCGTATGCATTGGCAATTAAATACACGTACAGTAGGGGGTAAATTTGTTCAGGTATTACGTGCCATTCAATTAGAACTCAGTTATTCAAAACATGATATTTTAGAAGCTTATTTCAACTATGCACCTTATGGGCGAAATATAGAAAGTGTTGGTGCTGCAAGCCTGATTTATTTTAATAAAAATCCTAAAGAATTAACGTTACCTGAAGTGTTAACACTTGCCGTATTGCCTCAATCACCGAGTTATCGAATTGAGCCAAACAGTGATGGTATTAGCCTGTCTTTAATGAAAACGCGTAATCAGCTTTATGATTATTGGCTGGAAGAACATCCTAAAGATGCCGATTTATCTGCATTGTTTCAATTACCGCTTCGGCTACGCCAACCTGAAAAGATGCCTTATATAGCACCTCATTTAGTTGAGCAACTTGAAAAGCAAGAAAAATTTAATCCAAGAAAGCCCACAACCATCGTTACGACGATTGACCTCCCATTACAAAAACTAGTTGAAAAACAAGTTGATGCATTTATTGAGCGAAATAAACACCTTGGTGTTAAAAATGCCTCTGTGATCCTCGTTGATACACGAGATATGGGCGTTAAAGCGTTAGTTGGTTCGGCTGATTATTATAATGCTGATATTCATGGGCAAGTGAATGGCACTAATGCAAAGCGTTCGCCGGGTTCAACATTAAAGCCTTTTATCTATGCATTAGGGATAGAACAAGGCATTTTACATCCTCGAACAATTTTAAAAGATGTACCTTCTACCTTTGGTAGCTATGCACCAGAAAACTTCGATTTACGCTTTTTAGGGCCTATTTCTGCCACCCAAGCGTTAAATTACAGCCGAAATATCCCTGCTGTGTCGATAGCCTCTCAACTGAAAAATCCAACGCTTTACCAGTTTCTACAAATGTCAGGTATTAGTAATATGGCGAGTGAAAGGCATTATGGTCTATCACTAGTATTAGGGGGCGGTGAAATTACAGTACAAGAATTAGCGAAGCTCTATGCAATATTAGCCAATCGAGGCCAACTTAAACCGTTAAGAATGCAAAGTACGGATGCTATTGCTAAGCCTCTTCCGTTATTGAGTGAAGAAGCGAGTTTTATTACGCTGGATATGTTAAGCCAACATAGAAGACCTGATGATACTTTGGCGCAAAAATCAATGACATTACCTGTTTATTGGAAAACTGGCACATCTTGGGGGTTTCGAGATGCATGGAGTAGTGGAATTTTTGGGCCTTATGTTTTAGTTGTTTGGATCGGTAATTTTGATGGTAAAGGGAATAGTGCATTAATTGGGGCTGAAGCAGCGGCACCTCTATTTTTTAATATCATAGATAATATTGTTGCAGATTATCCAAATTTAAATGAGCCTAGATTTAAGCTTCCTGAAAATATTAAGCAAGTCGATATTTGTTTGGCGAGTGGTAATTTACCTACGCCATGGTGTCAAAGAAAAGGTAAAACATGGTTTATTCCGGGTAAATCACCAATTAAAGTTGATACAATTTATCGTCCTCTAGCAATAGATAAAGTGACAGGAGAAGTCGTTTGTCCTCCATATAATGAAGATCAGGTCAAGATTGAAGTTTTTGAATATTGGCCTTCTGATTTAGCGAAAGTATTTGCTCAAGCTGGGTTACCAAAGCGAATGCCACCTTCTACTGCTCACTGTAAAAATGGAGATATGGCTATTACAGGAATGCCTCCTCGTATATTATCACCACTGCGTAATACCACTTATACTTTAAGACGTGCTTCATCACCAAATACCTCCATTGTGTTTAATGCAACAACGGATAATGACAGCAATATTATTTATTGGTTTGTTGATGATGCTTATCTAGGGAATAGTACAAATCAGCGATCAATAGAATGGCATCCCAAAGAGAGTGGTCGCTATCGTATTCGTGCAGTAGACGATAAAGGAAGAGCGGATACGCGGAATATTCGTGTTCATATTATTGGTGTGATTAACAAACAAGAAATTGAAGCTCATTAACATTGGAGCTAAAGTCCATAGGTTTTACTTAATGTTTTTCTTAACGCCAAAATATTAACCTCTATCGTTATCTTATTCTAACTATTATTGCTCTATATTGTTGCGAGATAATTATTAGGTAAAATATTGAAAAATTTATTTTATCTCGTGAGCAAGGAAGAAATAACCAGTATGAAAACTAGAATTCTAAAATTAGCTTTATTAGGTGTATTAGCGCTACCGTTAGTGGGATGTGGTGATGCAACACCTAATTGTGATAGCACTGAAGCAAAGAACTTAGTGGTTGATATTACAAAAGACGAATTACGTGATCAAAAAATGGCTGCCGTGATCGATCAAATTAAGATCAAAGTAGAAAGCGTACGTACACGTGAACATGATGAGAAAAGAGATACTTACTCATGTGCTGCTGAACTTTCTTTCGAAGGTAAAGGCGGTAAAAACTCTATTCCGATTACTTATACCATTGAAAGTACAGATGACGGCAAAGAGTTTTACGTTAATGTATTTGGTTTGTAATTGATCCATAAAAAGCCATCATGAGATGGCTTTTTAATTAAAGAGGGTATATGACTGATTTTAATAAACAGGAAGATTTGCGTGATGAATCAGTAAAAAGAAAATATTCATCTATCATAAAGTTAGCAAAAAATACAGCTCTAAAATATGATGAATTAGAAGATAATCTCTCATGTTTTACTAATTTAGTTGATATTCTTAATATTAATGAAAATAAGCATAGTATTATTTTAAAGAAAATATTAAATAACAAGAAAGGTAATGAATATAGATTTGTTCCCTCTTTTTTAAAACAAGTGTTAAAAAAAGAAATTATATTTAATTATGAAGAAATAAAAATTAAAACAGAAAAGAATCGGGTTGATATTAGTATTGAAGATGGTTTTTATGCCATCATAATAGAAAGCAAAGTTTATAATGCACCAGATCAAAAACTGCAATTGGAAAGATATGTTGGGAGATTCATCTCTGATGGATACCAAGAAGAGAATATTTTTGTTTTATATTTAACGGGGCATAAAAAAGAAAGCTATCGACCAGATAGCCTTGGTAAGTATAAAGAAAGTAACAATATTTATTTTCAACTATCTTCATTTGAAATTGAAATATTAACATGGCTAGAAAAAGATGTTTATCCTCAGATAAATGAAAATAATAAAGTTTTTGATTCTTTTGTTTATCAATATAAAAATAGTTTAGAAAGTGAATTTCTAAATAAATATGGAAAAGAAAAAGACAAAATGAATGATCAAATAAATGATTATATTCTTAACGAAATAAATGTGTTTGAAAATAAAATTGATGATGGTGTTGATGAAATAAAAAAGGTCATTAATGATACAGAGTCATTAAGGAAAAATTTAAGCAGACTCTTAACAAGAGAAATAGAGAGAGCTTTTATTCTATGGGGAAATAAAATAAAAAATGATTATTCTCACTTAGATTTTTCAGATGATAACTGTGAAAAAAATGAAAAGTATGTTGGTGTTTTAATCAATTATAACGAAAATAAATTTTCTGTTGCTATCGAAAAAGATAGTTCGAATATTTATATTGGTGTAAAAGTTCATTCTTATAAAGATCCGGGACTCAAAGAGGAAATTACTAAACTATTAAGTAATGTATTTGATAATTCTTATAAAATAGGAGTAGATTATTGGTATGGATGGAAATATATCGATAATTATGGACAGGTTTACTCTAATTTTGAATTGTTATTGAACAAGATAAATCAAGAAATAGAAACGTTATCTGAGCATAAAAAGTAAATATATAAGTAACAAACCTATATATCTACTTGTAATAGGAATTATGCTAAATCATCCAGAAATTCGGGGGATGGAATAAAGAATAATGTACCCGTTACAGGGGTGCTGAATTTAAGCAACTTATCCGTATGGCCCTCAGGTGTACCTGCAAACATATTTTCTAGCATACGGTTAGTTGTTGAAAAATAACGTGCATAACCAATAAAGTAAGTACCATATTCATTTTTGGATGGATTGGAAAAAGGCATATTGGCTCTGACAATTTTTAAATCTTCACCGTTTTCATCTTGAATATTGGTGACAACATTGTGTGAACCGGGCTCTTTTTCTTCATCGGTTAATTCCACATCATTGAATTTATGTCTACCAATGACTTTTTCTTGTTCGATAAGAGGCTGTTTTTCCCATGCTTCCATATCGTGAATATATTTTTGTACAAAAGCATAACTGCCACCTGTAAATTCAGGATCCTCATCGCCAATAACAGCATAAGAAGCTCGCTCATCTTCATACTCTGGGTTTTCAGTTCCATCGACAAAACCAATAATAGAACGTCCATCAAAATATCTAAATCCATGCACTTCATCGACAGGTGTAACAATATTCTTTAGCTTTTGGCTGATGATAGACGCTAATTCGTAACAGGCTGAAACCTTGAGGGCTCGAATATGGAAAAAAAGATCGCCCGGAGTTGAAACTGCAGTATAAGTATCACCTTTAATTTCTTTAAAGGTATTTAGCTCTTTGGGTTTAGGCTGATTGGGAAATAATGTAGCCCATGTATTTGCACCGAATCCCATTACACAGCTTGTTTCCAATTCAGGAAAACGTGTTCTCATACTACGTATTAAGCCAGAGAAATTATTACAAAAATCGATCAGAGTATCGCGATTTTCAGGTGAATGGGTGAGGTTAAAAACTAAAAAATAAGCATTCTCACAGGGTGATTTCGTAACATCTTGGTATTTCATAGTGATCCCTAAATGACGAATAATAGATGAATAGTAATTAAGCTATATTTACAAAATATTGTTTTTTTAGTTTTACACCAAAAACCTCTCTATTACAAAGAGAGGGGGTGAGTTTTATTCAGATTTTTATCAATAAACAGTATTAGAAATGCAATTGTTTTCTTTATTTTTTTATAATACTAATACTCTGTATTAATTAATATTTTCATGGCTTTGGTAAACTAAAGATAGGTGCGGATGTTGCCATAAACTTGCTGGAGTGACAGTGGTTCTTTCCCACGGTATTTGTCCAATAAACCATAATTTCCAAAATTGTAATTTGGCATTAGGATTTTTGCTTAATAATTCTTGGAATGTTTCTATTTCACCCACACGAATAGAGAGTGCTGATTTATAAATATCAAAAACAAATTTAGAGCAAAACTGGCGGGAAGAGTCGTATTTAAAACCTGTGTGGTAAAGCTTATTTAGTCTTTCAGGAACTTGTGCAACAAGTGCATTTTTTTGTTCATCAGAGAGTTGTGTTGATAGCCGGCGTATTGCATAACGTTTGCCCGCAGAGCGGTTAATAAAGCGGGTTAATGTGGTTGTGGTTGAGAGTGGAACTCGGCTTTCGGCAACTAAATAATCCTCACCATTATGACCAATAATAATACCAACATGATTACTCCAGCATAAAGAAGCGGAGGAGATTTGACGAAATAACGAAGTGCCAATACACGTAAATACGATATCACCAACTTCTAATTTTTGTGGATAATCAATTTTTATCATCATTATATGACCTATTAAATAGAAACATAATCACCATTCTTTGACCATAATAAGTACATAAGGTTTCTATTTAATAACTCAATGATCTTCAGGTAAAAAGAACACTCCAATTTAAGGTGTTCTTAATATTAATAGGGAAATTACTATTTATTCAGAATAAGAAGGTAATATTAGAATATTAAATTAATATTCTAATAAAATAATAAAAATATATTTAAGTGAATTAACTTAGCTGTTCATCTGAAATATCATATTTCACGACCACACTATTTTTATAAAGTAATTCTGATTTAATTAATTGAGGAAACGCACCCACATTGTTTTTAGTGTAAATATCTCGCCAAATTTCATTACAGCGATATACATGCTCTCCTTTTCTGATAAAAGAAGAAGACTTCTCATAAATATGATAACGATATTCCCTTGCCTCGCTACAAAGGAGCTCACCTTCTAACTGATGTTCAGCAACATGTAATCTAATTTGGTAATCATAAGGTGTTGGATTATATAAAACTAAATCTACATAGTTATAAAAAATTGCGGCTCCTGAGCCAAAAGGAAGTACTCGTCCTTCGTCAGGAAAAGGATCAAAACTATGATTTGCCTTTTCAATCACTTTTAATTCAGAGTGTAGTGCTAACCAATGTATTAAATTGCTCGCCTGACAAATTCCACCGCCTACACCTTTTCGTGCTTCGCCATAGGAGAGTTGCATACCATCAATAAAACCTCTTTTATAGCTAGGTTTACCGACCAAATAGCAAAAAGAGAAATACTCACCTGGTTTTATCACTACGCCATCTAACGCTTTTTCGACTAATTTAAGATTCGTTATTTTATTGTATTGTAATTGAATATCGCTTTCGCCACGGCGACTAATTAATTTAGATGTGTGTTTTAGATAACGGTATGAAAGACGATGTTCTGGTTGAACATCTCTGCTGTATTTTCGACCTGAAAAGCGCCAACTAAGAGAACGAAATAAACGACGCTGTGCCACTCTCAACGTATAAAGAATCGGGTGATAAGACGAGAGTGTTCTACGCATAAAATCCTTTTAAACAATAGTAAATAGAAAGGGAGAAACGTGAGTATGATAACGATTTAATGAGGATATTGATACGCCGATACCCTTAAAATACTAGGGTTAAGAATTTAGCCAATAAATTTATTTATTGATATCTTTCGTTAAAATTTGTGCTTGAGATTGTAAGACAGATAAAAAATTCTTAGTAGCTGGAGAGATATATTTTTCTTTATGATAAAAGTAACGAATACCTCGGCTAAATTGAATATCATCAAATGCAATTTCACATAAAAGACCAGATTTTAATTCTTGCATGATAGACAAACGAGATAAAATTGAGATCCCTAAACCATGAATAACACCCTGTTTTATTCCTTCTAAACTATTTATTTCCATCACATTTTTGAGTTCTTTATTATTTTCTTGGATCCTATCTAATAAAAAATCACGGGTAGCAGAGTGTTCGGGTTTGATCAGAAAAACTTCTGATGCAATATCAGAAAATCTACAATGTTTCTTTTTTGTCAACCAATGTTCAGGTGAACAAATAAGCACTAAGGGATCGATAAGAAAGGTATCAAGATGATATTCCGTCGGATCTAAATAGATATGATCTGACATGATCAAAAATTCTAATTCTTGGGTATCAAGCTTACGGATAAGTTGGGTTGAACTTGAAATATCCATGCTTAATTTCACATCAGGATATTGCTCTCTAAACTGCGCCATAATTTGAGGTAATAGGTAAACGCCAACAAAATGGCTAGCACCAAACTTAATTTCACCTTTGGAGGGATCATCAAATTGTCGCATATGCTCAGAAGAGGATTTCACTAAATTAATAATCTGAGTTGCGTACTGCTGATACACCTTACCTTGGGGAGTTAAATAAAGCCGATTATTGATCCTTTCAAACAATGTTGTTTGCAACTCTTCTTCTAGTTTTCTGATTTTAATACTCACACTGGGTTGAGTGCAGAATAGGCGTTCTGCGGTTTCAGTAACATTAAAACCGTTGGCAAGTAGTAAAAAAGCATCAAGTTGGCTTAAATTCATATCAACACCATAAATTATTTTTATAGTTATAATATATTAATACAATTATCTTTATACCTCAATATTTCTATACTGGACTTCCTACCCTACACATTAAGAGGAATCGGTTATGGAAAAGACTGCGAAGCGAGATGACATCGCTAAACCAGCGCCATCATCACCAAAACAAAACGGTAAGAAAATAACCTTAAAAACAATAGGAATACCTTTAGCTTTATTGGTATTGCTCGTTTTATTTTTTATGCCAACACCAGATGGATTAAGTATTGAAGGGCAAAAAGCCATTGCTATTTTTTGTGCTGCGTTAATTTTATGGGTGTGTGGTTCTTTGCCTATTTATTTAACCTCAATGCTTGTTATTGTTTTACTTCCAATAACGGGAACTGTCGCAAAAGAGAAAGTGGTTTTCGGTACATTAGGTTATGACGTTATTTGGCTGATGGTTTCAGCATTTGTTTTAACGTCCGCCATGATCAAATCGAATATTGCCAGACGCTTTGCTTTATGGATGATCACCAAATTTGGGCAAACACCCAAAAAAGCGTTATTTGTCCTTATTTTAATTAACTTCAGTTTAGTTTTCTTTGTTCCTTCAACGACAGCACGCGCAACATTAATGGTGCCTATTTGTATGATCTTATTAGAGATACATAAGGCAATTCCTGGAAAAAGTAATTACGGGAAATTAATGATGTTGCAAGGCGTACAAGCTGATGCTTTGGCAACATCCGGCGTAATGACGGGTACTGCCGCCAATATTATTGCGGTTGGATTTATCAATTCACAAGCTGGCGGTTCTATTGGTTATATGGATTGGCTAATTGCCTCTTTCCCATTAGCTATTGTTGGCATGACTATCTCCTTTTTTATTGGGTTAAAATTATTCTCTTTTAAAGGGGAAGTTGATTTTGAAGGCTCATTAGAGAAATTGAAAAAAGAACGTTCTCAACTTGGTGCATTAACTAAGAATGAGAAAAAAGCCATGTATATCTTTTTAATGGCAGTGTTCTTATGGGCAACCGAAAGCTATCACCAAGATATGTTTGGTTTCAAAATCAGTGTTTACATGACCGCTGTTATTGCTGCCATTCTTTGCCTAATGCCTCGTATTGGCTTATTAACGTGGAATGAAGCCAATATCAAATGGGATCTTATGATATTTGCAGCAGGTGCTTATGCGGCAGGTAATACCTTAGAATCTACACAAGGTGCGCAATGGTTAATTGGCAAAATGGTTTATGGCCTCGGACTCGAAAATATGAGTACGACGATGGTTTATATTGTGGTTGTCTTTATTTGTATGTATAGCCATTTAATTTTTACCAGTAAAACTGTGAAAACAACCATATTAATTCCAGCCATTATTGCACTTGCCAAAACATTAGGTATGGATCCGGTAACATTAGCATTAGCCGCGTCATTTACACTCACATATACCATTACATTACCGCCACATTCAAAAGTAAATACCATCTATTTTTCAAGTGGTTACTTTAGCGTATTAGATCAAATGAAATATGGATTAATTACCTGCTTTGTCGGTGCATCGGTAATTTCTATTGCGATATTCACTTGGTTCCAAATTCTTGGATATGGTCTTTAACCCATTAAATTAAGGAATAATAATGAGACTAATTTTATTAAGACACGGTGAAACCTTATGGAATATGGAATCACGCTTACAAGGACATGCTAATTCTTGTTTATCACCCAAAGGCATTAATCAAGCAATGGCGATAAAAGAGAGTATTAAATTGTTATCGCCCGCTAGGATTATTACGTCAGATTTAGGGCGAACAGTACAAACAGCAGAAATTGTTGGTCATCCTGAAGCAGTTAAAGAGCCGTTATTGCGAGAGTTAAATATGGGGGAATGGACGGGACAGCGAAAACCAGAACTCATAAGACACCATGCAGATAAATACAAAAATTGGCGAGCAGGAACATATACGCCACCTAAAGGTGAAAATTGGTTTGATTTTTGCGATCGCATTGGTGCGGCATTACAAGGGTGGGTGCATAAAGAAGACAGCGATTTATTAGCAGTTGTGCATAGCGGTGTTATCCGTGCAGCCTGTAAAGTATTTTTAAATCTATCACCTGAGTTTTTATTACCCGCAACACCGGGCACAATAACCATATTTAATTTTGATATTAATTCTGATAAAGCACCAAAATTAGAAGCCTATAACATTGGCTCCTATATGCCAGATAAGAATGTTGCTGATTAAGATTAATAAGAAGTGATTTTCAAATTAATCGTTGTAATTGAAGTTATGTAACTATCTAAAAAGCACTCCGATATTAAATCAGAGCAAGGGAAACCTTGCTCTTTTTTTGTCTATAAAAATAAAATTATACATTTTATAAATAATATTTTTATTCTTCTTTTATTCAATTTGTAACTGATAGGTTAAGTCGAAACTTGTTCAAAAATAACACATTAAGGAATTATTTTAATCAAATTGAATAAAAAATAGCTTTTATTATTAAGAGAAAATAATATTTTTTTCATTCACACCATATGCGTTATAAAATGAAATAAATGATTTGTTTATTAATTAAAAATAGTATTTAACTTTTATTTTGATTTAACAATATTGTATCAATATATGAAAATTTAAAATAATTAAAAATAAACTTCATTGATTAACCAATAAAGAGTTCCCTTGGTTTTAAATCTCAAGTTAAACCAAAAATAATGGATATTATACCGCTATAACCAAAACTTGTTTATTGTAAAAAACAATTAGATAATACTCACATACTGAGTTAATTAAGTGTTTTTTAATTAATTTGGTTTTATTAATAAAAATTAATCGGAGAAAAAAATGAGAAAAAACTTACTTGCAACATTAATTGCTGCAGCGACTATCTTTGTCACTAATAATGCATTAGCAGCGGATGGTACTATTGATTTTACAGGGGAAATTATAGATAACGCATGTGAATTAGCAGCGGGTTCTGATGCTTTAAAAGTTAATTTAGGTACTGTCTCTAAAAAAGCATTACCAAGTACAGGAAGTACTGCCGCAGCGACAAAATTCACAATTAAATTAATTAATTGCCCTAAAACAGTGACCACAGCATCTGTTAAATTTGACGCAGATTCATATGTAGGTGATGACAGTGTTATTGCCCTGAAAAAAGAGTCGGGTGTAGCAACTGGAGTGGGTATTCAAATTACGGATGATGCGAATGTTGTAGTACCTTTATTTACAGCATCTAAAGCCTATCCATTAAAAGAAAATATTGAAAATAATTTAGATTTTAGAGCTCGTTATATTGCTAAAACAGATTCTGTTACTGCGGGTTTAGCAAATGGTAATGCAACATTTACTATTAACTATAACTAAATAAGATTAAATAAGGTTTAAAAGGACTTGAACCTTATTATAAAAAATACAATGGTGATAATATGAAGTCTATTATTGTCTTTTTAATTTCTATTCTTTTTTTTATTAATCAATCTTCTGCTGGCGTTATTATTGGCGGAACTAGAGTTATTTATACAGAAGGGAATAAAAACGTTAGTATTAATGTTGAAAATCCAGATGAAATTCCCTATTTAATCCAGTCTTGGATAGATGATGTTAATGAAAATAAACAGTCAAAATTTACCATTACTCCACCTTTATTTAGGTTAAATCCAGATAAGGCGAATATGCTGAGGATTTTTTTAACTGAAGGGAATTTACCTAGTGATAAAGAGTCTCTATTTTGGCTAAATATAAAAACAATACCTGCTACAGAAAAAACAGAAAATTCATTGCAGATTGCTTTTAAGACTCAAATGAAATTAATTTATCGACCTGAAAATTTAAAAAAGGTAAATTTTGAGGAAGAGCAGAAAAAATTAAGATGGTCAAAAGTTGGAAATAAAATCAGTGTGAATAATCCAACACCCTATTATTTTAATTTTCAGATGATTAATTTTAATGGGAAATCAGTAAATGATGTCTCTTATGTTGAACCTTTTTCAACAAAATCATTTGATATAAATGATGATAATGAACATGGCACGATAAACTGGGAAGTTATTAATGACTATGGTGCTAGCGTAAATTTATCAGAAGTTAAAATATAATAAATTATAAATTTAGGTTTTAATATGAAAATTAGCAAAATATGTATTAGCCTAATTTTATATTTGGGCTATACGGCTTTATCATATGCGGAAAACGACAAATCAGATAATATTTATTTTGATCCTGATTTCCTTGAGTCATCGGATAAAGAGATCATCGATTTATCTCCTTTCGAAAATAACCAGCAATTAGCGGGAAATTATTACGTTGATATCTATGTAAATACTAACTTGATCCTAACTAAAAATATTAGATTTGAAAAAAATAAAAATAATCAGCTTGTTCCATGTTTATCAATTGATGATCTTAATGATTTTGGTGTTAAAACAAAGGATTACCCAAAGCTATACACAATGACTGATAGCTGTGTAAATTTATCTGCGATACCTGATGCTAAAAGTGAATTAGAGTTTGATTCTCAAAGATTATATCTGAGTATTCCTCAAATTGCTTTATCTAAGTATCCGCGAGGGTATATAGATTTAAATAAGATAGATAATGGTATCACTGCACTATTGCTTAATTATAGTTACAGTGGATCGAAAAATTACGATCGTAAAGATAATAATTCAAGTGAAACATCTCATTATATAAATTTAAGACCTGGGTTGAATTTTGGACCGTGGCGATTGCGTAATTATACCACATGGTCAAATTCAGATAATCAATCAGGAAAGTGGAATACTGTTTATACTTATTTATCGCGTAATATAAATAAGATAAAAAGCCAATTAATGTTAGGTGATGGTGTTTCTCCGTCTGCTATTTTTGATAGTGTGCCATTTAGAGGTGCTCAATTATCAACAGATGATGATATGTATCCTGAAAGTCTAAGAGGTTATGCTCCCGTTATTAGAGGTATTGCGCGCAGTAATGCCCAAATTACTATTAAGCAAAATGGATATATTATTTATCAGACAGAAGTCGCCGCAGGGCCTTTTGAGATTAATGACTTATATCCCACTGGGAGTAGTGGGGATTTATACGTCACAATAAAAGAATCTAATGGGAGTGAACAGCATCAAATCGTACCATTTGCTTCTTTGCCTGTTTTGCAGCGTGAAGGCTATTTATCTTATAGTGTGACGGGAGGTGAATATCGCTCTTATGATAAGAATGTGGATAAAACTAAGTTTGGGCAATTTACATTAATTTATGGCCTACCTTATGGAGTGACAACTTATGGTGGTAGCCAATTAAGCCAAGACTATCAATCTTATTCTTTAGGTGCAGGAAAAAATTTAGGTGTTTTTGGTGCAATCTCTGTCGATATCACACATGCAAACTCAACCTTTAATAATGGTACTAAGCAACAAGGTCAATCTTATCGTTTTAGATATAATAAAAATCTGAATAATATAGGAACTAATATAGCATTAGCAGGTTATCGTTATTCTACAAACGGCTTTTATAGCTTATCAGAAGTCTTTGATAGTTTCCGACGTACTAATTATATTCCTGAAGTTGAACGTCGTCGTAATCGTGCTGAAATTACGATTAACCAAAATCTAGGTGAAGGAAATGGTTCTTTAGCAATTGGCTATATAAAAGAAGATTATTGGAATAGTAATAAAAAGACACAGTCTGCTACGTTAGGTTATAACAATAGTTGGCAAGGGATCAGCTATGGAATGAATTATACTTATAATAAGAATACAAATCGTTACTCTTATATTTCAGGCGAGAAAACACAAAGTGAAAACGAACATTTATTTGCATTTTCGGTGAGTGTGCCTTTTAGTGTTTTTGACGATACTTTCTATTATAACTTTAATACAAATAGTAGTAGTAATAATGCAAGTACAGGAAGTGTCGGAATTTCTGCATCTCAGCTAAATAATCGATTAAATTGGAGCGCACAGCAAGGATTTACCAATCAAGATCAAGGATCTTCTGGAAATATCAATGCATCCTATAAAGGTCAACTAGGTGATATTACGGGGGGATATAGTTATAGCAAAGACAACCATAATCTTTATTATGGGGTCAATGGTAGCGTAGTTGCTCACTCTGGAGGAATAGTCCTTGGACAACAACTGGGTGAAACGTCTGCAATTGTTGATATTCCTAATGCAGGTGATGTTGCGATACTAAACCAAGCGGGTGTCAAAACTAATAGTATGGGTTATGCATTAGTACCTTATGTTACACCGTATCGCAAGAATACCTTAGAAATCGATACATTAATGCTGCCTGAAAATACAGAAATAGAATTGACTAGCCAAACGATTTCACCTAGTCGAGGTGCTTTAGTCAAAGCTGATTTTTCTGCTAATGTGGGTTATCGCGTATTGATGACGGTTAATCTTGCAAATAAAAAACCAGTTCCATTTGGTGCTCAAGTTATTTTTAAAGATAACAGCCAATTGAATAGTATTGTTGGTAATGATGGAGAGGTTTATTTATCGGGGTTAGAACAACGCGGAAACTTAACTATTAAATACAACAATGAAACATGTCATGTAAATTATGATTTATCAGGTGTTCTTGATTATTTAGGGCTCTATAAAATCACTGTGACTTGTCAGTAGTAAATTTAAATAACATTAAATTTAATATATTAAACCCAGTTATTTCTTTTATAGCTGTCGATATTTGCTACGCGTAGGAAAGTGAAATGACTATATTAATAAAATTTTTTATTTTAATAACCAGTGTAATAATAAGTTTTCCTTTACTCGCTGGGAATAAGGTTACTGTTAATTTTTCTGGAAATATTAGAGCAGCAACTTGTAATATTTCTGGAGGAAGTAATATTAATATTGATTTAAAAGAAATGCCTGCAAATTTATTTAAGACAACAAATTCGAGTTCGGTGTGGAATAATTTCACGATTAAATTAATTGATTGTTCACCCACAATAAATCAAGTAAAGCTAACATTTACCGGTATACCAGATAATGCTGATGTCGATAATTTATATAAAAATGAAGGAACTGCAAAGAATATTGCTGTGCAATTGCAGAATCAAAATAGTAATGGATTAATACCATTAGGTAATCAAAAATCACTGTATATCGCGGTTAATGGTCAGTCATCAGTGAATATTCCTTTAAGAACACGGGCATTTAGTAAGCTTGGAAATGCCACTCCAGGTACGGTATCTGCAAAAATTACAGCAACCATAGTCTATAGGTAGAGGCAGAATATTATGTATAAAATCATACCATTATCCCTATTATTTTTATGTTCTCCTTTTGCAGTGGCAAGTGTTGTTAATATTAATGTTTATGGCTCTGTGATTGCATCACCTTGTGAATTAGAAACAAAAAATTATTTAATTGATCTTAACAAAATAAATATTAGAAATATTAAAAATAATCAAAAATCAGATTGGGTTGATTTTTCTATAAGGTTAAAAAATTGCCCAATAACAACGAATAAAGTCACAATGACCTTAAAAGGAACTGTTGATCCTAATTATCCAGAATATTTTATTAATAGTGGTACAGCAAAAAACACGGCATTAAATATCGCAACTCAATTAAATAAAAATATTATAAAAAATAATGAAAAATTAATAGTGAACATTAATCAGCAGACACACAATGCTGAATTTCCTTTATCGGCAAGAATTATAGGTTATGGAAGTAATATCACTGTGGGTTCATTTAAAAGTCATCTTGAACTTACACTTCTTTATAATTAACGAATAATAAAGGAAATAAAAATGAGTCATATTTATCCCGCCTCAAAAATGATTGGAAAAAAAATAGCTTATTATAGAGTTATGAATGGGTACACTTTAAGTGAGCTGGCGGAAATAATTGGTATCAGTCAACAACAGCAATCAAGATATGAACGAGGTATTAATAGAGTTAGTTTGGATAGACTTTATCAATATGCTCGTGCTTTTGATATTTGTTTAAGCCAATTTTTTATTTTAGATGAAGAAGAACAAAAAGAGATGAAAACTAAAATAATAGATAAGTTAGGAGATAAAAATGCGCCATGTAAGCACTAAGTCTATTTTTTTATTAAGTGGGGTTTTATTTTATTCCACATATACTTTTTCTGCTTGTATTCAAAACCCGAATTTAAAAAATATTCGAGTTAATATACCGAATAAAGTGTATACACTTCAATATGATGATATGAGAACTGGGTTATTAGAACAATTTACAGTTAGTTATAGAACTGGGCCCATAACGACTTATTCAGGGAATGATGGAAAATGTGGTAATGCTGTAGTTTCAGCAAGTTATACAAATGGGTGGATACCCAATGCAAGCAAGATAGCGCAGACAAATATTCCAGGCATTGGAATACAGATCTATTTTAATAGAATGGGGGCATTAAATACAACATGGTCTGAGAATGGAGGGGCAATAGAGACTACTAATAAATATATATTTCTCGACCCTTTTTGGACTGTCAGAATAATAAAAACAGGCCAAGTAACACAGTCTGGAAGCTTAAAATTGGGAGAGGTTGCAAAAGCTGTACAGAATAATACTGCGCCTCGCAATACTACTTGGAACTTAACATCGTTATTTCTACCGTTAAATGCAATAAGAATAAACTCTTTAAAATGTTCAACTAAATCATCGAGTTATAATGTTAATATGGGCACTTGGTATGATACCCAATTTAAAAATATTGGCGATGTAAGTAAAAATATTGATATTCCTATTACGCTAAGTTGTGCTGCGGGAACTAATATTAAAGCTACTGTAACGAGTAGTGCTGGATATATTGATGTAAATACAGGTAAGTTAAAATTATCGGGTGCAAATTCAGCAACAGGAATTGGAATTCAGTTATTAGATAAAAATAATAATCCTATTAAATTAAATACTAAAAATAGTTTACAAAATCAGGTTGCATCTGGCGATTATATTTTTGGTTGGAAAGCGCGCTATATAAAAACAGGAAGCACTATAACACCAGGAAGTGCTAACTCAATTGCTACGGTAAATATTTTGTATGAATAATTAATGAGTGTGTTTTTGATATTATCAATTTTATTTTTTGGAGATGTTATGAATAAAAAAATATCAAGATTAGTTGGCGCTAAAATTAGAGAATTAAGAATAACACACAGTATGAGTGGCAGTGAGTTTGGTGCTTTATTGGGAATAAGCCAGCAACATCAATCTCGTTTTGAAAATGGTGAGTCAAACATCCATGCAGAAAGTATTTATATATTATCCTATCTTTTTGATGTCGATTTAAATTACTTTTTTGATGGCGTTCAACATACCGTTGAGAAAGACAAAATAGAGAATAAAAAAAGTCATTATCAATCAGAGTCAATTATTGTAAGTAACGATATCTGGCGTTAACTTTATAAGATGCCTAACAATAAGCTAGGCATCTTGTATTTGTTTTATTTAAGGCTATTTTTAAACCTTACCAATATCCCAGTACTTTCCACCATATGCTACCAAGGGTTATCCAAACGATAAGGTTAACTACACTCATCACGAATCCTGTTTTCCACCATTCGCCCAATGTGGCGTAACCTGAACCAAAAATAATGGGAGCAGTACCTGTACCATAATGGGTTAATGACATCATTAATGAAGATGAGAATGCTAAAATAAGCCCTAATAACATAGGTGGTGCGCCTAGTGCTAAACCAGCGGCATAGAACGCAGCAAACATCGCGGTAATATGGGCGGTAGTACTGGCAAAGAAATAGTGAGAATAAACATAAATTAGCACCAGTAATATCATGCCACTGACCCAACTTATTCCCATACTATCAATACTTGCCCCTACACTGAGTGACAACCATTTAATTAATCCTAATTTTCCTAAAAAGGATGCCATCATTACTAGAGCAGAGAACCAAACAACAGTATCCCATGCACCTTTGTTTTTTAAAATATCATCCCAATTTAAAACACCAGTACATAATAAAATCGACAGGCCAATAAATGCCGCTGTTGTTGCATTGACGCTAAATCCATCACCAAATAACAATGCAGGAATACCAGCCCACATAATTAATAATAAGGCGAAGACGGCAAGCGTTATTTTTTCAGGTAATGAAATAGGCCCTAGTTGTGCTAAACGCTCTTTAGCGAAATGAGGTGCATTTGGGGTGCTAGTTATTTCAGGTTTATAAAGTAGATAGATAACAATAGGCATTAAAATTAATGAAACGATAGCGGGTACAAAAGCCGCAATTGCCCACATCGACCAACTAAGCTCATGTGTGGGATCTGTTTCACTAATAATTAAACTGACAATGAGTGGGTTGGGAGCCGTTGCTGTAATAAACATGGCAGAAGTAATAGGATTTATATTGTAGTTCACCAAAGAGAGATAACGACCTATTTTACCACTTGTGCCATCTTCTGATTTAGAGTTAAAACTGTCTGATATTGAACGCATAATCGGGTGAATAATTCCACCACCACGGGCGGTATTACTTGGTGTTACTGGGGCTAATATTGTTTCAGCAATAGCCAATGAATAGGCTATTCCAATGGTTTTTTTGCCAAATAGTGAAATAAAATAATAACCAATTCGAGCACCGAGTCCGGTCTTGTTTAGACTCATTGATACCATAATGGAAATACCAATTAACCAGATAAGGTCATTGGAAAATCCACTTAATGCATCACCGATAGCAGCTTTGGTTGAATTAGGATTAGTAACACCAGTAACAGCGACTAATGCGATAGCAATAATAGAAACGGCACCGATAGGGAGTGCTTTACCAATAATGGCGGCGATAGTCCCGACAAAGAGCGCTAATAAATGCCAAGCATTGGGGTCAACACCTTCAGGTACGGGAATAAAAAACCAGATAATAAGGGTAATAGAAACGGCGATTAATGTAGGTATGGGTCGTAATGGAGTTAATTCGTTCATTAGGTTATTCCATTAGGTTGCAGGTTAAATAAATAATCGGAAGTAAAAAGTAAAACTAATAAGTATTTTTATTAAAGATGATCTTATTAACATATTATTAAATATTCATTGATTAATGTCATAAAAATAAAATTATTTATTAACTTGTTTTTAAAATAAGTTTTTTTATGTAACTTGATGTTATTAATATGCAAAGTGATTATCTATCTTTATGTTTTATAATAAATTTTACTAAATCAATCAAAGTTTAATAATAAAAACAAATTTCAGTGATAGGTGGTAATAAAATTAAATTATGGTATGTGAATTAATTCAATGTCACATTTGTAATATTAATTTAATTGGTTTTTTTTGAATTATGATATTATTTTAGATCGCCTTTATTTTATTAACCTATGTGATTATAATGTTATTAACAAAAGTTGAATAATGGAAAATAGTAATTACAATTATTTTCTCCATAACATCAATAACTGAAACAATTCAGCTTAATATGTAAAATAACCTAATGGGTGATACACAATGAAGTATGATTTAAATGACCTCTACTATTTTGTGAAAGTCGTTGAGTTTGGTGGTTTCTCTCAAGCGGCTGAAACATTAGGAATACCTAAATCTAAGCTGAGTCGCCGTATTGCTGATTTAGAACAAAAGCTCAATGTTTCTTTAATATATCGTTCTACGCGACAATTTCATGTCACCAAAATTGGGCAAACTTTTTATCAACAATGTAAAAATGTGGTTGCAGAAGCTGAGATTGCGGAAGAGGTTATTTGTTCAGCACAAGGGCATCCTCATGGCACAATTAAACTCTCATGTCCTGTCGCATTATTACAAATATATATTCAAGATATTTTGGTCGATTTTATGGAAAAATATCCGGATATTAATATTCAGATATTAGCTATTAATCGCCCAGTTGATGTGATTAGTGAAGGCCTTGATCTTGCATTACGAGTCAGAGCATTGCCGCTAGATGATTCAGGTTTAACAATGAAAATTCTAGGTTATTCTCGGCGAGTATTAGTTGCTAGCCCATTGTTATTTCAAGGGAGAGAGATCCCAAATTCCCCCGAACAACTTACAGATTATCCCATTTTGGCAAATAGCGAACATTCCCAGCATTATACACTCACACTCACTCATGAAGATGGTGCGGTTTCTACACAACATGTTACGCCTAAATTAGCCACAACCGATGTTTTGACTCTTTATAAAGCAACATTAAAGGGATTGGGAATAACAAGATTGCCCTTGAGTGTGGTTGAAAAAGAGTTACAAGATGGCAAGTTAATTGAGGTATTGCCATCTTGGCGTTTTCCTAAAGATGTGGTTCATGCTGTTTATCCATCAAGAAAAGGGCTATTACCTGCAATCCAAGTCTTGTTGGAATACCTTGCTGATAATATGTCACCAATGAAAGAGTAAAATTGATATAAAAACGGCTCCGAATAGAATAGGGAGCCGTTTGATTTCATTGTTTTTGTATAAAATAAAAACGTTATTCGTTAGGTATACGACCAAATTTACCTTGGTTAAAATCATCAATGGCTTGTCTGATTTGTGCTTCGCTATTCATTACAAAAGGGCCATAACCTACAACAGGTTCATTAATAGGCTCACCACTGAGATATAAGATAACAGCATCTTCAATGGCTTCAAGATTAACAGAGCCTCCTTCATTATCTAAAATAACCAAATCGCCAGTTTGTAATTGGGTTTGATTATCAAGATAAACACTGCCATGTAAAACCACTAAACCAACATAACGATCTTTTTTCGTTAGTAATGTGGTCGATTTTGCACTCTTTAATTGAATATCCCATACATCAACAGGCGAAAAGGTTTTTGCTGCGCCTTTCGTATCGTGATAATGCCCTGCAATAACGCGAAGCTGCCCTGCATTATCAGATAAAGGCAATACAGGGATCGCACTTTCTTTCAGTAATTGATAACCAGCAGGTGCTGATTTGGCATCTGATGGGAGATTAACCCATAATTGCACCATATCTAATACACCACCTTCTTTGGTAAAAGCATCAGAATGGTATTCTTGATGCAAAATACCCGATGCCGCAGTCATCCATTGGACATCTCCGGGACCAATAACACCGCCTTCACCCGTTGAATCATGATGTGCAACTTCACCTTTATAAACGATAGTGACCGTTTCAAATCCTCGATGAGGGTGTTCCCCGACACCTCTGTTATGGCCTTGAGATGCAGGAAAATCAGTAGGCCCAGCTCGGTCTAATAGTAAAAATGGATTTAAATATTTACCATGGTTGCTATAACTAAAGAGTGAACGAACATGAAAGCCATCACCAACCCAATGTTGACGAGGTGCTTTATAAATACCAATAATCTTTTTCATCATAATGTTCCTATAAAATTTCTATAGGTGTATTTTAAAGTGATTAATATATTTAAGTAGTATTAAATATAGATTTCATTATTCTGAATATAGAACAATAACAATATGTTTCAGTGTTCTATTTTTGGAATAGTGTTTATCATAATTGACTCTACCGATATTTTAATTAATTGACTATTGTTTATTACAACGAGGGGGAAACGATATAAAGATATCATCTTTTAATATTTCTCCTTAACTCAGTTAATAATCAATATTTATTAATTAAAAGGAATAGATGAATGAGTGCTCCAGCAAATTTTAATGGACAACGTCCTGTTATTAATCCAGAAGATGCGGTTATGTTATTAATCGATCACCAAAGTGGTTTATTCCAAACTGTGGGTGATATGCCAATGACTGAATTACGAGCACGAGCTTCAGTATTAGCAAAAATGGCAACATTAGCTAACATGCCTGTTATTACAACGGCTTCTGTGCCGCAAGGCCCTAATGGCCCATTAATTCCTGAAATTCATCAAAATGCACCTCATGCAAAATATGTTGCACGTAAAGGTGAAATTAATGCGTGGGATAATCCTGAGTTTGTTGAAGCCGTTAAAGCAACAGGCAAAAAGCAATTAATTATTGCGGGTACTATTACGAGTGTATGTATGGCATTCCCTGCAATTAGTGCTGTTGCTGAGGGTTATCAAGTCTTTGCAGTGATTGATGCATCAGGCACTTACAGCAAAATGGCGGAAGAAATTACCTTAGCTCGCATCGTCCAAGCGGGTGTAGTACCGATGGATACTGCTGCGGTTGCTTCTGAAATTCAAAAAACATGGAACCGTGCTGATGCAGCAGAATGGGCGCAAGCGTACACTCAGATTTTCCCTGCTTATCAATTATTAATTGAAAGTTATAGCAAAGCTCAAGATGTATTAAAAAATAACGAGATATTAGATTCTCAGCGTTAATTAATTCTCAACTCTCTTTGTACTTTATATTATTTGTGTTTAAAAATGCCTATAAAGTATTTTCTTTATGGGCTTTATTTTATAAAAAATAGATTAGGAAATTATAATGAAATTTATTTTATCTACCATATTATCTTCCTTATTACTTGTGCCAGCAGTACAAGCTAATGAATATAAACTGGAACCAACACATACTAAGGCAATGTTTTATATTGATCATTTTGGAACTTCAACTAACAGTGGTGGCTTTTATGAAATTGAAGGTGATTTAACATACTCACCAGAAAATAATATAGGAAAAATAAATGTTTCTATTCCAGTCAAAACACTAAATACGGGATTAACGGCATTTGATAATCATGTGAAAAGTGCAGATATCTTAGATGCAGATAAATACCCAACAATTCACTTTTCTTCAACAAAATGGTATTTCTCAGATAATAAACCCACATCTATTGAAGGGCTATTAACGATGAAAGGAAAAACATTGCCAGTTAAATTAACAACAACCAAGTTTAATTGTTATGAAAGCCCTGTGTTTAATGCGCCAGTCTGTGGTGGTGATTTTGAAACAACCATTAAACGTTCAGATTGGGGGGTGGATTTTTTGGTCAAAGAAGGGATGGCGGATAATATGACATTAAAAATTCAAGTTGAAGCTATTAAGCAATAAATTAAGTCATATTTTATTTTATATCTTATAGAAAAGGCCTTATTAAATATGAGGCCTTTCTGTTTTTATATAATAACAAATATAATTTAAGTTAGGTGTTGAACTCTAAAAATAGAGTTAAAAGAGAATTTGTTTTTAATTGTTGATAATGATTATTTATTGTTGTATGTTATCGAATTGTTGCTTTTATTTTATTTCCTATTGTTTTATATGATTTTTATCACCCTTAGTTTGTTTGTTATCCGTTAAATTCCATTTTTCTTTTTTTGGTTTTATCTCTGAATTAATAAACTTTCCTCATCATAATTTATTTAATAAATATCATCCGATTAAATAAAAATTTTTTACAATAAATAAGTGTGACTTCTATCACTCTACATTTTGATATTTCTTCAGTATGTTTATAAGCAGAGATTAGAAATTAATAAATCAGACATTTATTTATATTGCTTAATAATTTAAGCAAATAGGCTTCTTATTATCAAAAAAACGAAATGCAAATAGATATGTGCTGTTACATATATTAAATGCATTAAGGATATCATAATGATCCATGCTTTTATTAAAAAAGGGAGCTTTCAGGATTCAGTAAGCCTGATGATTATTTCCCGAAAATTAAGTGAAGCCCCAGAGGTGGAAGAAATTTCCGTCATGATGGGTACACCAGCGAATAAATCTCTTCTCGATGTCACCGGTTTCTGGCATGACATGTTTAACGAAGCAACACCGAATGACATTTGTGTTTCGATTAAAGCGGAATCAGATGATCCTGCTATTGTTGACATGATTTCTACTGCGTTAGAAGAAGCATTAGCAGAAATTGCAAGTGGTCAAAAAGGCGGTAACAAATTAACGACAGTACGTAGCTGGCGTACCGCTAAACAAAAAAGCACTAATGCCAATATGCTACTCATCTCTATTGCTGGTGAATATGCTGCTGAGCTAGCAGACACGGGTTTAGAAGATGGCTGTAACGTTATGTTGTTCTCTGACAACGTATCTATCGCAGATGAAAAAGCTTTAAAAGAAAAGGCAGCAGCAAAAGGTCTGATTGTTATGGGACCTGACTGTGGTACGGCAAATATTGCAGGTGCGCCTCTTGCTTTTGCTAACATTGCACCTAAAGGCTCAATTGGTATTGTTGGCGCATCAGGGACAGGTATTCAAGAAATTACCTCTCAGATCGTTTTACAACGCCAAGGCATTTCTCATGCAATTGGTTTAGGTGGTCGTGATTTAACTGAGCAAATTGGTGGTATCAGTGCAATCACTGCTATCAATATGCTGGCGGCTGATCCTAATACTCGTGTTATTGCCTTTGTTTCTAAGCCTCCCGCACCGGCTGTTCGCCAAAAAATTATTGCAGAAATGAAACGCCATAATAAACCGATTGTGGCTCAATTCTTAGGAGCAACACCTGAGAAATTCCAAGACGACAATATCTATTTCACACGTACTTTAGATGAAACTGCACGTATTGCGGCTGAATTAGCACGTGTTGAAGATATCGCTGCAGAGTTACCAAAAGTTGCTGGTAAGAAAATCATTGGTCTTTATGCCGGTGGTACGTTAGCGGCTGAGTGCGCCATGTTGTTATCTGAAAAACTCAATATTGAAGTCGATAACGAACATAAACAAGGCACGATGCTAGATGCAGACGGTCACAAAATTATCGATATGGGTGATGACTTCTATACACAGGGTAAACCACACCCAATGATTGACCCATCTACACGTAACAAATTTATCAGTGAGCTAAGCAATAAAACAGAAGCTGGCGTGTTACTGGTTGATTTTGTTATTGGTTATGGTGCAACTCAAGATCCAGCTGGTGCGTTAATTCAAGAAATCAAAAAACTGAATGAGAAACGTGGCGAAGCCAATCCATTGATCACTATCGCAACTATCACGGGCACTGAAGACGATCCACAAAACCGTAGCGAACAGCAAAAACAGCTGAAAGAAGCGGGCATTATTGTGATGGATACGTTGCCAGAAGCTGTTTTATTAGCAAAAGAATTAATCCAGCCACATCCAGCAGAAGCACATGCTGAAGTGTCGCCACTGCTTAACGGGATCTCTGTGATCAACGCAGGATTACGTAGCTTTGCAGACGATCTGCAATCAAGTGGCACCCCTGTTGTTCATTATCAGTGGGCACCTGTCGCAGGTGGTAATAAGAAACTGGCTGAAATATTAAAGAAATTGAAATAAGGAATTGCAGATATGTACTCAACTATCGAACAAGCGAATGAAGCAGTTATCGAACGTATCCGTGAAGCCCGTCCTCACTGGTGTGATGTTAGCTTAGCAAAAGAAGTTGTTCCTACTTTAGAGACAGGTAAAAAACTACTTCACGCAGGTCCACCAGTAACTTGGGGGGAAATGAGTGGTCCTGTTCGCGGTGCATGTATCGGTGCTTCTTTATTTGAAGGCTGGGCAGAAACTGAAGAACAAGCATTAGCCATGTTAGAAGCAGGTGAAATTGAGTTTATTCCTTGCCATAACGTAAATGCAGTTGGCCCAATGGGCGGTATTACTTCTGCTCATATGCCAATGCTGGTTATCAAAAACCACATTCATGGTAACTACGCTTACTGCAACATGAATGAAGGTATCGGTAAAGTAATGCGCTTTGGTGCTTACGGCCCAGATGTGCAAGAGCGTCTACATTGGATGCAAAATAGCTTAGCACCAGTATTAAAAGCAGCAATTGCAACGTTTGAAAACGGTATCGATCTAACTGCAATTATGGGGCAGGCAATTACGATGGGTGATGAATTCCACCAACGTAACATCGCTGCATCTGCACTGTTACTGCGTCAACTGGCACCAGTACTAGGCACTTTAGATTTCGAAGAAGCTGAAATTACAAAAGTGACTAAATTCCTGAGCATTACAGACCAATTCTTCCTGAACTTAGCAATGGCTTACTGTAAAGCGGCGATGGATGCAGGTGCTCAAATCAAGCAAGGTACTATCGTCACTGTGATGACACGTAATGGTAGCAACTTTGGTATCAAAATCAGCGGAATGGGTGACCAATGGTTTACTGCTCCAGTAAATACACCACAAGGTCTGTTCTTCTCTGGCTTTAGCCAAGCAGATGCAAACCCAGATATCGGTGACAGTGCAATCACTGAAACCTTTGGTATTGGTGGTGCAGCAATGGTTGCGGCTCCAGGCGTAACACGCTTTGTAGGTGCATCTGGTGGTATGGATGCAGCGCGTGAAGTGACTGAAGAAATGGCTGAAATCTACCTTGCTCGTAACATGATGTTGCAAATTCCAACTTGGGATTTCCAAGGTGCATGTTTAGGCTTAGATGCGCGTCGTGTTGTTGAAACAGGGATCACTCCACTGATTAACACTGGTATTGCACATAAAGAGCCGGGAGTTGGTCAGATTGGTGCAGGTACTGTACGCGCACCTTTAGGTTGCTTTGAAAAAGCGATTGTTGCTCTTGCTGAAGAGTTGGGCATCGACGCTTAATTTCGTTTCCTAACGACAAAGTACAGCAATAAAGGGGGCATTATGCAAATTCAAGCACTTCAAACCAGCCAGCATATCACTGACTTTGAAGGTGAGATTAAATGTGTGGGCATTTATGACCATGCTTTGAATTTCATTTGCCCTCAACAACGCTTAATAACTTTTCATCGTGAAGGAAGAGGATTAAGCCCGATGGGATGGTTACTGAAACAAGATGATTTTGATTATTTTGCAAAACAGTGCCATCCCTCGATTGTGATGAACCTTAAAAATCATCAAGCAACACTTGCAAATAAACTCACATTGAATGCAGGTCAAAGTGAGAATTTGCATTTACAAGATAAAGCGGATTTAGATTTGCGTTGGTTAGAAAGTTTTTTTTCTCTGTTATCACCCGCGATTGCAACGGGGTTATATGGGTCATTGAAAAATTACCGTCAAATCGCGCAACTTAGTGAAATTAAGTTATTAATGAAGCTGTTTCATAATCAGCTATTAGGCAATGCTGTTAACTGGGCTATTTTTACAGGGAAAGGCCCCGGATTAACGCCAAGTTCAGATGATATGCTGGTAGGTATGTTATTTGCACATTATTTAGCAGAGCCAGAAAATAAACTTAATCATTTTTTTAATAACACACCGCCTTTATCTGAATTGACCACTATTGTCAGTAAGCATTATTTGGAATATGCCACACAGGGAATATTTTCTACCTATCTCATTCAATTAGGTAAAAAAATAAAGAATAAAGAGATTATTTTTAAGGATATGTTGGAAATACTCTCTATTGGTCATCATTCCGGCGCGGATACATTACTGGGATTATGGATTGGTTACCAAGCTAAAAAACAACAACAGCATATTGATTAAATTTTTTTAATAAAAGAATTTATATAAACATTCGGATACGGATAATTATGAAAACAATTGTTATTGCTTTAGGCGGAAATGCATTATTGCAACGCGGAGAAGTTTTGTCTGCTGAAAATCAATATAAAAATATTGAATTGATGTCAGAGACAATTAATAAATTAGCCAAAGAGTATCGTGTTGTATTAGTACACGGTAATGGGCCTCAAGTTGGATTACTTGCACTGCAAAACCTTGCGTATAAAGATGTTCCTGCATATCCATTGGATATCTTAGTAGCAGAAAGTCAAGGTATGATTGGTTATATGATGATGCAGAAAATTAATCAAAATCATCCTGAACAAGCTATTACAACGGTAATGACTCGAGTTTCAGTGGATATTAATGATGAAGCATTTAACGATCCAAGTAAATTTATTGGCCCTATTTATGATGAAGCTGATAAAGAAGAATTAATTGCGAAGTATCAATGGACATTTAAACAAGACGGTAAACATTATCGCCGTGTTGTTCCATCACCAACACCGAAAAAGATTATTGATATTGAGGCAGTAAGACTTTTATTAGATAAAGGTCATATTGTTATTTGTGGTGGCGGTGGCGGTATTCCAGTCAACAATTCAAATAATGAATTTATTGGTAGTGAAGCTGTAATTGATAAAGATTTAACGGCGGCTTTAATTTCTCGTGAATTAAATGCAGAGCACTTTGTTATTTTAACAGAGGCAGATGCTATTTATAAAAATTGGGGTACACCAGAACAAGCTGCAATTCGTGAAGCAACACCAGAAGAACTTGCACCAATGGCTGTCGCTGATGGCGCAATGGGACCAAAAATTATGGCAGTGAGTGATTTTGTTAATGCAACAGGGCAGCAAGCTCATATTGGTGCATTACAAAATATTCAACAAGTTATTGAAGGTCAGTCTGGCACTTTAATTTATAAGTCTTAATAAAAATTCTTTCAGGAGCGTCATTATGAACGATGCACAAGTGAATGAGAAAGGCAAAGTCCCGTATTGGGTCAAACTGACCATTATCTTCTTCTTTGGCTGGATTGCGCTGTATGGTAGCCGTGCCATTGTTGGTCCTTTAATGGTAAATATTGGTGCTGAGTTTGATCTGTCTAAAGCTCAACTTGGCTCCATCATGAGTATTTTCTTTATCGGATATACTGCACTAAATATTCCATCAGGAATGATAGGTGACTATTTAGGTAAGAAAAAAGTATTAGTCACAGGGGTTGTTCTCTTTGGTGGATTTACCATTATTGCGGGGATGATGCCAACTTACGTGACCTTTATGTTTGCATGGGTCATGGTAGGGGTATTCCAAGGATTCTATTATGGTCCTCAATATGGTCTATCTTCAGAAGCAATACCGAAGCATCGTATTACATTAGGTAGTGCGATTATCAATAGTGGTATGGCATTTGGTCTGTCTATTGGTTACTACATCTCAAGTATTTCTGTCGGTGAGATGGGAATGAGCTGGCGTGCTCCGTTCTATATCATTGGTGTGCCAATTATTATCATTGGTTTGGTGATGTTATGGATCATCAAAGATAAGCCAAAAGCACAACCTGCAGCAGAAAATGGCGCTCCAAAACAGAAAGTTAAACTGACATTTAAAGATCTATTTGGCAATCGCAATATCAACCTTGCATATGTCACTATCTTCTGTTCAATCTATGGCTTCTTTGTATTAGTTACTTGGTTACCGTACTACTTAGAAACTGAGCGTGGAATTACAGGAACACAAATTTCAACTATCGCATCATTAATGCCGTGGTTTGCTATTCCTGGTTCACTTATTTTTAGCTGGGTTTCAGATAAAATTGGTCGTCGTAAACCTGTATTACTGATCATGTTACCGCTGTCATTAGTCGCTATTCTTGCTGTACCAATGTCAGAATCAATGCCTGTGTTAATCGGTGCTCTGATCCTTTACGGTATTGTGGGTAAAATCAGTACAAACCCAGTACTCGTTGCTGTAGTTGCTGATAACTCACCACGACATGCACTAGGTACATCGTTTGGTGTTTATAACTGTATCGGTATGTTAGGTTCTGTTTTTGCTCCAACATTAACGGGTTTCTTATCAGACAAAACAGGCAGCATGGACTCAGGTTTTTACTTTGCAGCTATTCTGATTTGTATCGGTATTGTGGCAAGCCTCTTTATTAAAGAAAGCAACAACAATAATGAAGAAGCAAAAGCGTAGTACATTATTCAGATAGTCACTGAATAAATAGTTAAAAGGCAAACTTCGGTTTGCCTTTTTAATTTAAAGGATCGTAAAACGATTGCACACTAGGGTGATTTTGCTTAAACAACTCCACTAAATAACTTACCACAGCACCTTTTTTATCTTCACACCATGCTAATGATAGAGGGGAGTTATGACGACGATTTTTTACTTCTTTCGCAATTAACTGTCCGCTATCAATAAGTGGTTTGCATAAACTTAATGGCAAAAATCCTATTCCAACACCTTTTAAATGGCAGGCTAATTTGGTGTGTAAATCAGGCACACGGATCTCATGCTGACCCGATAAGCGCCATGCTGTACGTTTAGAAAGATGACGAGATGTATCTTCGACGTTTACAGCAGAATACATACGCATTTGGTCATCACTTAATACACCACTGATATTGGCTAAAGGATGATTAGGCGCGACAACAAATTGCCATTGAATTTCGCCCATCGCACAAATGTTAATATTATTCTTAAGGGATTCATTACCGGTAACGCCGATAGCAAAGTGATAATCTTCGTTAATAAGCGCATCCCAAACACCCATATAGACTTGGCGAGTAATATGAAACTGGGTAGAAGGAAAACGTTGATGAAGACAAGCCAACATACTAGCAACCGCGGTGCGATCATAGAGCAGATTATTAATGACAATGTTGACTTGATGTTCGACACCCGCGTTCATCTGCTGAAGTTCCACAGGCATTGACTCTAACCATACAATCCATTGACGACATTTTTCTAATAGATATTCGCCTGCGGGTGTCAGTGTAACGGTTCTTGTGGTGCGATTAAAAAGTTGGGTACCGATATTTTCTTCTAATGTTTTGATGCGGTAACTAATTGCTGCTGATGTTTTATGAAGCACATCAGCTGCTTTGGTAAAACTTTGGCAATCGGCGACCTGTATAAAGGTACGGATCATTTCTTGGTCTAACATATCTTTTGTCCTGGTAATAAGAGAGGCAAAATATCAGCAGATAATGCTGAACTAAAAAAAGCAAAAAAAGCAAAAAAAGCAAACAGAGCAAAGCTTACCTATTTTTTCTGAGGTCTATACCGCAAAGTAAGACAACTTCTTATCGTGTTAATGGATGTTATTATTTTTGGCTTATTGTTGTTCGCCGTATGAAGTTTTGATTATTTATAGATAAGCAATAAAGCATACTAACAAAAATTTCATTAGATGATGGGCGCAAATAAGAATATCTGTATTCTATTTGTGTGATTGCTTTCACGTTTCACTCATCCTTTTACTGACGAAGTTAAGATATCAGTAAAAGGGAGTGAAGATCAGAATAAAAATTAGGCCAGAATTAAATGGTAGTAAATAGAGATCACGCGATTTTAAATGGGTAAGTAAAGAAGAGAATGTGAGTCAAGTTAAGTGTAAAGTGAAAAGCGGTTGAAACCCAAAGTCGACCACTCCACATCCAAGCTAATCCATAAATAATACCTGCCAGTGAAGCAAATATAATTAACAGTAACCCGCCTGCAAAATGTGCTAACCCAAAGATAATGGCTGCTATTAATAGCACAACATAAGGGGGAAGATAACGTGATAATGTTTGCTGAATAACCCCCCTAAATAATGCTTCTTCAGCAAGTGATACAAAAAAGAGGTTTGCGAGAATAAATGCAGGTAACCACGATGGTAAATGCAATTCAATCGCTAATCCCCCCAGTTTTACTGCAACCAATAACAATGCTGGAATGGCAATAATTAGTATTGCCCACTGTAGCTTGTTTGCTTTTTTTAATGGCTCGCAGACAAAAAGTGTAGGAATAAAAATCAGAAAAATAAAAGGTAATAATGCTTTATCGGCATTGAAATAAAAAGAAAAAGGGGCACTTTTCATCCCTATAATGGCATGTGAAAGGTAACGTAAATTGTTAAAACCAGGAATAAGGTGAAAAGTTAATCCACTGGCAATAATGACAAGTGCGAGAATGATGATTGCTTTAAGTAGAGGCTGTTTTTTATAGCGAGAATAGGCGAACGTGAGTAAGAGAATACTAAAAATAACTGGCAAGGTTTGCCATGTAATAACACCCGTAATAAATGCGCTAAGTGTCGTAAGTATCAGTGTAATAAACGCAAGGGGGCGATTGAAACCCAAAAATAATAAAGAAAAAGCAAGAAGTAGCCAAGTGATCATAATTGTAAAGGATCTAAAATAAAAAGGAGCGCTAGGGTAAAAGATAGCAGCTTTCTAGGCTATCATTATAAATAAAAAAGTAGAGAAATCAGACCTCTTTATTCGTCATGTATTTGTTTAATTATTTGATTTATATGCAAAATGCATATTTTTGATTTTTAATCTAAATTTAAAGCAAATGTTTAGTTTATATAATGATAGTCAATTTATGATATTAAATTAGCATGAGCGAAATAGGGTGTATAAAAATGCCGATAGTTTTAATATCGGCATTTGAGTCTACATTGAGCTAGTTTACCTTTGATTAAATAAAGTAAAACTAAACGTAAAAATAGCGAATAACGTGGAAGAAAATAGGTGCTGCAAAGCAGAGAGAATCCATTCTATCCATCATGCCGCCATGACCTTCGATCATCGTACCAAAATCTTTTACACCACTGTCTCTTTTGATTGCAGACATGCATAAACCACCGGCAAAACCTGCCAATGTAATTACCAAAGAGAGTAAAAATGCTGCCCACCATGAGAAAGGTGTTGCCCACCACAACATCATGCCAATTAGGCTGGCGGAGATAATCCCACCAAAAAAACCTTCCACTGTTTTATTTGGGCTTAATTTAGGCACGATAGGATGTTTGCCAAATAATTTACCAAACACATATTGAAGTACATCAGAAACTTGCACCACTATCATTAAAAAGAGCAGTAAATTGATATTACGGCCTTCAAAACCTTCTATTGGTAGCATTAAAAGTGCGGGTGCATAACTTAGGCAATAAATTGCTATCATCACGCTCCACTGTACTTTCGCCATACGTTCTAAGAAGTGGCGAGTGTCACCTGAAAGTGCCATACGTGTTGGTATTAATAAGAAGGCGTAAACTGGGATAAATACCGCCATTAAGTTATACCATTGCACACCAACAAGAATGTATTGAATAGGTAATATAACGAAGAAGCACCAGAAGAGTGCTTCATGATCGCCACGATGTGTGGGTGTTAAGGTGATCAGTTCGCGTAATGCAAGCCACGAGATAATGGTAAATAAGACGACAGATCCAATCGCCCCAATACCTATGGCAACACCCGCGATAATACACATTACCCACCATGCGTTGATCCTTGAATTAAGATTGGTGATAGTGGAGGTTGGGCCTTTTATGGCGGCTAAAATCGCGCCAATAATGCTGGCGATAATTAAGAAAGAGAAGAGCCCGATAAAGATCCAGAGGACTTCGTTATTAATACGTTCCATTGTGTAGCTCCTCTAACGCACTTTTTGCTCTTATCAGAAACTCTTGTTTACTTTCATTTTCATGGGTGGAACTAATTGGGGCACCAAAAATCGCACTGCAAATAACAGGAACAACTAAGCGAGAACCTTTAGGAAGGACTCTATTTAAGTTTTCCAGATAAATAGGGACTAATTGCACATTCGGATTTTTACGAGAGAGATGCCAAAGACCTGCTTTAAAATCTTGAATAGATTCACCGTTACCTCGAGTACCTTCAGGAAAAATAATTAAAGAATCACCTTGATCTAAAATTTCTTGCATCAGAGCAAGTGCGTTGATTTTATTTGGTGTCGATGATGCCGAGTCATTAGTGGGTTGTTCTAAGATCTCTTCGCAAGAATTTTCTTCTTGTGGAAAATTCATTTTGGCAGCATGACGAGGAATAAGAATAGCTCTAAAGATACGACGAGATAAATAACGGCGTAAGCGGTTTTTATTCCAATAATCTTCAGCGGCAACCGGATGAACATAAGGGCGAATATTGGGCGAAAGACAAGACCAAATAACTAAGCCATCAAGATGACTAGAGTGGTTAGCGTAATAAATACAAGGTGTATCTTTCGCAATAGGGGAGGTTTGTTTAGCGCGAATACCAGTTAAGAATCGACAAATAGAGACTAAGACGGATGATACCACTTTTGCATCTAAAGCAAGTTTTCCATTTTTCATTAATCAGACACCTTGTGCTAAATCCCGTAAAATTCGACGGGTTCTGAAAATTGTGGTCAGCGTTGAACCTAAAATAATAATCCATAATGAAATAAAAAAGAGCCATATTCCCCAAAGACTAGGAATAAATGCAGCAATAACGGCAACAGAAGTTAATAGCGCCATGCGGTGTTGTTTTGCCATTGGGCCTGTAAATTGTTGGTCTAATCCACAAGCGCCACCTAATACGCGAACATAAGCGGTCATTACCGCAAAAAAAACGCCCACCCAGCTCAACGTAATGGCTATAGAAAAGTCAGCGGAGAGCCCATAACCGACACCTAGAATAATTAAAGTATCGGCAATTCTGTCAGGTAATTCATTATAGACAGCACCTACTGGGCTTTTCATGCCGCCTTCGACGGCAACCATACCATCTAATAAATTACAAATTAGGCGACCTTGGATCATGATAGCTCCAAGGATCAATAAAATTGAGCGTAATAATCCCGATGTGTAAAAGAGAGCACAAAAGAGTGATAAGCCCGCAAATAATGCAAATACGATGCTAAACACAGAAATACCATTAGGGGTTGCCCCTTTTTGTTGTAAATAGCGACTGCACTTTGTGGCCCAGTTTGTTTGCCTTGCTTTTATAGGACGACGATTTTTATCTTGAGTGTTCATTTTTCTTTGTAAAAGGCGAGTTAGGAGGGTATAGCATAAGGGCATTTGCACAAAGTGAGAATAAGAAAAAACGTATAAGTTTATCTTATATTTTTTATATGCTGTTCAATTTCTTATTGTTATGCTCATATTAAGACTATAAATCAATCATTAATAATCATTTATTTTTCTAGGTGTTAATACTTATCTAAGGGTAGTCAATTATACCTATGCAATCAACTCGTTTAATGATGCTCTTTATTTGAGTGTTTTTGAGTGTGGATGATAAATAATGTATTACATTATTTAAACTATAAAGAGAATAAATTTCTTAAGTAAAAGGGAGTATAAAGGGAAATACTTATTATTATTTCTTATTTTACTGTTTAAATAATCGCAATTAAAACACTTCGATTAGAATATTCTTATAAAGAATTTTTTGTTTAAATCAAAAACCAAAACGCATAAACAGTCTTTAAATGGGCATAAAAAAAAGAGACAAGAATTTCTTTTGTATTATTTTTTAATCATTAATAATTTTCTTCGTGAAATAAGAATAAAGAAAATGAGAAATTAAAAATGAGAATATTCATCTTTATAATAAGTAAAAAATGATTTATATCAAATGAAGAGCTTCATCTATTCTTATATTGCTATTATTAATAAAAAACAATCATAATAGTTATTAATAATAGCGATTATGAAAGTAATAAATACAAGTGCTTTAAATTGAAATTAAACGAACACTAATGAAAGGGTGGCATCAAAATAAGTTGCCGCCCTTTCTATCGTAGAATGGTGTTTAACGTATTAATTGTTCCCATATTAGGTGTAATTCATCCAAAATAGAATATTTTTAGAAGTACAGCTTTCTCTCATTAATAAAATATAATGAAAATTAAACAGGTCATATCGTTATATTGCTAGATAATACAACCCATTGATAAATAGAAATCACATTGTAAATTAGTTTGCTCTTAAGTCATATTTCTTAAAGAAATCATACTCTTGAACTAACTGTGGTAGTGATCTTATTTTCAATTTCGTATACATATTTGAGCGATGTACTTCAACAGTACGAGGTGATAGCGAAAGTTTTTCTGCCGCTTCTTTGCTCGTATTTCCTTCGAGGATCATCTCCATAACCTCTTTTTCTCTATTAGATAACTTACCAAATTTATCTTTTAGAGATATATATGTTCGGAATTGCTCAACTTCACTTTCATAATGTAGGAAAGATTCAGAGACAATATTAAGAAGTTCATTCACATTTAGAGGGCGGGTTAAATATTCAAAAGCCCCTGATTTAAATGCGTTACGACAACTCTCAATGGAACTATCCCCAGAAATAATAATAACAGGGATGATGTTTCTCAATTTGTTGAGTTCTTTAATCAGTGCAATTGATGGTGCTGCACTGCTTTTTGTATTAATTATGATGCACTCTTTATGAGCTCCCTTTGTCGACGAAAAATAGTATTTTAAGAAAGCCTGTTCATTTGAATAGGTTTTCACATTAGCCGCTAAAGAAGAAAGAACGGCTTTAAGTTGAACTTTTGTACTGTCATCTTCAAAAGTGATTAAGTGGATTATTGATTCCATATGTTGCTCCTGGTTTTACTCAGCTCATTCACAAAAGTGAATGAGTAACGAAATTTGACTAATTTATAAATTTTTTTGTGTAGGGTAACATTCACGCAACGGAGCTATATTCAGAATATATCAAATTAAAAATGATTAATACTTCTGTATTATATTATAGATAAAATATCAGAACTTTGTTTTGTTTCAATATTTGTATTTTATAGATAAGAATAATTTATTTCTATAATGAAGGAAGGAGATAACAATTATTAATTGTAACTAAGTTTTTTCTCGTAAGTGATTTTAACTATATTAAACTCACTTAATAAGTAAAAAAATAATATATTTAGGTGTCTTTTTATGAGGTAATTAATAGTCGCATTTAGTTACAATACAATTCCCTTTGTGGCTTTTTGACTTTACTTCTTGTAAAATAGCACTTTATTTCTATTGATCCTTTTTAATAAACCAATCGAGCCAATGCTATGGCGTCACTGAAAGATGTAGCTCGACTTGCATCCGTTTCTTTGATGACAGTCTCAAGAGCGATTAATAACCCTGAGTTATTAAAACCAGAAACACTGAAACAAGTCCAAAATGCGATTGATCAACTAAACTATGTTCCAGATTATTCTGCACGAAAAATTCGTGGTCAAGGAACAAAAGTATCATCAATTGGTGTTTTGGCAATTGATACCGCAACGACACCATTTTCTGTGGAAATGATTTTATCGATAGAACAAACTGCAAGAGAATTTGGCTGGAGTTCATTTGTTGTCAATTTGACTGCACAAGATTGTTATGAAAATGCCATTTGGCAACTTTTGGCTCAACGTCCAGATGGTATTATTTATACCACTATGGGATTGCGTGAAATCACTGTGCATGAAAAGTTGCTTGATAAGAATTTAGTGTTAGCAAACTGCTTAGATAAAACGCACACGTTTCCAACTTATATTCCCGATGATTATCATGGGCAATATTTTGCGATGAAAAAAGTCATCGAAAAGGGGTATCGCCGCCCTTTGTGCTTCTATATACCTGAAGAGTCTGTTGCAGGCCCTATTCGTCGTAAAGCTGTTGAAGATGCTTGGCAAGAGGCTGGGCTATCATTGGCGGATCTACAACAATATACGATGATGTTTGGAGATGAACATTACCGTGATGTGATTGAAATATTGAAAAAGCATTGTGTTAAGCAAAAAGCAGATTTTGATATTCTCATTTGTGGTAATGACCGTATTGCATTTCTAGCGTATCAAGTTTTACTTTCTATGGGATTACGCATTCCAGAGCAAGTGGCTGTTTTGGGGTACGACAATATGATTGGTACAGGAGAGTTGTTTTACCCACCATTAACAACGGTACAATTGCCTCATTATGAATTAGGCAAAGAAGCGACGTTACATATCATTCAAGAACGGAACCATAGAGATACGGTACACGTACCTTGCCAATTAGTTGAACGTGAGTCTATTTAAAGACTCACGTCTTACTTATCCTATCAATATCAATAAATACTATTTAACTGCCAATATTCACCATTAATCAGTGTTGCATCACCGTTCATAGCAAAAAGACGTAATGCGCGTGCATCTTGTTGAGCATAATATCGACTGCTAAAGGTGAATTCGCCTTTATTTACAAAGATTTCAATTGATGAGCGATCAATGAAAATACGTAAATTCAATTCACAACCTTCAGGTAATGGAATACTTCTAGCTCCACTGATATTGTGCTGAGGATAATGACGATTAAGAACTAAACGATGTGATTGATTATCAACAAATAGCTCAAGCCCGTCACCTAGCCATAAGCCAAATTTTTCAGCGTGGCTGTCTAAAGATAATGTTAAGTCGAGTTCGATCGCTGGCGTGTTATTGAGTAGCTCTATGGATTGATTAGTGAGTGTTAATGGCTGGATAGTCTGCTTTTCTTGGCGCAATGATTCGACTTCTTTAACGGGAAGCATGCGTAAGCGATTTTTGGATTTATCGAAAGTGATTTCACGAGGGAGTGTAAAACAGCCAGACCAAAACTCAGATTTTGAAGGCATAGGCGAATTCCACATATCCATCCATCCCATAGAAACGCGACGACCATCAGGTGTCATAAATGATTGTGGCGCATAATAGTCATGGCCATTATCAAGTTCAATAAAATGCCCTTGTGGTTTAAAGGGTTGGTTTGGTGTCCATTGGCCAATTAGTGCACCTGATTGAAAGAGATTACGATATTGATAGCCTTCGGCCCGTTTTCCTTGTGGTGAGAAGACGATTGCAAATTCATTTTCTTGGCTAATAGGGAAGAAATCAGGGCACTCCCACATATAGACATTTTTATCATCCGTTTTTCCTAAAACAGTGTAATCATTGTTCCACTGCTGGCCTTCCTCAAATAAGGTATCGCTAGAGAAGAGCAGAACTTGTCCTTGATCTTTTTCATCACGAGCACCAACAACCATCCACCATTTGCCTTCTTGATACCAAACTTTAGGATCACGAAAATGCATATAACCTTTAGGGGGTTCTAAAACGATCCCTTTTTTCTCAAAATGAATACCATCTTCACTAATAGCAACACATTGCGCTTCATAGATTTGGCTATCATCGCCTTCGTCTGCTAACCAGTTATGTCCGGTATAGAAAAGATAGAGTTTGCCTTCATGGCTAATTGCTGATCCTGAGAAACAACCACTTTTGTCGTAGTCCCCCCCTGGTGCTAACGCAATAGGTTGGTGTTGCCAGTGGATCATATCAGTACTTGTGGCATGTCCCCAATGCATTGGCCCCCAATCTTGAGAATAAGGGTGGTGCTGATAAAAGGCATGATATAAACCATCGTGATAAATAAGACCATTAGGATCATTTAACCAGCCCGCAGGTGCGGCCAAATGAAACTGGGGATAAAATTTATTGCCTCGTTTTTCAATCAAGGTATTTAAGGCTTTTGTTGATTGTTCTAAGCGGTGTTTCATATCATTATCCTTATTATATGTCAGAGTTATTAGTGTGTTTTTAAGATCACTGAAAGGGTAAAGAACAGATGTAATCACACTATTACTCTTGTTGTTAACGATAACATTTAGAGTGAAAAAAATACGATATATGAGATTGACTTTATCATATTATCTTATTATGTTAACGTTATCAGTGTGGATTTACGAGCAATATCTTTATTTATTCGTTATGAATAGCCATAAAAACAGAATATAGTTAAGAAAAATAATTGCTTATCTTCTGGAGAGATTATGAAAGTCTGGTCTTTAGGTGATGCTGTTGTTGACTTGATCCCATTGCAAAACATGCAATATGAAGCATGTGCTGGTGGTGCGCCTGTCAATGTTGCTGCTGGTGTTGCCAAGCTCGGTCAACAAAGTGGTTTTATTGGACGTGTAGGTGAAGATGCGTTCGGCCATTTTATGCAAAAAACACTGTTTGATCTGGGTGTCGATACTCGTGCAATGGAATTTGATGAGTTTCACCGTACCAGTACCGTTCTTGTCTCTTTACAAGAAAATGGTGAGCGTGATTTTACTTTTTTAGTTGCTGAATCTGCTGATCAATTTTTAACAGAGAAATCTTTACCTGCATTCGAAAAAGATATTTTGCATTTTTGCTCTTTAGCATTAGTAAATCCTATTTGTCGTTCGACCTTAGATTGTGCAATCAAAAGCATTAAAGAAAGTGGTTCACTATTGAGTTTTGATATTAATTTGCGACCTCAAATGTGGCGTGATCATGAAGAAATGCGTGAAGTTATCGATAATTATGCGCATAAAGCAGACATATTAAAATTATCAGAAGATGAGCTCACGTGGATGACACAAGAAGTGACATTGAATAATGCACTTAAAAAATTAGAAAACTATCCTGCTCGTTTAAAAGTGATCACCCAAGGCTCTAAAGGTTGCTTAGTTTTAACGCCAAATACTCAAGTCGCATTTAGTGCCTTTACTGTTGAATGCATTGATACAACAGGTGCTGGTGATGCTTTTATGTCAGGTTTGTTAGCTGCACTTGCTGAATATGGTTTTGCTGAAGATGAACAATATCTATCAAAAATAGTGACGCAAGCGGCGGCTTGTGGTGCTTTAGCTACCACTCAAAAAGGGGCGATAGCAGCGGCTCCAAGTCGTAAAAAATTACATGATTTTGTTCAGCAACAACCACCTTTACATGTTAGGGAGATTTTCTAACAACTAACCCATTTTTTCTGGTTGTGGTTTTTACCACGGTTTTCCCTTAATGGTATTTTCCTATTCTCCATTTATAACTGCTTTTCTCGGAGTGGTTATTTATGGAGATTTTTTTATCTCATCGTTGTAGTTGTACTAATATTTGATCAATCAATCAGCGATGATGATCATATTGTTCTGTCTGTTTTAAGCGTATGATATTAAATCTTATTGACTTTTATTGATGGAACATTAAATGTGGGCTCAATCGGGCGCGGTATTAGCCATTTTTTCTTATATTCTTTGGGGAATAACCCCTCTGTTTTATCGGCTGTTACCCGGAGCACAACCGTTAGAGATGTTGGCTCAGCGTTTGATCTGGTCTATCCCTCTTTTATTACTCGTACGACTCTTTATTAAAAATAGAACACGATGGCGCGCGGTTTTACAAGATAAGCGCTCTGTTTTTATGTGCCTATTTAGCTCAATGGCTATGGCCGTTTCTTGGTGTACGTTTACTTATGCATTAACACATCAACAAGTATTAGAAGCGAGCTTGGGGTATTTTATTAACCCGCTTTTCTCGATTTTATTAGGTGTGATATTTCTTAAAGAAAAGCTTAATCCAGCAGAAAAATGGGCTGTTACCTTAATTTGTGCGGGTGTGGGCTATCAATTGTGGATGTACGGTGAGTTACCCGTATTAGCCATCATGATGGGGGGCGCATTTGCTGTATATGGCTTGATCCGTAAGTTTATTCGTTTTGATGTGATCACCTCTTTATTTATGGAAACGCTTTGGTTAATGCCATTAGCCATTGGTGCCACTATTTGGTTGTTTTTAACAGATAAAAGCGCACTACCTTCTGCGGATAACCTGACTCGTTTTTATTATATTCTCACTGCACCCGTCACTATACTGCCGTTGTTGTTTTTTACTGCAGCCGTCAAACGAACCACATTAACGGTAATTGGATTAGCACAATATATTGAGCCTACTATTCAATTTTTACTGGCTGTTTTCTTATTCCATGAAGCTTTTGATGAAGTAAAAGGTGTGAGTTTCTCTCTAATTTGGTTAGGGCTTTTATGCTGTATCTTAGCACTTATCCGAAAACGCCTGAATTATCTAAAAATTCAAAAAGGAAAACGTAGCCAAACGGTGTAATTGTTTTATTTCCCTGTTTGATTATTTTTTTGTCTGGCTATTTTTCTATCAAGCTAAATCCGCTATGCTATACAAAAGCAATCGTTTGCGTGATTGTGTTTTTTATTAATGGTGAGGATAAAAAATGACAGTGTTGGGTACGGCTCTTACAGCAAATGCAACAAAAGTGATGTTATTAGGTGCTGGCGAATTGGGCAAAGAAGTCGCGATAGAATGCCAACGCTTAGGTATTGAAGTGATTGCAGTTGATCGCTATCTAAATGCTCCTGCTATGCATGTTGCTCATCGCCATCATGTTGTAAATATGCTTGATAGTGATGCATTAAAGCAAGTTATTGAACAAGAGCGACCTGATTTTATCGTTCCAGAAATTGAAGCTATTGCAACAACGTTACTGGTTGAATTAGAGCAAGCGGGGCAAAAAGTTGTTCCTTGCGCCCGTGCGGTAAAGCTGACTATGGATAGAGAAGGGATCCGTCGATTAGCTTCAGAAACATTACATTTACCTACATCAAACTATCAATTTGTTGATGATGAAGTGAGTTTTAAAAAAGCCGCTTTAGAAATAGGCTTCCCTTGTATTGTAAAACCCGTCATGAGTTCATCCGGAAAAGGGCAAAGTGTTATTCGTAATGAAAACGATTTGGCTCAGGCTTGGACTTACTCGCAAGAGGGAGGAAGAGCAGGAAAAGGTCGCGTTATTGTTGAAAAAATGATCCCATTTGATTTTGAGATCACTTTACTGACTATTCATGCTGTTGATGGTATTCATTTTTGTGCTCCTATTGGTCATCGACAAGAAAAAGGGGATTACCGAAATTCGTGGCAGCCTCAGAAGATGAGTGATATCGCACTTGCTAAAGCAGAACATATTGCGAGTAAAGTGGTTGAGAACTTAGGAGGCTATGGCTTATTTGGTGTTGAGTTATTTGTTCAAGGTGATGAGGTATTCTTTAATGAAGTCTCTCCTCGCCCTCATGACACAGGGCTAGTAACATTAATTTCTCAAGACTTATCAGAGTTCGCGCTTCATGTCCGTGCTTTTTTAGGCTATCCCATTGGTGGTATTCGCCAATTAGGCCCTTGTGCATCAGCTGTTATTTTACCGGAGCTGTATAGTACAAATATCGTTTATTCAGGTATTGAAAAAGCGTTGAAGGCAGATCGCCAAATTCGTCTTTTTGCTAAACCTGAAATTGCAGGCTCTCGCCGTCTAGGTGTTGTGCTTGCTCATGCTGATACAATAAAACATGCATTGGATGAAGCCAACGCAGGTGCTAACGCTATCATTGTAAATGATGCCCAAAAATAGCGATGTAACATAAGGTTACTTACCGCTAAGAGGGGAACTTAACTTAGCGGTAAAAATCCAGCTTTTATAAAATACGCTTTCGTATAAGGGGATAATATCTCCTTATATAAACTATAAGCCTGAGAATGAATAAGTGTTGCACAATAGTGTGCGGTAATATTAAAAGGCTTTGGAATATCGAATATTTTTAATTCAGGGAATTGGCTTAATTGTATTTGGTAGTGCTGATAACCAATGAAAGCATCCGCTTGATGTGTGGTAATTAAATAGTGAGCAGCCATTCTACCTTGAGGAATGGTAAGTGAATGCTCACATCCAACCAAAGAAAGAGCTCGCATCTTTAATGTCTGACTTAACTTTGGGTCAATCTGCGCAATATTATCAAACAGTTGCCAACTGTAATCCCCTGATGGATCTGCTTTTGGTGTGGATATCCCTAATTTTAATGTGGTATTTGATAATACGCTAAGCCAGTTATCTTCTTCATTTACATCATTACGCCGAGCTGTAATACAAAGCTGATTGGCAATAAAAGGAGCATATTGTAGTGCAAGACCTTTATCGATTAATTGCTGTGCATTATTTTCGTCAGCAGAAAGAAACAAATGACAGTTTTCCCCTTGTTCAATGCGTTGGCGCAAAAGTCCGGCAGGTCCAAATGTAAGTGTCCACTTCTCGCCTGTTTTTTGCTGATGATGCTCAATAAAAGCAGGGAGTGTTGTTTTTAAGCTACCTGCTGCAAAAAGAGAAAATGTCATGATGCTATATCCTACTCTTTGCTTTGATATTGAATACGATAGAATTTTTGATACCAATCATTAGCTGCTTTTTGCATATCGATATCGCTAAATTCTTCAGGATATAGTTTTTTTGCCATCCACAATTCACCTATTGCCATCGCTTCAGGCATTGGGTATCCCCATGCTTTCGCATATTCAGGCATTAAGTAAATTCGGTTATTTTTAACAGCGCTAATGACTTGCCAACGTGCATCTTGTTTGATTTCATCGACAACTTGAGGGTATCTGTCTTGAATAAAAATAACTTCGGGATCCCATGCAATAACTTGCTCTAGCGAGACTTGCTTATAACCTTTAACGGTTGATGCGGCGACATTAAAGGCACCTGCATGTTCCATCATCAAACCTGTATATTTTCCTGAGCCATATGTTGTTAAGTCTGGATTAGCCATATAAGCTCGCACTCGTCGCTCTTTAGGAATGTTTTGTAAGCGCTGACTAACTTGTTCACGTTGTTTAAAGGTATCGTTAACTAATGTTTGTGCATTTTCTGATTTATTGACGATATCACCAATCAGTAAAATACCTTCTTTTAGCCCTTCGTTATAGGCTTGCTCTTCATTTTGTAATGTTGGATTCAGTGTTGATTTATCATCATTAACTTCTTTACGTAATGAAATCGCCACAACAGGAATACCAAGAGCAGAGATCTTATCAATCATCTCTTTAGGGGCGTAGTTAGTCACAAAGACAATTTGAGGTTGTAGTTTTACTAAGCTTTCAGCATCAAAACTGGTGAGATCGCCGACTTTAGGTGTTTTTTCTAGGGATGGCGCTAGTTGTGCATATCCATCACCAAGTTGTTGCTTCCAGTTGGACATCACACCAACAATTTTATCTGTGGCATCAAGTTCAACAAGTAAGTTTAGAGTTTGATGTTGTAAAACCACCGTTCTTTCTACTTTGTCTGGAATGGTAACAGTGCGACCAATTTGGTCTACGATTTGTCTATCTGCATAAGAGAAAGAAGAGAGGGAGAGTAAGCCAATACCTAGTAAACCGTGTTGTAATAAAACTTTCATAGTAATAAACCTAAGTTAATATCGCTGTATAATAAAATATACAACTAAAGATAGACAGCAAGTATTATTTTGGCTCAAACTTTAATCATATAAGGAGCTTAATCACTTTTATTCGCTTAATTTTTTACTCAACCCTTGAAACTTACTTAACTATCCCCACTTTTTACTCATATTGATTTTTTTCGCCAAATTAGGATTAATTGAGGTAAAAATGAGTATGAAAGGTCAGGAAACAAGAGGATTTCAGTCAGAAGTTAAACAACTTCTTCAATTAATGATCCATTCTCTTTACTCCAATAAAGAAATTTTCCTTCGCGAATTGATTTCGAACGCATCAGATGCGGCTGATAAATTGCGTTTCCGTGCATTATCAGATGCAGCGCTTTATGAAAATAATGGCGAGTTGCATGTGCGCATTTCCACTGATAAAGAAGCTCGTACTCTGACTATCAGTGATAATGGTATTGGTATGACTCGCGATGAAGTCATTGATAATCTCGGTACTATTGCAAAATCAGGTACAAAATCATTCTTAGAGTCTATCGGACAAGATCAAGCTAAAGATAGCCAATTAATTGGTCAGTTTGGTGTCGGATTCTATTCTGCGTTTATCGTTGCAGATAAAGTGATAGTACGCACTCGTGCAGCTGGCGAAAGTGCAGATAAAGGTGTTTTTTGGGAGTCTGAAGGCGAAGGTGATTACACCATTGCAGATATTGAAAAAGCAGATCGTGGTACTGAAATTACGCTTCATTTACGTGAAGGTGAAGATGAGTATTTAGACGACTGGCGTCTACGTAGCATTATTAGTAAATATTCCGACCATATTTCTCTGCCTGTTGAAATTGAAACAAAAAATGAAGAAGACGGCACAGTAACATGGGAAAAAATTAATAAAGCGCAAGCCCTTTGGACTCGTAATAAAGCTGAAGTGAGTGATGAAGAGTATAAAGAGTTTTATAAACATATCTCTCATGACTTCGCTGATCCATTAAGCTGGGTACATAACCGTGTAGAAGGTAAGCAAGAATATACAAGCTTATTATATGTGCCTTCAAAAGCACCTTGGGATTTATGGAATCGTGAACAACGTCATGGTTTAAAACTGTATGTTCAGCGCGTCTTTATTATGGATGAAGCTGAGCAGTTTATGCCTAATTACCTGCGTTTTATCCGTGGGTTAGTCGATTCTAATGATTTACCGCTAAACGTTTCTCGTGAAATTTTACAAGACAGCTCAGTTACACGTAACTTACGCAGTGCATTAACTAAACGTGCATTACAGATGTTACAAAAACTGGCAGAAAACAAGCCAGAAGAGTATCAAGCATTCTGGAAAGAGTTTGGTTTAGTTTTAAAAGAAGGCCCAGCAGAAGATTCATCTAACATTGAAACTATTGCTAAATTACTACGTTTTGCATCAACACATAATGATAGTGATGCTCAAACAGTTTCATTGGAAGATTATGTTGGCCGTATGGTTGAAGGTCAGGAAAAAATCTACTACATCACCGCAGATAGCTATGCCGCAGCGAAAAACAGCCCTCATTTAGAACTGTTCCGCAAAAAAGGTATCGAGGTACTGCTGTTATCTGAGCGTATAGATGAGTGGATGATGAATTACCTGACGGAGTTTGATGGCAAATCATTCCAGTCTGTCAGTAAAGCGGATGAATCTCTTGATAAGCTAGCTGATGAAGAGAAGCAAGCTGAGCAAGAAGAAACCGATAAGCAATTAGCACCGTTTGTTGAACGTATTAAAACCTTGCTAGGAGATAAAGTTAAAGATGTGAAATTAACGCATCGTTTAACTGATACTCCAGCAATCGTGACAACTAGTGCTGATGAAATGACAACACAAATGGCTAAATTGTTTGCAGCAGCAGGACAAGAAGTGCCAGAAGTGAAATACAACTTTGAGCTAAATCCAAATCACCCATTAGTGAAGCAAACAGCCGAGCTAACGGATGAAGCATTATTTGCGGATTGGGTAAATTTATTACTCGATCAGGCATTATTCGCTGAAAGAGGCTCTTTAGAGGATCCAAACCAGTTTATTCGCTTAGTGAATCAACTTTTAGTTCAAAAAGCGTAACTGTTTTCGTTTTCAAACATTTAAACCACGTTTATCTGAAAAGAGGGCGTGGTTTTTTCTTTTTCGATAAAAATAAAATGCAATCGCTACCGTGATTTCTTGAGCGATGACCTCACAAAATGGTATGGTAATGCGTTTTCGAGTTTAAATATAAAAAATTAAATGCAAGGGGATTTACGCGATGCGTATCATTCTGCTAGGCGCTCCAGGCGCTGGTAAAGGCACTCAGGCTCAATTCATTAAAGAAAACTATGGTATCCCACAGATTTCAACTGGTGATATGTTACGTGCAGCAGTAAGTGCAGGTACAGAACTAGGACTGAAAGCAAAAGCACTGATGGACAATGGTCAGTTAGTGACTGATGAATTAGTTATTGCGTTAGTTAAAGAGCGCATCAAACAAGACGATTGCCGTAATGGTTTCTTGTTGGATGGGTTCCCAAGAACAATTCCACAAGCTGATGCAATGAAAGAAGCGGGTATCAACGTGGATTTCGTACTGGAATTCGCTGTACCTGATGAAATTATTGTTGAGCGTATTATTGGTCGTCGTGTTCACGCACCATCAGGTCGTGTTTATCATGTGAAATTTAATCCACCTAAAGTGGAAAATCGTGATGATGTGACAGGTGAAGAGTTAACAACACGTAAAGATGACCAAGAAGAAACTGTTCGTAAACGTTTAGTTGAGTACCATACTCAAACTGCACCATTAGTTTCTTATTACCAAAACGAAGCTAAAGCAAGCAATGCGAAATACTTCAAAGTTGATGGTACACAAAAAGTAAGCGAAATTAACGCTGAACTGAAAAGTATCCTTGGCTAATTCGTCATTGTGATGATTAATCCCGGTTGAGCCGGGATTTTTTTTATCTAAATAAAATAGGGGAAAAGAACAATCCAATAAATTGACAAGCACAATCTATTATTTTCCTTTATTCTTCTACTCTTTGGTTATCCTAATAAAATAACTCTAAGGAGTCATAGTATGAATGATGCTAAGTATGGTGTTCTTTTGGTTAATCTTGGCACACCTGATGCGCCGACAACGGGTGCTGTTCGACGTTATTTAGCACAATTTCTTAGCGATCCTCGTGTTGTTGATGTTTCTCCTTTGATTTGGAAACCAATATTACAAGGGGCGATATTACCGTTTCGTTCACCTAAAGTGGCTAAGTTATACCAACAGATTTGGATGGATGAAGGGTCACCTCTGTTAGTTTATAGCCGAGCGCAACAACGTGCTGTCGCAGAGCGATTACCTAATATACCCGTAGAGTTAGGGATGTGTTATGGCAATCCATCGCTAAATGAAGGGGTTGAAAAGTTATTACAACAAGGTGTTGAAAAGATTATTTTGTTACCGCTGTATCCTCAATACTCCTGCTCCACCTCTGCTGCGGTATTTGATGGTGTTAGTCGCATTTTTAAAGATATGCGCACAATACCTTTTCTTCACTTTATTCGCAGTTATCCTACTCATCCACTTTATATCAAAGCGCTTGTCACCTCTATTGAGAAAAGTTTTCAGCAATATGGAAAACCCGATCGTTTAATTCTTTCTTTTCATGGTATTCCTGAGCGCTTTATCAAAACGGGGGATATTTATTATGATGAGTGTTGCCTCACAACAGAAAAACTAAAACAGCAATTAGAAGAACAGTTAGGTTATCCTAAAGAGCAAGTCATGCTGACATTCCAGTCACGCTTTGGTCGTGAACCTTGGCTATCACCTTATACGGATAAAACGATGGAAAAGCTGGGAAGTGAGGGTGTTGAACATGTGCAGGTTGTATGTCCGGGATTTTCATCTGATTGCTTGGAAACATTAGAAGAAATTAATGAACAGAATCGAGAGTTCTTTATTCATGGTGGTGGCAAACAGTACGAATATATTCCGGCATTAAATGATGATCCAGAGCATATTGACTTGCTAGAAGCGATGATCCGAGAGATATGCGAAAAATAATTACTGAATTCTATAAATAAAATTATCAGATTTGATGATATATTAATTTGATCATATTTCAGTTATATATAAACTTATCTTTTCTCATTTTTTAAGTCTTTTAGTGGGAATCACTAAAAGTGCTGATAAACGGACACTGCATTACATAAATTTAGGCAGGAAAATGAATAGTAAGCTTTCAAAACCACAATCTTCAGAAATTGATAAAGGGCATTTTGACGATTTCTATCTAAAACAGAATGATGAAATCGATCTTTTTGAATTGTTTTCTGTTATTTATAAATCAAAATTTGTCATTATTGGTATCACGTTATTATTTGCTATCGTTGGCTTTACTGTTGCAAGCTTTTTACCACAAAAATGGACGAGCCAAGCTGCAATTACCAAGCCAATGCTTGATGAAATGAGGCAATTAAAAGCAACATTGACTGAGCTTAGTTTAGTGGATGTTGATACAGGTGTGAACGGTTCATCTGTTTATCAAAAGTTTATCAATAACTATAACTCTCGTGTATATCGTGAAGAATATCTGATAAGTACGGATTATTACAAAAATCTGCTGGCTAAAATGGATGAGCCAACACCTTTGGATAAACGTAAATTAATTGAAGAAATTATTATAAAAGACATCAACTTAAGTTCTTCAGATGTTAAAAATAATGAAGAAGAGTTTAGTGGTGAAATTAATTTAAGCTTTACAGCACCAACCCCTGAAGAAGCTTACGATTTACTTTCTGGTTATATTCGCTTTATCTCTACCAAAGTACGTGTAGAAGTAAAAGACGAAATTGATGATCAAATTGAGCGTAAATTAAGTTTCGCGCAAAAAGCCTATGAAATGGATTTAGAGCGTATCGCTAATGCGCGTAATGTTAATGTGCAACGCTTAAAATATGCATTAGAAATCGCAAATGCAGCTGGGGTTAAAAAACCAATTTCCAGTGAAGGCGCACAAATTAAAGATGATCCTGATTACTCTATTGCCATGGGTTCTGATGCGTTAAGTAGTAAATTGGCTATTACAGAAGCGATTGTTGATCCAACAACAGTAAGTGCTGATCTGAAAAACCGTTTATACAATATGAAGCAATTAGAAAAAGTAAAATTGGATGATCTTCAATTTGTACCGTTCAAATATATGTTGAAACCTTACGAACCGACTAAAAAAGATGCACCTAAACGCGCTCTGATTTTAGTTGGCGCCGCTTTTGTTGGTTTCATTCTTTCTGTTATGGGTGTTTTACTAAGCTATATGGCAAGAAGCCGTCGTAAAACTGCATAAAAATATCTTTAAATAAGTAGGTGTACTGACGTACACCTACTGTCTCTCCTATAATATTGTGTTAACATTGCGCATCTTTTTTAGCTGTGTAGCATCGTTCACAATGAAATTCCCTGGCAAACGAAAATCCAAACACTATTTTCCCGTTAGTTTACGAGATCCTCTATTACAACCCATCATCAATATGACGGAGAGCGAATCCTCTCGCGCTTATATCGTGGGCATCGACCAAACATTGGTTGATATTGAAGCGAAAGTTGATGAAGAGTTTATTAACCGTTATAACTTGAGTCAGGGACACTCTCTTGTTATTGAAGATGATGTCGCAGAAGCACTTTATCGTGAATTAACAGACAATAATCTGATAACACACGAATTTGCTGGTGGCACCATTGGTAATACGCTACATAACTACTCTGTATTGGCTGACGACCGCTCTGTGTTATTAGGTACTATGTGTAATAACATTCAAATTGGCAGCTATGCTTATCGTTATTTATGTAACACCTCTAGCCGTACTGATCTTAATTACCTCCAAGGTGTTGATGGCGCCATTGGGCGCTGTTTTACGCTGATCACGGAAAATGGCGAACGCACATTTGCTATTAGCCCCGGTCAAATGAATCAGCTTAAACCTGAAAGTATTCCGGAAGAGGTGATCGCAGAAGCTTCTGCTTTGGTATTAACGGCTTATTTAGTTCGTTGCAAACCTGGCGAACCGATGCCGTTAGCAACCATGAAAGCGATTGAATACGCGAAAAAATACGATGTACCTGTTGTTCTCACCCTTGGTACAAAATATGTTATTGCAGATGATCCACAATGGTGGCGTGATTTCTTAAAAGAGCATGTTTCTGTTGTTGCAATGAATGAAGATGAAGCCTTTGAATTAACGGGACATGCAGATCCTCTCTTGGCTTCTGATGTCGCTTTAGAATGGGTTGATTTGGTGCTTTGTACCGCTGGGCCTGCAGGGCTTTATATGGGTGGTTATACAGAACATAGCTTTAAGCGCCAAACTACACATCCTTTATTACCGGGTGCGATTGCTGAATTTAATCGTTATGAGTTTAGTCGTGCAATGCGCCGTAAAGATTGTGATGAGCCAGAGAAAGTCTATTCTCATATTGAGCCTTATATGGGTGGCCCAGAAAAAATAATGAATACAAATGGTGCGGGTGATGCAGCATTGTCAGCATTACTGCATGATATTACAGCGAATAGCTATCATCGTATTAATGTGCCAAATTCAAGTAAGCATCCTCGGACTTATTTAACTTATTCATCATTAGCGCAAGTGTGTAAATATGCTAACCGAGTGAGTTATCAAGTGCTAAGCCAGCATTCTCCACGCTTGACGCGCGGTTTACCTGAAAAAGAAGACAGCTTAGAAGAGGCTTATTGGGAGCGTTAAGTTTATTTTGTTTCTAAGTCTTGTTTTATCCGAATGAAATAAAAAAACCTATCAACATTTATTGATAGGTTTTTTATTGACTTAAATTTTAAGGGTTTAAGTGGTTATTGGTGTTTGATTATTGCGCTGCACTAGGTGCAATGATTTGTTGACCATTTTCAGGTGTATCATCAATAGCACAACCAAACTCAACTTCTTTAATTAGCATAGCTGCCATTGCAGATGCGGTTTGATCTTCATCGATAATGACGTGATTTGCTCCTTTTTCAAGGATAAAAGAAGCTTCTTCATCATAGTTAGCGCGCACGATAATATCGTCAAAATGAGCACGAACAATGATATTTAAATCAGGGTTCATACTTCTTGCTGTTTCCGCGATATCTGCTGCTTCATAACCATTAGGTATCGTCAGTAATAAAGATTTAGCACAATCAATACGAGCTAAAGCAAGTGACTCTTTAGTTGATGCATTACCCAGTACGGTGTTTAAGCTTTTCTCTTTTAATTCAGCGAATTTATTACGGCTATTTTCGATAATAACTAACGGAATAGATTGAGCTAATAATTTCTCCGAAAGCATGCTTCCTGCACGACCATAACCGACGATAATGGCGTGGCCACAAATATCAACAGGAACAGGCATCTCTTCTTCCAGCTCTTCTTGTTGTAACTGTTCCATTTCTTCTTTAGTTTCTGTTTTTGCCAGATAACGGTCTAATAAAGAGAATAGAACTGGGTTTAGCATAATAGAGACTAAAGCACCGGCTAAAACAAGGTTACGTGCATCTGGCTCTAAAACGTTCAGTGCGACACCAAGACCTGCAAGAATAAAGGCAAACTCACCAATTTGAGCAAGGCTGGCTGAAATGGTTAAGGCGGTGCGTCTGGAATGTCCAAACATTCGCACAAGGACTAATGCAGCGGCTGATTTACCAATAATAATGATAGCCAGTGTTGCTAAGATACCTAGTGGATGCTCAATTAATACCATTGGATCAAATAGCATACCGACAGACACAAAGAACAGTACAGCAAAGGCATCACGCAGCGGTAAAGTATCTTGAGCCGCTCTGTGGCTTAACTCAGACTCGTTAAGTACCATACCTGCAAAGAATGCACCTAATGCGAAGGAAGCATCAAATAAGGTTACAGCGCCATAAGCGATACCTAAAGCAAGAGCGAGTACACTCAGGGTAAAGAGCTCACGAGAGCCCGTTGCCGCGGTTTTAGCTAAAACCCAAGGGATCAGTTTACGACCCACAATCATCATGATTAAGATAAAGGCAACAACTTTACCGATTGTAATACCTAAATTGATCATGAGTTCAGAAATACTGGTTTGATCGCTACTTTCCAGCATATTGGCAATCGCAGGAAGTAGTACAAGGGCTAACACCATGGCTAAGTCTTCAACAATCAACCAACCAATAGCAATTTGACCTCGCTGGCTATCAATCAAGCCTCTTTCTTCAAGCGCTCGTAACAGCACAACAGTACTTGCTGTTGATAGACATAAGCCGAATACTATGCCACTAAATAAACCCCAGCCAAAAAATGCTGATAGTCCCAATCCTAATAGTGTTGCCACTGCAATTTGAGCAATAGCACCCGGAATAGCGATAGCTTTTACGGCCATCAGATCTTTTAATGAAAAGTGTAAACCTACACCAAACATTAGCAGAATGACGCCGATTTCAGCGAGTTCAGGGGCGAGAGATGTATCAGCAACAAAGCCGGGAGTAAATGGGCCAGCGAGTACACCCGCAGCAAGATATCCTACTAAAGGTGAGATTTTTAGCCGTTGAGCGATCATGCCTAAAATGTAAGCAAGTGCTAACCCACCAACTATGGTGGTAATAAGGGGTGTTGAATGCGGCATCAATTCTCCTTCTTTTTATAAAACTACATGTATCGGGGGGGCGAGTATATAGCAGGCGGATAGTTTAACGTATTCATGCAATAAATTCGCTAAAAATTATCGATTATTTATAAAAATAGCAAGTTGATTGAGTTTTTTGATGCAAATGCACTTTTTTATGTTATTTTAATCAGTCTTACCTTTTAAAGTAAGAATTACCCTGTTATCGGTTCATTTCGATAACAGGGAGAATTACAGCTTATTCAGTTTTATCTACCCCAATATTAGGAAGAAAAATGGTGAAAATACCTAATAGTGGGAGATAGGCACAAATATGATAAACATATTCAATACTTTTCTGGTCGGCAATATATCCTAAGACAGCAGCACCAATCCCTCCCATCCCAAAAGCAAGCCCAAAGAAAAGCCCTGAAACCATGCCTGTTTTACCCGGAATTAACTCTTGAGCATAAACTAAGATAGCAGAAAATGCTGAAGCTAAGATCACACCAATAAATACAGTCAGTACGCCAGTCCAATAAAGGCTGGCATAAGGGAGTATCAGCGTAAAAGGTGCAACACCAAGAATAGATCCCCAAATTACATACTTTCTTCCAATTTTATCGCCTACGGGACCACCAATCATGGTACCCGCAGCAACAGCAAAGAGGAAAACAAACAGGTGAATTTGTGCATTTTGTACTGAAACGCCAAATTTATGTATTAAATAGAAAGTATAGTAGCTGCTGATACTTGCAAGATAAAAATACTTAGAAAAAATCAGAATAAGTAAAATGGCTAAAGAGCCCAAAAGAGCCTTACGTGGTAATATTGCTTTGTTATTTAGTGCTTTGGGCTGTTTTTTCTGAGCTTCTTGTTGAATTTTATACCAACGGCTAACTTGTAATAGCACCACAATGGCCAATAACGCAGCAAGAGAGAACCAACCAACATTTCCTTTTCCATAAGGTGCAATCAGTAAAGCGGCTAAAAGAGGGCCTAAAGAGCTACCTAAATTACCGCCTACTTGAAATAGTGATTGTGCAAGTCCGTGTCTTCCACCTGATGCCATTCTAGCAACACGAGATGATTCAGGATGAAAAACCGATGAGCCAGTACCAACTAATCCTGCAGCAAGTAATAACATTGGGAATGTATCTGCAAAGGCGAGAAGAATAAGCCCTGTCAGTGTAAAGCCCATACCAATAGGTAATGAGTAAGGTTTAGGATATTTATCAGTATAGAGGCCAATAAAAGGCTGTAATAAGGATGCTGTAATTTGATAGGTCAACGTTATCATCCCTATTTGCACAAAACTGAGTGAAAACTCTGATTGCAACATAGGGTAAATAGCTAATATCAATGATTGGATCATATCATTGAGAAGATGTGAAAAACTGATAGCAGTTAAAATACTAAAAACGGTATTACGCTTATTGGTTTTTCGTTGTAAAGCATCGGTTTCTTCTATGGGAAGCGATGGATCGGCATTGCTCATTTTAATTCCCTGTCACATTATTTTGTTAATAAATTGTTTCTATTTTTATTGGTCTAGTTTACATCTATTTGGAGTTGAGTGCTTTTGTGAGAAATAGAGTTTGATTCATGTCTCAAAAAAACTATTGGATCAATGAAATAATAAAAAAATTATATAACCTACGTCATAAAATACAGCAAAAGTATTTAACTTCTGTCTTCTTTTTCTACAGTAGAACCATGGCAGAACCTTCTCAATAAATAATATACATGGGGATATACCATGAGCTTATCTTTTAAATTATCAGCATGCGCATTAACGGTTTCTTTAGCGATGGCGCCTGCGATGTCTCAGGCATGGGAAAAGGATAAAACCTACGAAATTACCATTTTGCATACCAATGATCACCATGGACATTTCTGGCATAACGATCGTGGCGAATATGGTTTAGCGGCACAAAAAACGGTTGTTGATGATATTCGTAATGAAGTGGCTAAAAAAGGCGGTAGCGTACTGCTATTATCTGGTGGTGATATCAATACCGGTGTTCCAGAATCTGATTTACAAGATGCAGAGCCTGATTTTAAAGGTATGAATCTTGTGGGTTATGATGCAATGGCACTTGGTAACCATGAATTCGACAACCCATTAGATGTTTTACGTCAACAAGAGAAATGGGCAACATTCCCATTCTTATCTGCAAATATTTATCAAAAAAGTACAGGCGAGCGTTTATTCAAGCCTTATACCATTTTTGATAAGCAAGGTGTCAAAATTGCAGTATTAGGTTTAACGACGGATGATACCGTACGTATTGGTAACCCAGCGAACTTCCCTGATACCGAATTCCGCAAACCTTCTGATGAAGCTAAAAAAGTGGTAGAAGAGCTGCGTACAACGGAAAAACCAGACATTATTATCGCAGCAACTCATATGGGTCACTACGATGATGGTAATCATGGCTCTAACGCACCGGGTGATGTGGAAATGGCGCGTGCATTACCAAAAGGTTACCTTGATATGATTGTGGGTGGTCACTCACAAGATCCTGTTTGTATGTCTCAAGAGAACAAAAACTACAAACAAGCTGATTATGTACCTGGAACACCTTGTGCACCAGATAACCAAAATGGTACATGGATTGTTCAGGCTCATGAATGGGGTAAATATGTTGGTCGTGCAGACTTTGAATTCCGTAATGGTGAATTCACGTTAAAACATTACCAATTAATCCCAATCAACTTAAATCAAAAAGTGAAGAAAGACGACGGTACAACTGAGCTAGTCTACTACACGAAAGAAATTCCTCACAACCCAGAAATGATGAAACTACTGACGCCTTATCAAGAAAAAGGTGGTGAGCAACTGAATGTTAAAGTCGGTGAGGTTGTTGGTAAATTAGAAGGGGATCGTAGTAAAGTTCGCTTTGTTCAAACCAATATGGCACGTCTATTATTATCAGCTCAAGCTGAACGTGCGAATGCAGACTTTGCAATTATGAGTGGTGGTGGTGTGCGTGATTCTATTGAATCTGGTGATATCACTTACAAAGATGTACTGAAAGTACAACCATTTGCGAACGAGCTGGTTTATGTTGATTTTAAAGGTGAAGAAGTCGAGCCTTATCTGTCAGCTGTTGCATGTATGAAAGTAGACTCTGGTGCTTATGCTCAATTCTACAATGTTAGCTTAACAGTAGATGCAGACTGCAAAGTTAGCGATGTTAAAATTGCTGGTAAACCATTAGATAAAACGAAGTCTTACCGCATGGCGACATTAAACTTTAACGGTATTGGTGGTGATGGTTATCCTAAGATTGATGTTCATCCTGCATATGTAAATACCGGTTTTGTTGATGCTGAAGTGCTAAAAGGTTATATCGAAGCACACTCTCCGTTGAAAGCGGATGATTTCGAACCTAAAGGCGAAATTGTTTACAAAAAATAAGCTCAATAATTAACGCTTATATAGAAAAAAGGCGACATTAATGTCGCCTTTTATTTTAGATCTAAATTACGTTAATTTCTTATTTTGAGGATGCACCTTAAAATAAAAAATCATTAATGATTATGACTCTTTACGAATAAGTGCAAATTGAGCACCTAATACAGTACCTAAATCTTTTGCTGATAATTCAATATCTAAACCACGTTTGCCACCAGAAACAAAGATAGTGTCAAATTCAAGGGCTTGTTCATCAATTACTGTTGGTAGGCGTTTTTTCTGACCTAATGGGCTGATACCACCCACTAAATAACCTGTTACCTTTTGTGCAATTTGTGGATCTGCCATATCTGCTTTTTTTGCCTTAAAGCACTTAGCAACAAGTTTTAAATCTAACTGACCAGAAACGGGTGTTACTGCAACAGCAAGATCCTTAGCATCACCATTTAAAGAAACTAACAGTGTTTTGAATACTTGACGATTATCCAAACCTAATTTTTCAACGGCTTCATCACCAAAATTATGGACATTAGCATCATGCTCATAAGGATGAAGGGTAAATTTGATTTTTTGTTTTTCCAGTAAATTTACTGCGGGAGTCATAGCTATTCCTACTTATAAGGTTAGAACAATATTTTTATGCTTGGTGCGTTAATAAATCGATCAAATTCTCTTCACCAAATAAATGAAGGGCACCTACTGTCACTACATAACGACCAGTCGGTAATTTTGATAATATGCTTACCCATTTTTGGTTACGGCTTTCCATTAAAATATCAAATACAGCTTTACTAAAGGTATTCGGTAAAGGCGGTTGTTTTTCTCTACTATTATAATTTAACCACCAATTGATCATGATTTGCAATGTACGTGCGTTCTCGTGCCAATTTTTTAATGTGTCTTCGAGTAATTGCTGACCATCTTCAGGGAAATTTAATAATAATGCGACCTGACTCTCAATGCCTTCGAGTTCAATAATCCTTTTCTTGTGTTCATTAGCATGTTGGATAACTTGATAATCAACGCCGTATTGCGGTTGTAATCCAAGTTGCATCGCTTGGGTAGATTGTAAAATCAAAGCAATTTGCCAAAGAGGCTTATTGTCGAGCTGATAAAGAGAAAGTGAAAGATCTTCACAATGCTGTGTAATCTGAGAAAAAAGAGGTGTATTTAAGCGCGTTTCTAGTGACTCCCTAAAAAGAGATGCTTGCTCAAAAGGTTGAACGTCAGTTGAAATATCAGCTTCAACAATAATAGCATCTGCATTTTTTATTTCATTGATAAGCACGTTGGAGAGTGGTGACATTGTAGGAACACCCATATGGATACTACCCACAAGGTGTAAAGAGACATTATTAGGCAACGTAATATCAACGGCGGGATAAGGGTAATGGACAGTATTTTTTATTCCTACCCAATGTTTGATTTTCTGAAAAATACCCGTCATTGATATGCTCCTTTGAGTATAAAATCACAAAGTTTTAGCATAACGGATTTGAACTGGAATGAAACAACGAAAACTAAGCTTTACTTAGCTTTCGCTGTTTTTACGTTATTTACCAGTTTATGCCAACACCGCCAGCAGAAACCCAATTTGATTCATTCCATGCAGTAGAGGCTCTCACTTTAATATTTTCGTTAATACGGTATTGCATACCCCAAGCAAGCGCTGTTGCATTACGATAATTACCAATGCCAATAGCAGTACTAAATGTGGCAGAATCAGTAAACGGTAAATTACTCATGGCTGCCACAGATGCAATACCTTGATTGGCACGTTTCTCAACTTTATAAAAGCGGTTTTGAGTATCAGATTTAAAGTGTTCAAAATTCTCTTTAAGTGCATTAAATTGGCTTCTACCTGTTGATTGCTCAGTATATAAATGAGAAAGATGACTTTTTAAATGTAATCTAATACCATTAACATTAACGTCGTTAATCGTATTTTCTTTTATTTCATTGATTTCTGATGTGTTATTAAGAATGCTATTTCTATTTCTTTCAATATGACTTTCATTTTTAGAAATTTTATTTTTGTTTTTTTCTATAGAGCTAATGTTATCTGTGATTTTTTCTATGTTATTTTTAACAGCATCAGCATTGGCTGTAATATCTAGTTTATTTTCTTTGGAAAATTCAATCCCCGCCAGAATATCGATTTCATGCTGATTGATATTATTGGTATTCTCTTTGATTTTTTTTTGTTGATATTCAATCTCTTCTTTTGTTCTTTGTTTGTAGTCTTGAAGTAAATTGTTAATTAAATGGTCTTCTTGTTCTAAGTTTTTTACAATTTGATTTATTTTTTTATCGGTATTTTCATCTAAAATAAAAAGTGATGAGTTTTGGGTTTCAATATTATCAATGTGTTCATAAAGATCTTCTTGATTATTTATTTTTGCTAAATCTATTCCTGGTTTCTCTGTTGAGGTAATTACTATTGCTTTATTTTTTCTTATAATATCAATAACTTTATCACGGTTTAATGAAAGATTTTTATCTCCTTTTTTTATAAATAACGAAGTGAAATAATTGATGGCTTCACTCTTAAAAAGTGTATCATCAGCTTTTATTTCAATATATCTATTACTATTAACTATATTGTTCTTAATGTATTCAGGTGCATCTCGAATATTTTTTTCTTTAAGGTGGTTTGCGAGACCTATTGCTATTCTTTTATCTAGTTTGATTTTATATGTATTTTTATTTAAATCACTTACTTTTACATAAGAGTCACTAACTATTTTATCAAATAGAGGATTGTTTACGAATTGGTGATGTTCTTTTAATGGGTCATATTCGAGAGTAATTAACTTATCTCCATTACTATTATTTCCTATTGTATTTGAAAATGCATTTGCTGAATAAATTAAAGATAAACCAATAATAAATATTTTTTTATATTTCAATTTCAAATCCTTTTGAATCTAAATGATATTTTTTAATGTTCAACTTTAATTATTTTAATTTTTTATTTTTATTTAACTATAAATAAATAACCTTATTGTTAAGGTGTTTTTCATATCAACGATATGTTTGTTTTATGAGCAATGAAATTTAATGAAAAATTGATAAGATATTGCTATTCTAGCGTTAAGAGGGCGGAATAATGACTCTCTTGTATAATGAGAAATTCCTCTTTGACTGGCCGATAGAAATATCGGCTTTTTTTTAACCTTTTGAAAATATTAATAATGATTAATAGATAATAAAAAATAAGATAATAAAAACCCCCTTTTATCGATAAGTAAAAAGGGGGGAGGAAATGCTTTATTAAGTATTATTGCTTGGGTTTAAAACGCAATAAACGGTTTGCATTGCTTACAACAGTGATTGAAGATAGCGCCATTGCAGCACCTGCAACAACAGGGTTTAATAATGTACCTGTAAATGGGTATAAAATACCTGCAGCAATGGGAATACCTAAGCTGTTATAGACAAAGGCACCAAATAGGTTTTGCTTCATATTACGTAGTGTACCTTTTGAAATCTCAACAGCATCAGCAACACCATGTAGACTATGACGCATCAACGTAATTGCTGCGGTTTCAATGGCTATATCACTACCACCGCCCATTGCAATACCGACATCTGCTTTAGCTAATGCAGGTGCATCGTTAATACCATCACCAATCATTGCCACACGACGACCTTCCGCTTGAAGCTCTGTAATCGCTTGTGCTTTACCTTCAGGCATAACACCAGCAATAACTTGATCAATACCCGCTTCTTTTGCAATTGCATTTGCTGTAATCGGATTATCTCCCGTTAACATCACGAGGCGATAACCTTGATTATGTAAACGCTGTAATGCACTTACAGTATCTTCTCTAAGAGGATCACGAATAGAAAGTAATGCCGCAATTTTGCCGTCTTGTGCTAATAAAACAGGGGTAACACCTTTGGCAGCTTGGGAATCAATCAATGAATTAACTTCACTAATATTAACACCAGATTCAACCATCAATTTAGGGTTACCTAAAAGCACGGTTTTACCCTTAATTTCGCCACTTAAGCCCATACCAGCTAATGTACGGAATTTATTTACTTCCGGTAAATCAATGCCTTCAGCACGCGTTAATATAGCTTTGGCTAATGGATGATTAGAGCCATTTTCCAATGATGCAGCCAATGCAAGTGCTTGAGTATCACTTATTTGATTGAAAGTATGAATTTCAGTGACTTGAGGTAGACCTTCTGTCAGCGTTCCTGTTTTATCAAAGACTAAAGTATCTAGCTTACTGGCTTGTTGTAGAGCATCTGCATCACGGACTAACACACCATATTCAGCAGCACGGCCGACACCCGAAATGATCGACATAGGTGTCGCCAGACCTAAAGCACAAGGACAAGCGATGATAAGAACAGTTGTGATAATCACAAGTGCATAGGTAATTTGTGGAGAAGGGCCAAAGAAATACCAAATAGCACCTGCAACAAGCGCGATAACGACAACGACAGGTACAAATACACCTGAGATTTTATCTGCTAGCTGACCAATTTCAGGTTTACTGCTTTGCGCTTGGCGAACTAATTTAATAATACGAGCCAGTGTTGTTTTACTTCCCACTGCCGCAGCTTTAAATAGGACAGAGCCATCTTGAACGGTTGTTCCAGCATGAATAGTATCACCCACTGTTTTTTGCTGTGGAATTGGCTCGCCTGTCAGCATTGCTTCATCCATCCACACTTCACCTTGGATAATTTCACCATCAACGGGGACTTTATCACCTGTTGCTAAACGTAAAGTCATTCCTTGTTTAACATCAGCCAATGGCATTTCGACTTCACCGTTTTCAGTTATCACTCTTGCTGTTGGTGGAGTTAAATCTAATAGTCGTTCTAGCGCTTTAGATGAACGCTGGCGCGCTCTTTGCTCAAGCATATGCCCCAGGTTGATTAACCCGATAATCATCGCACTGGCTTCATAATAGAGATGTCGAGCTTGAGCTGGGAACACCTCTGGCCATAAATTCACGGTAATGGAATAAAGCCAGGCTGTTCCTGTCCCTAATGCAACGAGGGTATCCATTGTTGCACTGCGATTTTTTAAACTCTGCCATGCGCTACGATAGAAATGCCCACCAGCAACTACCATAACAAACAGCGTTGCAATACCAATGCCTAACCAGATGTTGTGATTAGCTTCGGACAGCATCATATTGTCGCCGATCATTCCCCAAATCATGACAGGAATACCAACGACTAACGCTAATGCCGCTTGCCAACGAAAACGTTTCATGTTGGCAACGGCGACTTCTTGCTGACGCTCTCTGCGTTTTACATCATCTTGAATAATTTCAGCACCATAACCTGCTTTTTCAATGGCAGTTACAAGTGCATCATGATCGATTTCACCTGTTACTAATGCACTACGTTCAGCTAGATTGACACGCACATTTTCAACGCCATCAACGGATTGTAATGCTTTGTGAACCTTGTTTACGCAACTCGCACAAGTCATGCCATCAATTAAAAGCTGAACACTGTCGTCATCGTCAGTGTCGATTTCAGCGCTATTATCAATATCAGCATTCTCAACTGGAATATCACAAACAGCCGCTGACGATGCTTCCAGTTGTGCATGCGTTTGCGTCAGCGGCTCAGTTTTTGGGAAATCAGTACCTGCTAATTGAGCTTCAAAACCCGCTTCTGTAATGGCGTTGATTAACGTTTCAGTGGTTGCAGAACCAGTCACTTTTGCATGTGTCAATTCAACTTCAGCTGTTTCAACACCCGCAGTATTTTCTAGTGCTTTTTTCACTGAATCGACACAGTGACCACAATTTAAGCCCGATAGAGTTAAATGAATTGCGTTGTCAGCGGGCGCTAAGCTTGCTTGAAAACCTTCAGCCGTAATCGCAGCAATTAAAGTATCCGCAGCTGCGCCACCAAAAATTTCAGCAGACTCTTTTGTTACATTAACGGCTACAACACCTTCAATAGCTAATAATGCTTTTTCAGTTTTACCAACACACTTCATGCAATTAAGTCCGCTTAGACTTAATTTTACATCAGGTTGTGTCGCAACACTGGCTTCATAGCCAGCATCTTCAATTGTTTTTATTAAGCTTTCAGCAGTTGCATCGCTGTCAATTTTAGCGTATTGAATAGTCACTATCGCCTGCTCTATGTCATTGCGAGCATCAAGTGCTTTTTTTACACTGTTAACACAGTGAGAGCATGAAAGTCCTTGCAATGAGAGTAATATAGTTTTTGCCATGTTAGTTATCTCCATCATAAAAGCGTTACCTCTATTATTGCGCAATATTCGGTAACTTGCTTTCTTTAAAGGTTTTTTCTTATCAGAGATAAAGGCTAAACCTTTCCGCAAGGGGAAGGTCAAGGGGGAATTTTGAATATTAGTGAAATCGCAAGTAAAACAGGATTAACGGCTAAAGCTATTCGGTTTTATGAAGAAAAAGACTTGATAACACCACCGGGAAGAGGTGAAAACGGCTATCGTTATTATCAGGCTCAACATATTGAAGAGTTAACATTATTGCGCCAAGCAAGAGAAGTTGGCTTTAGTTTAGAAGAGTGCCGAGCTTTATTAATGTTGCTAAGAAACCCTTCTCGTCATAGTTCAGACGTGAAAGAAGCCACCTTAAAAAAAGTGGCTGAAATTGAGAAAACAATTAATGAGCTTAATGCTATTCGCCAGCGATTACTTTTGTTGGCCAGCGAATGTCCCGGTGATGACGGAGCAGATTGCCCGATCATTAATCATTTGTCGGGGGGATGTCATCACCAGAAACAGCCGGTTTAAGTGCAATCACTCGTAAGGTAATACCATCAATCTCGGTTACTGTTACCTTATCGCCTGCAAGTAATGGCGTGTCTGAATAAACACGCCAACTACCATCAGCTAATTTAACGCGACTAAAACCGTTTTCCGTATCTGATAATAAAACAGCATGAACACCAATGAGTTGATGACTTTTCTGATTTAAGTTCTCGGCTTCTTTTGATTGTTTTCTGCGTTTAAGCCAAAGGTGCCAAAAAATAGCACTAATAACTGTTAATATCGCAAATAAAACACCTTGAATAGGCCAGCTAATAGGCAATATCCATGTGATCAACGATACACATAGAGCAGCCATTCCTGACCATAAAAGGTATCCTGCTGTTCCTAGCATTTCTGTAATTAACAGCAAACCACCAAGACAAAGCCAGAAAAGTGCAGGTTGAGCACTAATCCATTCAATCATAATTAATTGCTCTTGTTGCCTGAGTCACTTTTTTTGGTATTGAGTAATTCAGAAATACCGCCAATAGCACCCATAAGATTACTTGCTTCTAGTGGCATCATAATAACTTTACTGTTATTAGCTGAACCAATTTGAGACAGCGCATCAGTATATTTTTGAGCAACAAAGTAGTTAATTGCTTGCATATCACCTTTTGCGATGGCCTCAGATACCATTTGTGTTGCCTTAGCTTCAGCTTCTGCTGCACGTTCACGGGCTTCTGCTTGTAAGAATGCAGATTGACGCTCACCTTCAGCCTTCAGAATTTGCCCTTGTTTCTCACCTTCAGCTTTCAAGATAGCAGCTTGACGAATACCTTCAGCTTCAAGAATATCGGCACGTTTAGTTCGCTCAGCTTTCATCTGCGCATTCATTGCAGAAATCAATTCTTTTGGTGGGCGGACATCACGAATTTCGATACGGGTAATTTTGATACCCCAAGGGTTTGTTGCATCATCGACAATCAGTAAAAGGCGACTGTTGATTTGGTCACGCTGAGAAAGAATTTCATCAAGTTCCATTGAACCTAACACGGTACGAATATTAGTGAGTGTTAAGTTAATAATGGCAAGCTCAAGATTATTAACTTCATAAGCGGCTTTTACAGGATCGATTACTTGAATAAAGCAGACTGCATCGATGCTGACGTTGGCGTTATCACGAGAAATGACTTCCTGAGAAGGAATATCAAGTACTTGTTCCATCATGTTGATACGGCGACCAATACGATCGACAAATGGCACGAGAATTTGAAGTCCTGGAGTCAGAGTGCGAGTGTAACGACCAAAACGTTCGACAGTCCACTGGTAACCTTGTGGAACGGTTTTAACACCGCATAAAACTAAAATAATAGCGAATAAGATGATAATACCAATGACTATTTCCATATACCTGTCCTAAGTCTGCTTTAATAAGAAAGTAAAATTAATAAAGTAAAGAATACACCATACGACGATATTTAGACGCTAAATTATCATTAGTGCCTAAAGCTGATAGAATATCCATCAGGGTTTTCTTAACTTGACCATCACCCGCATTTAGATCTTTTTTGATAAATCTAAAGAGCATCTCTAACGCCTCTTCATTACGAGCAACTTCATGTAATTTTAGTGCAAGTTGAATAGCAAGATCGGTATTTTCAGGCTGTTGATTAAAATCGTTCTGTAATTGTTGAATTTCAGGTGTATCAGCCGCCTGTTTTTGTAATTCAATTTGCGCTAACAAACTATGGTAGTAGCTGTCTTGATCTTGTAATGGAATGGTGATTAATAGAGTTTGAGCTTCTTCACTTTTATTTAAAGAAATTAAAGCACCTGCTAGTGCAAGTGTAATTTCACTATTTTTAGGAGCAAGCTGGTGAGCTTCTTTTAGTAGCGGTAACGCTTCCTCAGCTTTTCCTTCAGAAAGTAATTGTGCAGCTTGTGCCGCTTTCAACTCTTCTGGCTTAGGTAATACGTTGGCTAAAATTTGACGAATTGCTTCTTCAGGTTGAGGGCCTTGGAAGCCATCAACTGGACGACCTTCTTGCAATATATAAACAGTTGGAATAGCACGTAGACCAAACTGTGAGGCAATCATTTGTTCAACATCACAATCCAATTTTGCCAAAATAAATTGATCAGCAAATTCGGCTGCTAGTTTGTCTAATGTTGCGCCAAGCTCTGCACAATGAGGGCTACGTTCTGAATAGAAATACATCATGACCGGTTTCGTCATGGATTGTTCTATAATTTGTTGAATATTTGATTCATTTACATCAACAATATGTGCAGTTGCTAACATTAACTTGCCCCTTTTTGAGAGTTTTAAATATAGATGCGATTTATAAAGCTATTTTATTAATAAGTAAGGGTGGATCCTGAAAAATCAAGCCTTGCCACTCTGGCGACTGAGAATTGCATCCATTAAAATATCAGGTAGAAAACGCTTTAGTATTCTAACAGCGTAAGTTAATAAGGTTACGGGATAACGTATCTTAGGTTTTGGGCTTTCTAAAGCATGAATAAGCTTTCTCACCACATCTTCAGGCGTTAATGTGAAACGACTCGCAATCCCCGGATTTTTTACAGGTTTATCTTTTTCGGCTTGAGCGACATTCTCAGTGAAACAAGTTCGTATTGGTCCCGGCTCTATTAAACTCACCTTAACTCCAGTATGCGCTATTTCCATTCTTAGCGCATCAGACCATGCTTCTACCGCATATTTACTGGCAGCGTAAGCACCTCGACCGGGTGTCGAGATAATCCCCATTACAGAACTCGTTTGAATAATGCGTCCTTCACCATGCGGTAACATTGCGGGTAGAAGTAATGTAGTAAGCTGATGTAAACCAAAAAAGTTAGTCGAAAACTGTTTTTCCATTTGTTGGCGAGTAATGACATCTAATGGGCCATAAACGCCAAATCCACCATTATTAAATAATCCATATAAACGACCATTTGTCAGGCGAATAACTTCTAGTGCCGCATTTTCAACACTTTTTGGATCATCAAGGTCAAGATGAATAGGTTCTAATCCCAGTGTTTCCATGCGTTCAAGGTCTTCACCTTTACGGCAAGCAGCAAAAACTCGATAGCCTCTTTTCTTTAGTGCTTTTGCTGCACAGAGTCCTATTCCACTGGAACTTCCTGTAATCAATACCGTTTTTTGCATAATTTTACAATTAATCTCGTTTAATCTACGTCAACTACTGTCAGAATAGCCTAACGTGTTAAGTAAGGGGATAATGTTTCATCCATCCACTGTGTAATAAAAGGCTGAGCATCTTCATTGGGGTGTATGCTGTCATTTTGCATCCACTCAGGCTTATCAGCGATTTGCTCCATATAAAAAGGAAGCAGAGGAAGCGCATTATCTTCAGCGAGTTTTGGATAGATCGCTGAAAACGATTGTGTATAACGTTTACCGTAATTAGGTGAAATCATTATTTGCATAAAAAGTGGCGTTGCGCCGGCATCTTTCACTAGTGTAATGATGTTTTGTAATGCCTCTTTTGTTTGTGCAACAGGGTATCCCTGTAAACCATCATTTGCACCTAATTCAATTAAAACCCAGCGTGGTTGATGCTGTTTTAATAAATCAGGAAGCCTATTTTGTCCCTGAAAGGCAGTTTCACCACTAATGCTTGCATTAACAACATTAATTTCAGGGTAGGTTGTTTTCCATTTATCAGCAAGGCGTTGTGGCCATGCGCTTTCAATCGGAAGACGGTATCCTGCACTCAAGCTGTCACCAAAGATCAAAAAGGTATCAGCAGCAATTGCCTTAAAGCTAAACATCATCATAACGATAAGGAAAAATGTATGTCGACGGAAAAGGTTCTTGAAGTTCATCAGTTAACCAAACAAGTAGGACAAGGTGATAGTCAGATCTCTATATTGCAGGGTGTTGAGTTAGTTGTCGAGCCTGCACAAACAATTGCGTTAATTGGTGAGTCAGGATCGGGTAAATCGACCCTGTTAGGGATCATTGCTGGATTAGATGATGGCACCTCTGGCAGTGTACATTTGATGGGTGAAGATCTCACAAAAATGAATGAAGAAGAGCGAGCTAAATTGCGCGCTCAACATGTTGGGTTTGTTTTTCAATCATTTATGTTGATCCCAACATTGAATGCACTCGAAAATGTGCAGTTGCCCGCATTATTAAAAGGTGAGTCAGAAAAGCACAGCCATGCGCGTGCAGTTGATTTACTTAAGCTGTTAGGATTAGGTGAACGTTTATACCATATGCCAGCACAGCTTTCTGGCGGTGAGCAACAGCGCGTTGCATTAGCAAGAGCATTTTGCACTCAACCCGCCATTCTGTTTGCGGATGAGCCAACAGGGAACCTTGACCGTAAAACTGGTGATAAAATTGCTGACTTGTTGTTCTCTCTTAACCGAGATTATGCAACAACATTGATTTTAGTGACTCATGACAATGAGCTGGCAGCTCGTTGTCAAAGACGATTACGATTAGTCGACGGACAACTTAAGGAGGAGTCATGATTTGGCGTTGGTTTTGGCGTGAATGGCGTTCTCCTGCACTATTAATTGTTTGGCTTTCTTTGGCGCTGGCAGTTGCTTGTGTGCTTGCTTTAGGGCGTATAGGTGATCGCATCGATAAAAGCATTTATGCTCAAAGTCGTGATTTAATTGCTGGTGATTTAGTTTTACGTGCATCTTATCCCGTTGATGAAAATTGGCTTACAGAGGCGAAGAAAGAAGGATTAACGCTCAGTCGCCAAATGCAATTTACTACCATGTCTTATGCGCCTGAAGGTGATACACCTCAGCTTGCGTTGGTGAAAGCCGCAGATAATTTATATCCACTGTATGGTGAGTTAGAAACAGAGCCAGCAGGCCTAAAGCCTGAAAAAGGAACTGCGCTTGTTGGCGCTAGATTGCTTGAATTACTTGATATAAAAGTCGGCGATAACATTGATGTAGGCGATGCCTCATTTACTATCAGTGGTGTATTAATTCAAGAGCCAGACAGCGGGTTTAATCCTTTTCAAATCGCACCCCGTATTTTAATTAATCTTGATGATGTTGAAGCTACTGGAGCGGTGCAACCCGGAAGCCGCCTGACTTATCGCTATATGTTTGCGGGCGATGAAGCGGTGATTGATAGTTATCAGCAACGCTTCGATCCCCTATTAAAACCAGACCAGCGCTGGAATAGTTTAAAACAAGATAGTGGGGCGCTTTCACAATCAATGGAGCGTGCGAAAAACTTTCTTTTGCTCTCTGCTTTATTAACGCTATTGCTTGCTATATCGGCAGTTGCTGTTTCAATGGCTCATTATTGCCGCAGTCGTCATACCTTAATTGCGGTATTAAAAACATTAGGTGCAGATAAACGGGCATTGAGAAAGTGGATTGTTGGGCAATGGGGAGTGATCCTTGTTGGCGCTATTGTTGCTGGCTCATTAGTCGGGCTTGTTTTTGAGGCAATATTGCTACAAATTTTAGCTCCAGTTTTGCCAAAAAGTTTGCCTGAAGCGAGTTTCTTACCATGGGTATGGTCTGTGGGCTCATTACTGTTAATTGCTTTATTAACAGGATTAAGACCTTACTATCAATTAATGGCGACACAACCTTCCCGTGTATTAAGAAGTGATACCACGGCACCTATATGGCCTCTGCGTTATTATTTACCGATTGTAGGTTTAATTATTGTCGGTGCTTTGACGCTTTTTGCGGGAACAGGTGTTTTACTCTGGTCAATTCTATTTGGTGTTGTTGTTATTGCTTTTCTACTTGGAATAATTGGTTGGCTAGGATTATGGGTATTAAAGCAGTTTAAATTCCGTCAACTCAGTGCACGTTTAGCGGTGACTCGTTTATTACGACAACCATTTCAAACGATGACCCAGCTTGCAGCTTTCGCGCTTTCATTTATGTTATTAACGCTTTTAGTCCTTATTCAAGGTGATTTACTAGACAAATGGCAAAAACAGTTACCAGAAGATAGTCCTAATTATTTTCTAATCAATATGTCAGCGCCTCAGGTTCAAGAAATTAATACCTTATTGGCGAAGTATAACGTTGAACCAACGGATGCATTTCCTGTGGTATTGGCGCGTTTAACACAGATTAATGAGAATAATGCCAAAGAGTGGGCAGATAAACGTGATGCTGGTAATAACACTGTTCGTCGAGAGCTTAACTTAACGTGGCATAGTGAATTGCCAAAAGATAACGTGATTGTTGAGGGAACATGGCCTCCTGAGGGGAATGGTGTTTCTCTCGATCAAGGTGTTGCTGAACAACTCGAAATTAAGTTGGGTGATGAATTAACATTTGTTGGTGATACTCGTGAATTTAAGTCCATTGTTACTAGCATTCGCCATGTTGATTGGGAAAATATGCGTCCTAACTTCTTTTTTATCTTCTCTGAAGAGGGGTTAAGTAATCAGCCAGAAAAATGGATGAGTAGTTTTTATTACAATGGTGAAGGAACGTTAATTACGGCGCTTAATCGGCAATTTCCAACGGTAAGCGTATTAGATACAGGCGCATTAATTCAGCAAGTTCAACAAATCTTACAGCAAGTCAGTCGAGCATTGGAGATTATGGTTGGATTGGTAATGAGCTGTGGTGCGTTATTGTTAGTAGCTCAAATTCAGGTAGGAATGACACAACGACGCATTGAGCTGGTGGTATATCGTACACTAGGTGCAGGTAAATCATTATTAAGACGGACTCTTTGGGCAGAGTTTGCATTGTTAGGTTTAATGGCAGGATTAGCTGCGGCGATTGGGGCTGAGGTTGCATTAAGTTTATTACAAATATCGGTGTTTAATTTCCCTTGGCAACCGCAATGGGGAATGTGGATTATTGTACCTATTGTTGCGGCACTATTACTTTCATTATGTGGCAGTATCTTAGGGATCAGACTGTTGCAAGATAAAGGGCAGTATCGACGAATTCAAGGCGAATAGTTGAAATAAGTAGGGCTTATAAATAGAGTTAAATAAAAATGCTGATGTTATTAAACATCAGCATTTTTTATGGGAAAAGATAAGATAATTATTCTTTTATAACATAAGCATAAATGCGCTTACTGCCATCATCTTCATCATAAATATAAACTCCTTGAAGCTCAGTTGAAAAACCCGGTAGCTGATTAATTGTGACTTCAAGTGCCTGAAAATAGCGTAAAACAGCACCATCCCAAATTTCACCAGGCACAGCACATAAAACACCAGGTGGATAAGGTAAAGCACCTTCTGCGGCAATTCTGCCTGCTAATTTATTTAAAGGTAAAAACTCAACATTACCACGAACGAACTCAATATTAGCTTGTTGCGGGCTTAGTGCTCGCTTAGGAAAATGATTTTTTCTAAACATCTGTTTTTGCAGTAACTTGATATTATATTTGACACAAATATCATGCATTTCCTGACAGAGTTGACGCAATGTATAACCCTGATAACGAGATTGATAGCGACGACAAACAGAAGGTAAGATTTGTTCTAATGGCACATCTTCAATTAAGTACTTTTCAAATTGAACAATCAAAGAGATTAAGCGATCAAACTTAGCTTGATGCTCGGCAGGAGTCAGTAAAAATAAGATTGAATTAAGGTCGCTTTTTTCAGGAATAACACCGTGCTCACGTAGATAATTTGCCAAAATAGATGCTGGCACACCAAAGGATTCATATTCCCCTGTATGAGGTTCGATACCCGGCGTTGTAAGCATTAATTTGCAAGGATCAACAAAGTATTGATTGGTGGCGTAACCTTCAAATGAGTGCCAATTATCATTAGGAATAAAATTAAAGAAACGCTGATCGTGAGCGATTTCATCTGTATCGTGATCTTGCCAAGCAAGTCCATCAACCACTTCAGGAATAAATGGCTTAATAAACTGACATTGTTTTAGTAATGATTTACGAGCTTCGATGCCTTGTTTTACGCAATTCATCCACATGGCTTCACCACTCTTACCCGAATGCATTTTTGCATTGACATCAAGAGCCGCAAAAAGGGGATAAAATGGGCTGGTGGACGCATGCATCATAAATGCATTATTCATGCGCTTATGGTTAACATAACGTGATTGCCCTTTAAGGTGCGCATCTTTTTTATGTATCTGCGAGGTTTGTGAAAAGCCTGCTAATTGTTTATGAACTGACTGAGTAACCAGAATACCGGGATCGTCTTTATTAAGTGTGAGTAACAAAGGGGAACACTGTTTCATCATCGGAATGAATTGCTCATAACCAACCCACGCAGAATCAAATAAAATGTAATCACAAAGATGACCAATTTTATCGACAACTTGTCTTGCGTTGTAAATCGTACCGTCATAAGTACCCAGTTGAATAACGGCTAAGCGAAAAGGGCGCTTATCAAATTGGCGTTCTGGCGTAATTTCTGCGATTTGTTGGCGTAAATAGCCCTCTTCAAAGCAATGTGCATCTATACCCCCGATAAATCCAAAGGGATTACGAGCAGTTTCTAAATAAATAGGTATCGCTCCGGCTTGAATTAACGCGCCATGATGATTGGATTTATGGTTATTTCTATCAAATAGCACTAAATCATTTGGTGCCAATAAGGCATTTAAGGCAACTTTATTAGAAGAGGATGTTCCATTTAAAACAAAATAGGTTTTATCAGCATTAAACACTTGCGCTGCGAAAGTTTGGGCATCATAAGGCGCACCTTCATGAATAAGTAAATCACCCATTTCCACATCAGCATTGCAGAGATCAGAGCGAAATAGATTCTCACCAAAATATTGATAAAACTGTTCGCCTGCAGGATGACGACGGAAAAATTCTCCGCCTTGATGGCCGGGACAATCAAACGCGACGTTCTTTTCGGCAACATAATTCACTAAGCGTGAAAAAAATGGTGTTGTCAGACTCTTTTCATATTGCTGCGCAGCTTCATTAATTAACGTACTATTTTTTTGATGCGCACTTTTATCTGTAATTACAATCCCTGAAACTTGATTAAGTAATTCAGCACTGACTGTATCATTAAGATTAACTGCAATAAATACGGGGAGTTGAAAGCCTGTTTGATGAATGCGAGCTAGTTCGCCAGACTCAATATCTGACAATGACAACACTACTGCTGACACTTGCGTTAGATTAGCATCAACAATATCAACAATCGGACGTTCACAATAAAAATAGTGTGAAAGAGTAGGGTGACACGCCAACTTCATTTTTTTCATTATACTCGCGTTTTTATCAATAGAAGAATTGGCAAACAATATACTTGGTTGTGAATGTGATTGAAATAAATTAAAAGATAAATGAGGTTATTTTATGCATTTAAAACGCATAATTCACCACCTTGACAAATAAGTGAATGGATAAGTTTATGAGAAAATAAACTTATCCATTTTCTATTATTAGCTAATTGAAGAAGGTTTTTCGATATAGACCGTTTGAGATGGAAAAGCAAAATCAGCGCCATGTTTATGCACAATCTCAATTATCTTTAAATAGACTTCTTGCTGAGCTTCAAGCCACTGTGCCCATACCGTTGTTTTAGTAAAACAATACACCATGATATTGAGAGAAGAGTCTGCAAATTGATTAAAATAGACTAACAATGTTTGTTGTGTATCGATTTTGTCATTTTGCATCAGCATGGTGCGAATATCTTCCACGATCACGCCAATTTTATCTGAATCTTCGTAACGTAAACCGAGTTCAGTTTCAATACGTCGATTAGTCATTCTTCCCGGGTTTTCCACACTAATAGAGGAAAAAATTGAGTTAGGAATATAAAGTGGTCGATGATCAAACGTGATAATTTTGGTAATACGCCAGCCAATTTCGACTACTGTTCCTTCAATATTACGATCAGGAGATCGAACCCAATCGCCAATATTAAAAGGGCGATCGAAATAGAGCATGACACCCGAGAAAAGATTACTTAATACATCTTTACTTGCCATGCCAATGGCGATACCACCTAATCCACCAAATGTCATTAAGCCGGATAAGCTCATACCAAAATGCTCACCGAACAATAAAATGATAATGACAAATAGAGTGATTTTAAATATGCGAGAAATAATACGAGCAGAAGTAGGATCACTCCCTTTTTTTATTTGGGCTTTTTCTAATCGATTAATTAGTAAGAAAAACTTTCTCATTAAAATTAATGCAATGCCGACATAGGTGAAAAAATTAATCATCCTAAAAGAGATAAAGTGGAGATTAAAATCGACTACAGCCATTTCACAATATTGGCTTAAGATAAGCACTAAACTACAAAGCAAGATAGCTTGGCTGATATGAATAATAATATTTCTACGACGTTTTTTCTTTTTGTCATGAAAAAGAGATACGACGACAAAACCAACAAAACAGGCTAAAGCTATGCCAACACCTATTGAGTATTTTATTATTAATGCATCATTCATCAGCTTTACGTCTCCTTAGAAAATGCGTTCTTATAATACGAAACTCACTATCTTGCTTATTTAATGGTTACTTTTCTTGCTCACTTGCATGCTGAAATTTAGGATAGACTGGTGGTTTCATAAACAGTGTTACCGCTAAAATCAGTAAAACAGGGATGGTTAAAATCAAGAATGCAGGTGTAAAACTACCTGAAATATCTTTGATTGCTCCAGCAAAGAAAGGTGCTAAACAAGCCAGTGTTGAAATTAAATTCATCACTGAAAATAGCTCAAGGTAAGGAGAGCGGCCAAAATAGTTAGCAAGTAAAATACTTGATGCTAAGAACGTCATGCCATAACCGATACCGACACAAACCGTAAATAAGATCAGGTAAACCCAAGAATTAGCCATGCTTAGTGCGAGCAAACCAATGATAATAATACTTAAGCTTGCGATAAGTAATTTTTTAGGTTCTAACCATTCACCAATAGCTCCACCAGCTAGGCGCGAGAAAGCGTTAATAAATGCCATACTACTCAATAGTGTTGCGGCAATGGTTTCACCAAAACCATTTTCAATAATATGTGCAACAGCAAAACTATTGACCGTGATCCCACACCATAAAAAGGCTGTATAAGTCGCAGCAATAACATAAAATTGCCATGTTCTTAAAGCATGACGAGCCGTCCAAATCTCTTTAGTTTGATAGATACGTTTTGTGGTTTGAAGTTGGCTAATTTTTTTTGCGTGCTCTTGCTCTTTAGTGCCTTCGCGTAAAAATAAAATAGTGAGAAGAGTAACGACAGTAAGTGTGATCGCTGAAATAAGCCAGTGCATTCGCCATGTATGCCATAAATGGGTTGCTAAAAAGTAGATCCAAGGCCCAGCAACACCACCTAATCCACCAATGGTAAAATAAACACCAAAGGCAAAGGACTGTTTTTCAAATAAGCGGGAAATAACATAAGTACCGGGTACGGTAGCCAGTAGCGTAAAACCAATACCTAGCAGTGCAGTACCGAGAAAATAACGTGCAATAGTGTATGTTTCATAAAGAAAATAGAAACCGCTGACAAAAATGATTAATCCGATAAGAAGTGTAAGACGAACACTTAATTTACGGATCAGCAATGTAGGTAAAAAACTTGCAAGACCGCAGGTTAATCCTAATAACGTAAAGCCAAGGCCTGCTTGAGTCCAGTTCCACTCTAGCTCGTTTATCATACTAGGAAGAACAACGCCTAAAGAAGTAAATGTGGTTGCGGTAGCTAAAAAATACACAAAGCCCAATAATATCAGCATACTCCACTGATAAACGGGCCCAAAAATCTGTTGCGTGGCTTGCATCCTGACTCCATCAAATGGGTGCAGTAACCTGAATAATCAGGAGAAAATAGCGAATAACAGACCTCATTATTTAAGGTCTGTTCGTTTAAAGGCTATTATTCTCTAACTTTATGAGTCGGACTGCTAGCTTAATTTTTCTAAAGCCCATTTGATAGGGTACTGATAAGCATCATCAAGCATCAAGCTTAAGGATTTGAGTGTCTCTTTCAGTGGTTGATTATCGCGATGTACAAGATTGAGATGACCCACTTTGCGGACAGGGCGAACTTCTTTTTCATACCAATGTAAATGAACTAATGGTAATGAAAGCCATTGAGGGTTGATATCAGTACCAATCAAATTAACCATTACAGCCGGTTGGCAAACTTCAGGTTTTGGCATAGGTAAATCTAAAATTGCACGTAGATGTAACTCAAACTGGCTAATTGAGGCACCATTTTGTGTCCAATGACCACTGTTATGAACTCGAGGGGCTAATTCGTTAATAAGTAATTTATCACCAACGATAAAGCACTCCATCGCCATTACACCTACATAATTGAGCTTATTAAGGATGGCTGTCAGCATTTTTTCAGCTGATTGTTGTAGTTTTGACGCAGGTGTTGGTAAGGCGACACTCATGCGTAAAATGCCATCTTGATGCAGGTTGTGAGTCAAAGGGTAGAAAACACAATTTCCGTTACTATCTCTCGCACCGACTAATGACACTTCACCTGAAAAAGGAATACCTTGCTCAACAATACATTCACCATAAATTTCAGCAGGTAATTGTTGTTCTTCACCGGGATGAATGCGCCATTGACCACGACCGTCATAACCACCAACTCGGCGCTTCACAATAATAAAGTCACCTAATTGAGTGAAGATATCCGGCCATTGTGTTGGTGACGTTAATGGTTGCCAAGGTGCTGTTGCTAAACCTAGCTCATCAAGAAGTTGTTTTTGAGGCAATCTATCGGCAAGTAATGGAAAAATATCACGGTTTACAAAATTAGTATGACGTTCTAATTCTTTGGTGAGAGCGGTTTCAGGCCAGCGTTCAATTTCAGCTGTGATTATACTTTTTTGATAAGGAACAGCTTCAGGCTCTGCATCTAATCCCACAGGATAAACCGCAATGCCTAAAGGCTCACCGGCTTGTCTTAGCATTCGTCCTAGTTGGCCATTTCCAAGAACACAAACTGGCTTCATAGCGCCTCCCTTGGATCAGGGTTATTTAAGACATCATCAGTTTGTGCGGTGCGCCATGCTGTTAGTGCTTCAAAAATAGTAGGAGAGTGTAATGCTAAAATTTGAGCAGCTAATAAAGCGGCATTGGCGGCGCCTGCTTTACCAATTGCTAATGTTCCCACAGGGATACCTTTCGGCATTTGTACAATAGAGTAAAGGCTATCAACACCGCTTAATGCAGCACTTTGAACAGGAACACCTAATACAGGGACGAGTGTTTTTGCTGCGAGCATACCCGGTAAATGGGCAGCACCGCCTGCTCCTGCAATAATGACATCAAACCCATTACTTTTGGCTTGTTCTGCAAAGCTAAATAGCTTATCAGGGGTACGGTGTGCAGAGACAATCTCAACATGATAAGGAAGTTGTAGTGCGTCCAGTACATCAGCGGCATGAGACATTGTTGCCCAGTCACTTTTAGAGCCCATTACAATAGCGATACGAGCGGAAGAGGTATTTAGACCAACTTGAGAAGACATTACTTAACTGCTCCTGTAAGCATAAAACGGATATAGCCTAATAAACTGAGCATGATAGTATCACGCTCACACGTATAGGAAAACGTTTGCGTAAAGAAAAAACAGCCTTTTTATGAAGAAAACAAGCAAAACAACTTAGAAGGGGAAATGAATAAGTTCTATTTTTTCAGCTGTTACTTTAAACATAGAACCTTCAGTATGCCAAGCACCTAATACACCACGATAATGTATTTCATCATCAATATTAACAGTGTGAATTGCTGGACGATGAGTATGACCGTGGATCATCCATTTTGTATTGAAATGCTTAAAAGTATCAATCACTGCCTGCGGGTTAACATCCATAATGGCATCAGATTTATACTGATTTTCGTGTTGGCTACGTGAACGCATTTTGTCAGCGATGCGCAGTCGAATAAATAGAGGCAGTAGTGAGAATAAGCGCTGAATAAATTTATTATGTACTTTTTTACGGTAACGTTGATACGCTTCATCATCTGTACAAAGTGTATCACCATGCAAAATTAGGATGCGATGCTTCTCAATTTCGAGTACTTTTTCTTGTGGAAGTAAGGTGATACCACTCTCTTTTGCAAAACGAGAGCCAATTAAAAAATCGCGGTTTCCATGAATAAAATAACAAGGTATTCCTGCATTTTTTAGCGTCATTAGAGCTTGAGCAATTTGTTGATGCAAAGGATTCGGATCATCGTCACCTATCCAAAAATCAAAAAAATCACCTAAGATATAAAGTGCTTTTGCATGAATGGCTTGTTCTTTTAAAAAGCGAAGAAAACCGGCAGTAATTGCCGGTTCATGTTCACTTAAATGCAGGTCTGCAATAAAAAGCGTACACATAAAAAGTGAAGCTTATTCGCTAACCGTTACACTTTTAATGACGATATCTTCACGAGGAACATCTTGGTGGAAACCACTACGACCAGTAGAAACCGCTTTGATTTTATCGACAACGTCCATGCCTTCAACAACTTCAGCAAAGACACAATATCCCCAACCATTTGCGTTTTCAGCACGGAAGTTTAAGAAATCGTTGTCTGCAACGTTGATAAAGAATTGAGCAGTAGCAGAATGTGGATCGTTAGTACGAGCCATTGCTAATGTACCGCGGTTGTTTGCTAGGCCATTGTTTGCTTCGTTTCTTACAGGTGCTTTGGTCGCTTTTTGGTTCATACCTGGTTCAAAGCCACCGCCTTGGATCATAAAACCATTGATGACACGGTGGAAAATAGTGTTATCGTAGAATCCTTCTTTACAGTAGTCTAAAAAATTTTCTACGGTTGCAGGTGCTTTGTCTGCAAATGTATTAATCACGATATCGCCGTAATTGGTATGAAAAGTAACCATATTCAGATCCTAATATAATTTTAGCTTTACCCAGATTTGGGCATAAACAACAGTCCCGTTTTTATATCACAGTTGCCTAATTTAGTCAGTATGCATCTTTTTCTAGCTCTACTTTTTCTTGCTAAATAAATCAGTAATGAAAGGAAAAAACACTTTTCGCCAAAATTTAGCCAAATAATAGAAGTTTGATTGTTCACTATCAACGATTGAACCGTGAAAATAAGCGCTAAGCAGAGTAAGATAAAGGTGTTAATCTTGAGTTTGCTTTGTCTGCAAGATCCAATATCCTTATTAATATCATGCTATATTAGTTGTTATTTTCTTTTATATAAAAACGTAATAAACACGTACAGTTGAAAACGGGAACGTCCACTGATGCTAAAGATTTTTAATACTCTCACTCGCCAAAAAGAAGAATTTAAACCTATCCATGCAGGAAAAATAGGTATGTACGTGTGTGGCATCACTATTTATGACTTATGCCATATTGGCCATGGACGTACATTTGTGGCTTTTGACGCCATAACCCGTTATCTACGTTACTTAGGATACGATGTTAACTATGTTCGTAACGTAACTGATGTGGATGATAAAATCATCAAACGTGCTATTGAAAATAATGAAACATGTGAGCAATTAACGACTCGTATGTTAGCTGAAATGCACAAAGATTTTGATGCATTAAATATTGCTCGCCCTGATTCAGAGCCGCGTGCAACACATCATATTGCTGAAATTATTGAATTAACAGAAGCGTTAATTAAACGTGGACATGCTTACGTTGCCGATAATGGCGATGTGATGTTTGCGATTGATACCGATCCTGATTATGGCTTACTTTCTCGCCAAGATTTAGAGCAACTACAAGCCGGTGCTCGTGTTGAAGTGGCTAACGTAAAACGTAATCCAATGGATTTCGTCTTATGGAAAATGTCCAAACAGGGGGAACCTAGCTGGGAGTCTCCATGGGGAGAAGGCCGCCCGGGTTGGCATATCGAATGTTCTGCGATGAATGGTAAAGAATTAGGACATCATTTTGATATTCATGGTGGTGGTTCAGACTTAATGTTCCCTCATCATGAAAATGAGATTGCACAATCAACTTGTGCCCATGATGGTCCTTACGTTAATTACTGGATGCACTCCGGTATGGTGATGGTAGACAAAGAAAAAATGTCTAAATCACTTAATAACTTTTTTACTATTCGAGATGTATTGGCTTATTACGATGCTGAAACCGTGCGTTATTTCTTATTATCAGGCCATTATCGTAGTCAACTTAACTACACTGAAGAAAACTTAAAACAGGCTCGTACTGCATTAGAGCGCCTCTATACTTCATTACGTGGCACAGATGTAAATGCACAACCTGTGGGTGGCGAAGCATTTGAAGCGCAGTTTATTGATGCGATGAACGATGATTTCAATACACCAGAAGCTTATTCAGTTCTGTTTGATTTAGCACGTGAAGTGAATCGCCTAAAATCAGTGGATATGAATGCAGCGAATGGCTTAGCTGCGGTATTACGTAAACTTGCTAAGGTATTAGGTTTATTAGAGCAAGAGCCAGAGTACTTCTTACAAAGTGGCGCTAAAGCGGATGATGCTGGTGAAGTTGAAAAAATTGAATCATTAATTCAACAGCGTAACGATGCTCGTAAAAATAAAGATTGGGCCGCTGCTGATGTTGCTCGTGACGCATTAACAGCGATGGGGATTGTTTTAGAAGATGGTCCTCAAGGAACAGTTTGGCGTCGTAATAATTAATATAATGATTGAGCAATTACACTTAATACGTGTTTAATATAAAAATATCGGATATTAAATATCCGATATTTTTTTGTCTAATGATTAATTTATTGACTAATAATACTAGTTTCTCTTTCGCTATCTTTTTGTTTATCTTCAAAATAATTAATCACATTTTCAGAGAAAAAAAGTCGATGTGTCAAGATAACAATAATAGAAAAAACAACAAAGCCAATCTCTGACATATTTGTTAATGACATCGAAATACTAAGTATAAAAAAGAGTGAAATAGATAAACATACCCATGAAATTTTCAAAAAAGAGTACGCATTTTTACTATTTCTAGCGAGTTTTATCCATGCTGTAACTTGCATTATCATCGTTATAATTAGACACAGCATGATGAAAAACCCCACTAGCATTGTTTGACCACCACCCATTGCCATTGCTAATAAATAGATTGGTGCCCCAGCAACTAATATAAATAAACTTACACCCAAAAATAATACCGAAATAACTTGGATCCATAAAAGTACTATGGGCCTTTCCATAACTTCTCCTAAAAACAGAAATAAGTTTTTATTGGCTTTAGAATATCTTTATTCATTTTTATTAAAGTGAAGTTTATCGAATAAATAGAAAAAATAAAGTTTGATTTAATAATAAACAAATATTAATCAATTAAAGAGATTCTATTTTAGAGTTTTATAACATAGCGTTAATATATTTAATGAAGGCAGTGGTAATTCTACTTAATATTATTCAATTTACCACTGGGTGCTATTACTTATAATTTTAGAGGGGTTAATTCTACATCTGCCATCATTTTTGCTAATTGTTCACGATCGTGAATACCAACATTGGTTTGGCTTACAGCAAGTGCAGAAACAGCTGTAGCAAGACGTAAGGTGTGCTCACTGGTTTGTCGCATCATTAAACCATAAATTAAACCACCCACCATTGAATCTCCAGCACCAACTGTACTTACAACATCACACTTAGGTGGTTTTGCCATCCATGCACCAGATGCATTTACCCACATAGCGCCTTGTTCACCTAATGAAATAACAACATGAGCAATACCTTGTTGGCGTAATGTTTGTGCTGCTTGTACAACATCAGAAAGTTCAGGTAAAGGTCTGCCTGCCCAAATTTCTAATTCATGATGATTGGGTTTAACTAGCCAAGGAGAGGCTTTTAATCCTGCGACAAAAGCATCTCTGCTACTGTCGAAGATCAAACACATACATTCGCTACGTAAGCGTGTCATCCACGCAGTGAAATCATTGAGATCAACGCTCGGGGGAACACTGCCACTGACACAAATCATATCAAATTGACCCGCCCAACTTAGTGTGTCGTTAACAAAGCGAGTCCAGTCTTGTTTTGTGATTTCAAAACCTGAAAAATTGAAGTCAGTCACTTTGCCATTAGGTTCTGTGAGTTTGACATTAATACGAGTACGACCTTCAACCATTTGAAAACGGTTAGCAATACCGGAGTCACTGAATTCTTTTTGGAATCCATCTTGGTTTTCTTTACCTAAAAAACCACCAACAGTAACATCAACGCCAAGGCTTTTTAAAACCTTAGCCACATTGATGCCTTTACCAGCAGCATGGAAGCCAGCCGTTTTAACACGATTAACTTCACCAAGTTCAATGGGATTACTTAAACCAACAAGATCATATGCAGGGTTAAGAGTGATGGTTGCTACTCTGCGTTTCATGCTAGTTCCTTACCTTAAATAAAAGAACAGGCATCGATTTTTGCTGTAATTTAGCAAAGGTAGAGATACCTTGAGTGGGTAAGCCGAGCATAAAATCTCCTGTTAGATAAAGGGCAAAAAAGGCTTAAATATCACAAAATAACAACTAAAATAGCATCATTTGGCTGAATCGTTTCAAATTATAACCTGTAATTTAGTACAAACAATGTTCTTTTGCCTAATAAAAGTAGAAATAAATTAGATCTAAATCACATTTTAGGGCATTTAAACATGAATAAACGGATAAAAGTATCAATAAAAAGGGTTGTTGCTGAAGTTTTACAGTAATGGTTAAAAAGTGTTATCCATATATAAAATAATAACTTATAGCACTTCTTTTTATCTATTTTTTTATAAAATGTACAATTTGCTGAACGGTGACAGGAGATTATAACCATAGATAGGCTTAAAAATGATGATCTAAATTTAAATATATTAAATTAAATTTTGTGATTTTATTTTAATTCAATGAGTTATGTTGAATTGCTTTTTTATAATATGAATAAATAAGAAAAAAGAGAGTGAAAATGCAGATTAAAGGTAAAAAAGTATTAAAAAGAAAAAAGCGAGGCTGATATAGCGACGCTTTTTCAATATTAATTAATTTGCTGATTATTTGCTGACGCTAACGGAAAATTCACCAAAGGTGACCACTTTTCCAGCAACAATTTTACAGCGTTTACGGGTTTCAACTTCACCGTCAACACTCACTAAACCTTCAGCAATGACACTTTTAGCAGCAGCTCCGCTTTCAGTCCAACCTTGAAGTTTTAATAAATCACAAAGCTCGACATAGTCGTGCCCTTCTAATTGAAATGTTTCCATCGATTAATTATTTCCTGTTTCAGGGTCGTGGTACTCTTCGCATGCTTGCAAAGTATTTTGAATAAGTGTGGCGACTGTCATTGGACCTACACCACCAGGGACAGGAGAAATCCAGCCCGCACGTTGAGATGCAGCCTCAAAATCAACATCACCAACAACTTTACCACTTTCAAGACGGTTTATACCGACATCAATCACGATTGCACCCGGTTTAATCCACTCACCAGGAATAAAGTTAGGTTTACCTACCGCCACAACAACTAAATCCGCGTGCTCAACATGAAAGCGCAGATCTTTAGTAAAACGGTGAGTAACCGTTGTTGTACAACCCGCAAGTAATAGTTCTAAGCTCATCGGACGACCAACAATATTTGATGCGCCAATAATAACAGCATTCAAGCCATTCATAGGAATATTACAACGCTCTAGTAATGTGACAATACCACGCGGTGTGCAAGGGCGTAATTTAGGTGCTCGCTGGCATAGACGGCCGATATTGTAAGGGTGAAAGCCATCCACATCTTTGTCTGGGTGAATGCGTTCTAAAACCTTCACATTATCAATTCCGGCAGGTAAAGGGAGCTGAACGAGGATACCATCAATGGTGTTGTCTGCATTAAGCTGGTCGATAAGATTTAATAAATCAGCTTCACTGGTAGTATCTGGTAAATCATAAGAGCGAGAAATAAAGCCTACTTCTTCACAAGCGCGACGTTTACTTCCGACATAAATCTGTGATGCTGGGTTATCACCCACTAAAATAACAGCTAAACCAGGTGCTCGTTTTCCTGCATTAATACGTTGTTTTACTTTTTCTGCAACTTCGCTTCTGATGGTCTGCGCAATCGATTTCCCATCTATAATTCTTGCTGACATCTATGTATCCAAATTATTCAATTACGGTATTGGTCTATTTTGTCAGATCAAGAGCAATCTGTCAGTCGAATACTTGCCATATTTTGACCATATAGTTTGATATCGTTGAAAAATCGTTGACTCTCAGAATGTTGAACGTATAATTCACACCCGTTATCAGCAGTGATTGCTGACGTCTAAGTTCCTCTAGGCGCCCTTAGCTCAGTTGGATAGAGCAACGGCCTTCTAAGCCGTAGGTCACAGGTTCGAATCCTGTAGGGCGTACCATTTAAAATCAAACACTTACACTCATTTTAAATTCTCTACTTTTCTTAAGTGGGACGTATTTGGGACACAAGTGCCAAAAATACTGTCTATTTGCTTTGCATGTTCAGTTAAATGATTAGGCGCTAGGTGAGCATACCTTCTAACCATATCAACTGATTCCCATCCGCCCATTTCTTGTAATACTGAAAGCGGAACTCCGGATTGAATTAACCAGCTCGCCCATGTGTGACGCAGATCATGAAAACGGAAGTTTTCTATTCCTGCTCTTTTTAACGCTGCTCTCCATGCTGTGTTAGAATCAACTCGCATTTTCCTAACGCTTGGTGTTAATGTTCCGTCTGGTCTCTTCTTTGATTCAGTATGAACAAATACCCACTTGTGATGGTTTCCTATTTGTTCCTTAAGAACCTGACAAGCAGTGTCATTTAAAGCAACACCAATTGCTTGGCCTGATTTGCTATCCTCTGGGTTTATCCATGCAACTTTCCTTTGCATATCAATTTGACTCCACTCTAAATTGATAATATTGGATCGCCTTAATCCAGTGGCCAATGCAAATGTAACTACGGATTTCAGTGGTTCAGGGCATTCTTGAATCAGTCTTTTAGCTTCATGATGCTCTAACCACCGAACCCGCTTTTCTCTGATTGTTGGAACTTTGATAACGGGAGATTTTTCTAACCATTTCCAGTCACGTTCAGCAGCTCTTAACAGAGATTTCATGATGGCGAGATGCTTTGCTTTGGTTGCGTTACTGACAGGGACATCAGTAAATGCGGGGATTTCCTTTCCCTTTCTTTTAGCTGATTCCGCTTGTTTTTCCCATCTCTCCCTTGCTTTTCTGTTTACCATCTTATTGATAACGGAATATATTTTTGCTTCTGTAATATCCTTAAGTCGGTAACCTTCAAAGTGATCTAACCAAAAAGAAAGCCGACCTTTATCGTCATCCAGTGATTTTTTGTCTGCTTTCTCTTCAATCCATCGAACTATAGCCTCTTCGAAAGTAACATCAGGGAAGTCACCAAGACGTTCTATGCGCCATAACTCGACCTTTCTTGTGTCGTGCAACTCCTGCGCGAGCTTCTTGTCCTCTGTGCCAAGAGATTCCTTGATTCTTTTACCGCTTGGCGTCGTGTAGTTTCCGTACCATATTTTACCTCTTCTGAATAAAGACATGATTTTCCCTCTCGTGTCTCACCAGCGTTCACTGGTATATTGTGAATTGATTTATTAGCCGCCGCAATACACGCAGCTCTCGTAAATAGGTATGGCGAGTTTTTCTTTGATGGATCCTTTCTTGTGTATGCAATCAATCCTAGCTTGCACCAACGAGAGAGAGTGTCTTCTGATATACCAATATAAGCGGCAGCTTCTTTTCTTGGCATGGTCATCCCTTCCATTTTACCCTCCTATCCATTCTTCCTTTTATACTGTTCATGATCATCGCCGCAATCTTTACTGCAATATGCGCTATTAGGTGCGACCGGTTCTTCGTGACACCAGATGCACATGCCGTTATATGATTTAATTACCGGTTTACGATTTAATAGTGATGCTTGAATATATAATTCGTTTGTTTCATTTGCTGAGTCGACAATGTCCATAATTACGCTTGTCCTGTTTCAATTAAAAAAATAAGTACACATAGAGCTATTAGCCCTGCAAATTGAGTAAATGTCACAATTCACCTATGCTATTTTTCATTCATTTAATATTTTATTGCCGATATTAATTAATTCATCTCTATCGACAGTATTAATTATCTTTCGTGGCTTGATATATGGTCGCCAAATTAAAAACATTGAGCCTTTAGTATTTCCATTTTTAGTTTTATCAGTTTCAGCTTTAATAAATGATATTCTTCCCCCTGTAATTAATCTCACCTCATCAACTGTTTCCAATGCAGAATTAAACCAACCAACAGAAGTATCGGCAGGAATTAACATCACAACAGGTTGCAATTGCTTTTTACATTGTTCGGCGGCTTTATTAATCCATGGCTGAATATCTGAATAGGGCGGATTCACCCAAATAGAGCCATAACTTTCCCAATCGCAATTTAACGAGTTGTCTTTTTCGGTGAGGTAATGAGAACAGAGAGCATTATTTTTATCGGCAGCGGCATCTAAATAAAAACCAAATTCAGCGTCCAATGCTGTGAATAAAGGTAGGGGAGTTTGCCATCTATCACGCAATTCCTTTGGTGTGTGGCTACCTCCGTAGTCAGCTTTCATGTCACAACCTATGCGCTTGAGCTGAAATGTTACCTAACTTATTTCTCTTCACCCATACTTTCATTTTCGGTCTTGTGTAAGCGCAATCAGTGTGACCATTTTCAATAAAATTAGCTATGCATTGACTTGCAAAAATTAATAATCCAGTCTCATTCGGTTTATTTAAAGTTAAATTAACTCTCATCTCTCATCACCTCTCCACAAATAACCTCAACATTCCTCACTGACATTAAATATTCAGCACGTTTATTGCATTCCGATTGTGTGTATAATCCTCAGATATTGGCGCAGCATGATTGTTCATAATTAACAGTAGGACGAATAGCTTCATGTTTATTTTCTCTATATGCACATTTGAATATGTGAGCAATAACATCAACAGTCCAAGCATTGCCGTAACATTTATATGACTGTGAATTTGAGACTATGTTTTCACACCAACCATCGGGAAACGTTTGTAATCTGGCGCACTCGGTAGGCGTTAGTTTTCTATAAGTTACGTTATCTGTTGCGACTTTCGGCTCTCTATGTCCGCCTTGGCATGTTGATAATGTTGGGGCCTTTCCAGCATCAGAGTAAATGCGTTTTATCTGCTCATTGCCTTTAATGTCTGAGGCATTAGCAACATGAATTAACCCGTCCTTGGATTGCTTGATATTCTCTCTTGGTTCGCACGGCCTAAATACTATTTGTCGCCGGCGTTTATTAAAGTATTCATCCTCACTTGCACCACATGCGTAATTACTCATGATGCAATATGACTTTTCTCTATCAGTAATACTGTCATCATCAATAATATCTTTCAGCAAAATACCTTTATCATTGGGCTGACTAACTTCAAAATTAGTCCAATAATAGCGCTGTCTATTTTGTGCTGATAATAATGAACTATTAATAAGAGTTTTATTTACATAACCTAATGCGCGCTCCGTATGCAGTGTTATATATTCCTCAAATTCCTTTTTCATTTTTACATTTTCGAGCATGAATTTAGCATCTGAATTATTTTCTAATACATGACTCATTATCTCCAATGTCGTCCAGAATAACTTTCCTCTTGGGTCTTTATCACCAAGTTGTTTCCCTGCTACAGAAAAACTTTGGCATGGAAATCCCGCGGTAACCAACCACACATTTGACCAATCAATATCCCACTCACGCCAATTATTAACATCGCCTAATTGGATATTATCTGGATAATGAAACTCAGATACTTTATTAGCGAATTTATCTATTTCAGCGATGTAATATTTATCAAATTTAATTCCAGCGCGAGACAGTGCCAATCGCCCAGCGGATATTCCGTTAAACAAACTTAAATATATCATTTTGATTTCCTATAGATGTGCAGAACCCTGTATTAACATGAGTAATACATATCCGATTATTTGCATGGTTATTTACTTTTGAATTAAATCAGCACGAATATATAACGTGTCAGTTGGATGAATTCTATCTGCACACCAAGTTACATCATCACTACGTAAATTAACTGGAAATTCAGGTTTGTTTATCTCCTCTGGCTCGGGGTCAGCTTGTAGCCATATTAATTCTGGTGCGGTGGGGCAATTAATGCTTTCTGGTAAATTATTAATTAAACTCTCGCGTGATGCTTGCCAGCTAATCCACATCAAATCTACATATTGGTCAGCGTAATTTAATCCGTTATTTGCTGTTTCGAATTTATTATTTTCTTCTGCATCATCCATGTGAAACTTAATAAACTCTTCAAACTTCTGTCTTGATTTATCCATCACTCCACCTTAGCCTTCTGTCTTCACATACCAATCAACAAGATTATCAATTGCAGTATTGATATATTCTGATTGCTCTTCTTCGGTTAATTTATCCCATTCATCCTCAGTAATACCCAGGCCACACTCAGAGTCAGAGCCAACCTTATTTGTTCTTGCAACTAAAATCATCTGCTTACTCATATTCATTCCTCTTCATTGCATCCCTGCGAGTTAAATTAGAATTGCTTTCCGCCTTCCTTTGCGCGGTTTTCACGTTGATGATCTGCTCTATGTTTGTTGTATTCGAGTTTTTCAGTGATGGCGCCTTCAATGTCATACCCGAACGCGTGCGCATAATCCAAAATACGAATAACAGCATCAGCAAGTTCGACTTCAGCCATTTTTCGATGCGGTAAGTGATCATCCATTAAATCTTTGCGCTCTCCCTCCATTGCCTCACTGATTTCTGAATGAATAAGACAGAGTAACGTTCCTTTTTCGCGTGGGTTATCCCACCATCCAGCAGATTTATTTTGTTGATGGATTTGTTGCTGTAATTGTTTAATGTTCATATCTATCTCCTGTTGCATCCTTGCACTGAGTAATGGTTATATCCTTTGGTTGAACGGGTAGGGTGGTTAGAAGGGTATTTGATCATCCCAATCTTGAGGGGGGTCGTTTTGTGGTGCTTGCGGTTGATGTGCTGATTGCTGTGTCTTCTGGCTTCCCGCCTGATTACCACCGTTACCGCCTAGCATCTGCATTGTTCCACCAATATTGACCACTACTTCCGTTGTGTATCTGTCTTGCCCGTTTTGGTCTTGCCATTTTCTGGTTTGCAGAGAGCCCTCGATGTATACCTGACTTCCTTTTCTCAGATATTCACCTGCAACTTCCGCTAATTTCCCGAAAATTACCACACGATGCCACTCGGTTTTCTCCTTCATCTCGCCAGTCTGCTTGTCACGCCACGATTCCGATGTGGCTAGTGTGAGATTTGCTACTGCGCCACCTGACGGCATATATCGAATTTCAGGGTCTTGGCCTAAGTGACCAATGAGAATACATTTATTCACGCCTTTACTTGCCATTATGTGTTCTCCATATCTGATTTATGGCTCTTGTAAACAACCTCTAGCTTCTCAAGATTTTCATCATCTCCTGAAAATTTATTTTTAAGCCACTGATATGATTTTTCGAAATGTTCTGGCGACATCTCGTTTAATTTTGATGTGAAATCGGCAAGCATCATTTGGTTTGTCAGTAGTTTTTTAACTCTATGCTCTGAGCGCTTACCTCTTGAAACAGACAGCATCATTGAAAAATCAGATTCAATATCACTCATTGAATAAACTTTTATACCGCCAACAGCTACGCCGCCAAACTTAACGGATGGATCTCCAATTATTGTTAAAGATTTTCCAACCCAGTCATGGCCGTTATTTCCCCATCCACCAATAAGAACCCTTCGCATAGATTTAGATGGTTTGTATGGCCTGCCGTCATAACCTACTAAGTCGATAAAAACAGGCTGATCTCTCGTACCTTCGCGAACGGATTTAATAACGGCGGTAATTGGTGTGGTTTGAACATCTTCAAAGTTAATCTGATCTGACTTTGGGATGATTGTGCGTGATAAGTCCATTAGAGAAAAACCTCATCATCTAAGTATTCATCATCGAATAAGTAATTAGGAACATTGATTTCACTCGGCGGAAGAACTATTCCTTCAGTTCGTAGCGCTTCGTCATCAATGCATTCTTTAATTTTGCGTAATGCTTCGTGCATATGCTTATAGCCAAGTTCCAGCGATTCCGTGCCGATGTAATACATGCAGTTGGTATAAGGTGGTTTATTCTGAAGTGCAAAGAAGCAAAACTGGTCTAACTCAATCCCTGTGGTTAGCTTTAAAACGTACAGATAAAAAGCCGCTTGAATATGGTAGCGATATTTACCAAACGCCTGACTAAAGCCTCGCTCTGTTGCATCCATGCAACTCTTTACATCAAGCGGGTAGGGTAGAGAGTCAGATAACCTATCAAATCGGCATTTCAGTCTTAATCCAGTCATTGGACATGTAGCAAACATCGATACTTCTGAATTCCCTTTTGTTGCCATGTAGTCCATAAAGTCGGAATTCATCCTTGCCGACTCAACCATCCTTGTTACTGTTTCCACTTCGCCATTTATAAAAATATTGTCAGGATTGCACACCTTAACCAATTCTTTATATTCCTTTGACGCTCTGGTTTTAATGTCAGAGTTAAGAATGAATTCCTTTTCAAAAACGTCAGGTTCAAGTAACGCTGCGTGAATTGCAGTTCCTATATTTGCCGATTTACTTCCTTTAAATGGGTTAAAATATAAGTTTGCTGGGCTAATATTCATTGCTTTTACTGACGTTGATCCTATTGCCTCATCCTTGTGGTAATCCTCATTGCTTAAGTGATAGTGGATTCCATCTTTCATCCTAAAACCTCTTTATCTATCCCTATCTGAATAGCTGTTCTAATTCCATCTAAAACCGCATCCAGCGCTTGAGGGCTAATTTCAAATACCGGATTTAACTTCCTTGCTAAATCCATGCACAGTAGTTCTTCGGGTAGGCTATCCATAACCTCATCAACTGATATTTTCTCTTCCTGAGAATTAACAAACGCTTGTTTTTCCATTTGGCGTTCGTACCAGTCGTTTCTGAGTCCGTATGTATTCGTTAACATAGATCCTCCTTAGATAAACTCGCGCTCCTTGCGTGTGTTGATTTCATGCTGAATGAGGTTTGTACGCTCCATCGATACTTTCATTTTCCATTGAAAAACTAAGTCGTCGATTTGCTCATTTGTCATTTCAGACTCTCGCAATAGTGAGAATATCTGTTGTTTTACGTGTTTCTGCTTTGCGTTCATGCTGTACTCCGTATGCTGTTTTTAATGTTTCGTTTGCTTCGCACCATCTATCCTCATCCTTGAGATAAAGAGCGCGCCATGCTTGCTGTTGAGCTATGCAAAGTTTGTGTTTATCAATATTCATGCTTACCTCTGGATGTGCGAAATCTGCGCCAATCTTGCGATAGCGATAGGGTGGTTATCTGGTATTGGTGCGGTGGGTTATTTAATTGGATTTTTTGGAACTGGTTGCCAGTGCGTTACCTTGCCACAATAAGCATTAAGCGAGCCTGACTTACCAAAGTAATCAAGTATGTTGCCTAACCATGGTTCTGGGTATTTGCTATCCATGCAAATAAGTAAAACCAAATCATCTTTAACTTCTGGTGTTAATTCATCGCAGCGAATCCAGCTGTTATTCTCATTTGCCATATGTGCGTATTCCTCACTATTAATAGCGATATGAATGATTAAGTGGTGGGTTACTGCTGACCTAGGGCTTTTGCGATTACAGCGTCAACGATGTCTAAATCATCGTCATCATCTGGTTCATAGCTTGCAATTTTATTGCGAAGTCTGATTAACTGTTCTAATAACTCTGGTGCTGTTGCGATTAGTGTAAAATTGGCTTGAGTTTCTTCATCCATAACCCAGTGACATAATTTTTCATCATATCTAGCGCCTTTTGAGCTATATACGATATTTCTATCATCATCACGATGGCAACCAGCCGTATCATTAGTTCTATTTTTCTGGTAAACAGCGCAACACCCACATCTAATATCAGCAACCCATGGCGCAGGCGTTCCTTTAAATTCCATTGTTTTATCTGCCACGCTCCCTCCTAACTATTTAATTAGTCCGTACACATGATTAATGTCGTTAAGTCCTTCCCTATCTAACTCTAAGTATGGATCCCATCTATCCAAACCTTTATGATGCGTCCTTACCAATTGCCAGCGCCAACCATCAGCATGTCTAACTCGTCTTACATACCTGATTGTCGTGACCCAATATTCATCATTAGGGCCATTTGGAACCAGTGAATCAAACTCGACTCGAACAGGTCTAAATAATTTCGGCATGGGTAGCTTTCCATTGTGGAAATCTTCTATTGTCATACTCCCTCCGTTATTAACTAGAGATACTCAAGCTCCCAAGTAGGGTGATAAACATCCGCATGTTTGTCGTCGTCCATTTTTATTTTTAACTTTCCTGTATGTATGCCAGTTATCGTTCCTTCTCTGGCTTCTTTATTACCCGTATATCGAACGCGGTCGCCTTTTTTGATATTTAAACCGTAGGTTTTGTTTATGTAATCAAACAAATCACTTCTCCGTTATTAACTAAACACGATGCTATTTGGTTTCGCATTTCACGCCACAGAAAGGGCAGAATGAGAACGTAACAGGGAAATCCTGCTTTGTTAGGCGGGCTTTCGGCGTGCCGTCCTTTTTGATTTCTTGATAACTGGCGTTGTATTCAATGAAATAATTAACTGACATGACGCCGCCAGACATAAATAATCCTGATTGTTTCCAGCCAGAAGACTGTAGGCTTGCACCTTCTGGTAGTTTCGCTTTAATGCGACTTTCCATGTCATCGCCTAATTTCGTAAAGCAATCACACATATCTCTATCTCCTATCTATTAATCAACTCACCACAGCCCACAGAATGGACTGTAATTAGTTAACTTACTGGTAGTTAAGGTGAAACTTATATTGTTGTAATTCCATTCTATTAATATGATTAATCTGGCTTTGTAATTCTTTAATTGCATCCTCCTTGGCTCTATTGAATGTTTCAATATCGATATTCTTTGTTTCTTCGTTAGGGCGTGGCGCCCAGTGCGCTTGAATTAATTTAAATGCATTGTACATATTTAATCTCCTATCTCGCTGTTATACCGAACTCACTGCTCGGCTGTTTTGTTTTAACTCCTGAAAATACTGCTACATTAGGTAAGCAACAGTTATCTCCACTTGGATAATGCTTTGTTGGTTTGAGAGAGAGAACAGGGCGTTCTTTCTTCTCAACGCCAAATATCGAATCCCAAATTTCTTCCACTGAGCGACTTCTCATAGCTATCTTTCGAGCCAAAAACTCACCTTGCTTTCTGCGTCTGCGAATTTTTGAGTTCTCTTTAAAAGTTATTGTTGCCATATTTGCCTCCTAAGTGATTTTTGGTGATTGGTGGTAGGTGCTGATCTCCTACTTGCAAGCCATGCCGAGGTAAACAGCTTTCGCCTCCCTCAATATCAGTTATTACGATCCAGTACCCGAAGGCATATGACACTACTTAGCTGGTATCGCTCGCTTGCGGAAACTGTTAGCTTTTAAACCTGCCAATCAGCCTTAGCATTCACCAATCCCAAAAACCACTCAGTGGTTGCTCTGAAAATTTATTCTGAGCGTTCCTAATTGTAAAAGAGCGAACATCCTGTTTATCTATGGCTCCTTGCCTTTGATGAGTTATATATTGAACCAATAGTTCACATAAATCAAGAACCAAAAGTACAATATTTTATTATCATAGTGAACTTTTAGTATATTTTGTTGTTTTTAAACGGTATTTATTTTTGTAAATATTTAAAATTAGCTCTTGATCACTAATTTATTTAGGCGGGATGAAAAAAATCCCTCTGGTAGAGGGACTAAATAAAAAGCATGAGGTTAGTATGACGTGCAGTTAACGGTAGAACCTAATTTTGTACAGTTCGTTGCTGTTACTGGTTTTTTATAGATGTTTTGCTGTTGTTGCCATAATAACAGGCTTTGTTGTGCTGATATCGCTCTAATAGCTGAAGCGCCATTGTCTTGTCTTATTTTTTCTGGTCCATATTCAATAAGAGAATTATTTTTAAATATAAACTTATAGTCGGCTTTATCATAAGACCAACCAGACATCAGCCTGTTAGCATAAATTAATATTTCATACTCATTGCTTGACGAGGCTCCATCAGGGTTGCCCATTATTGATATAACATTGTCTTTGCTCATCCCAGAATGTATTGATGATATTTTATCACCTGTTACACAACCTGATAAAGCAATGATAATAATTAGAAAAAATATTCTCAAAGCATCCTCTTCTTAATGATTAAAAGTTAGACAAATCGCATCATCATTTGAACTACAACGCCAATAATTTTACAGTTTCCATTTATAGTAATAGCGGGATAAGCTGGGTTTAACGCTTTAAGATATTTAGCTCCATCAAAGACAAGCTTTTTGAATGTCGCTTCATTCGTATCAGTAAGCTTAGCTATTACCAAGCTTCCATTTATAGGTTCTCTTCCTGTATCTACTAGGACTAATGATCCCTCAGGAATACTAACTCCTGTTGGAGCCGTCATTGAGTCGCCCTCAACCTTAAGCCAAAAAGCAGATCCTTGAACAGAAACTTCAGACTCGTACCACTCATCGATCTCGCTTAGCGTGTATGGCTCACAAGCTTCCGTCCAATTACCAGCCTGAACAAAGCTAATTACAGGGTATTTAGGTGCTGGTCTATAAGGTCTTGGATTACTAACATTTGCATTATTTACATTTTCTTGCCCATGTTGCAACCAGACTATATCCACTGAAAGTAATTTAGCTAACTTATTCATCACCTCCTGTCTTGGTAGTGATTCGGCATTAAACCATTTACTAACGGCCTTGGTGGTTACGCCAAGTTTATTAGCTATTTCTGTCGCTTTGCCATGGTCATCAAAACCAGCGTCTCTTGAAGCCTGCGCAAGCCTCTTGGCAAATAATTCACGCACGTTATTAGTTTGTACCATACGTTCAATAATAAACATCTTGAAAGGAACTGTCAGTTCAACTAATATATGTACTGAAAGTTCATTAAGGAGACTTCTATGCACGATTTAAGGGAGCCAATTAAACAGATTGGCGTTGCAGAAGTAGCAAAGGCATGCGGAGTAAGTGAGCGAGCTGTTTATAAATGGATTGATAACGGTTTTCTACCAAAAACAGAATTTTTTGGAAAAACTAATTATGCAAAAACAATCCAAGCCCTATCCAAAGGGAAAATAAAAGCTGAAGACTTACTAGCTATTAGCCAAAAAAAATTACTTGCTGCTTAGTTTTAATCGCTCTTTAACATCACTAATCCGCTCAGAGTAAATTCTCAGAGCAAACAATCCGCTCATATGGAATGAGCCACGGATCATTACTGCTGTTCCCAATATGGGAAGTAATTAATAAGGACTTTAACAAATGGAATATGGAAACACATGCAAAACAGTTCGTGACAAACGAGCTATTGAATTTAGAACGCGTCACTTAGTTAGTAACGCACTTCAAATATTACGTGATGGGGATCAGCGAGAAATTGCACAAGCCACATCACGCTCAGACTCGACTATCTCAAGAAGAATCCAATCTATTGATGGTGTATGCGAAATGCTTGCCACACGTCGTGTAATTGGTTTTGTGAGGGAGGGCGAGAAGGTTATCAGGGAATCAGATTATAGATTGTATCTGGAAAATATGGCTGAGCTATCGAGGTTAAAACTTCAAGTTCATGCATATGAAAAAGCCTCAATTGCGGGAACAACTGAGGCCTTTAGAGAAGAACAATTAGGTCTGTTCAACTAACAAATATACTGTATCAATAACCAGTATTAAAGGGAAGCTGATTTTGAGTTTCCCTTTTGCTGATACAGCTTAGGAATAAGGGAATTATACCATGAAGAAGAAAGTTAATCATTGGTTTAATCGTCACGAAGTGCATAAAAACATCATGCGAGATAAGACGTTACGAGAAGTGACACCGTTAGGAAGTAAGCGTCTAAAGGAAGCATTCGAAGATGCAAAATTGAGAAATGAGCATCGTGAGAAATTACTAGGAGGATCGCATGAGTAATGTTGCATATGCAGATTTTGGTAATCAACGACGGCAAGAGAGGCCTAACGTGGCAGATCTTGATAATGGCTACACCAGAATAGCGAATGAGCTATTAGATGCAATCATGCTTGCTGGGTTGACCAAGCACCAATTATTAATGGTTATGGCTGTGTGGAGAAAAACATACGGCTTTAATAAAAAAATGGATTGGGTTGGCAATGAACAACTTGAAAGCATGACAAAGATTGATAGCACCAAATGCTCCACCGCTAAAAATCAATTAGTTCGGATGAAAATCTTTATTCAGGAAGGTCGAAAAATTGGAATGAATAAGAATATTTCTGAATGGGAAACCGACATTGACCGAAACAGTAAAAGTTTTACCGAAACGGTAAAGAATAGCTTTACTAAAACGGTAAAAACCACTTTACCGAAACAGTCAAACACAAAAGACAATAATACAAAAGACAAAAGAAAAGATCCCACCATACCTCCCAAGGGAGGAAATCGAGGAGGTTCTCTTCGTGAAGAATTAATTTCAATCCTAGAAGGAAAGTTTGATTTCGATAAGGCAGACAAGCTTCATGATTCTGTTGAGCAAAAATTAGTTGAGCTGGGTTATATCTGCGAAAGAGAATTTAGAGTTAGCGACAGAGGTGATGGTAAAGCTGGTCGAGTTGATCTTCTGGTTTCCAATGGTAAGGGCGATTCTTGTGGCATTGAAATCGATAGATTGAACGCTAGAGATAAATCCATTGTAAAACTAAAGCAACTTTCTGATGGTTTCGTTTTGGTGAGAGAAGGGATCGTGTCTGAGAGATATGATTTCGATGGAATACCAGTGGTAAGTGCTCATCCTATGTCATCTTCAAGTGAAGGAATTTCTCGTGAAGAGATAATCAGGGAAGCAAGAGAAGCTCTAGATTTTTATAACAATATTACTGGCTCTCAGTGCAGAGACTTTAAACCATTCATGACCCTCTTATCTCCAACCCAAAGCAGAGATAGATATCTGCTAAGTGATTTAATCACAGTTATTGAGTGGGTGGTGTCAACATGGAAGCGACGTAATAACTCAATAGCAAAACCAACCAATATCTGCCGAGTTAACCGCTTCGATGGCTACCTGTCAGACGCTCTCAAGTGGAAAAACCGAGACGGTATCAATCCTGTCGATTGTCCTCATGAAGAATTAATTAAAATCTGGAACAAATACGTTCCTGAAAGAGCCATTGATTTTCATGAGTGGACATCACGCAGACCTGCTTACAAAGATTTGGAGGCTGTCTGGAATGGCAAAACTAACAAAGGGCAATGGCGTGAAGTAAAACACATGGACACCTGCTTCAAGCTGATATCGCAATCAAGTTTATTCACTAGCTTACAAGACAAGGGATGGTTAACTCTTGACTGGATCTTAACGCCGACAAGATGGTCGCAAACCTACGAACAAGCCAAGCGCGAATATACCGAACGGAAAAAAGGGATTGTTTAATGGAAAATAAATTCACGGATTATTACTCAGAGCAGGCTGTCATTGGCGGAATACTGATTGCCACATCTGAAACAGAAGAAATTGCTATCTCAGCGATTGAAAGTTTAGTTGCTGACGATTTCACATCATCGGCTCACAAAGCCATATTTAAAGCCATGCAAAGCCTTGTTAGAAATGGATCTAAGGTTGATTTGGTTTTACTGAATGGAGAAATTGAACAACAAGGTAATTCAGATATTACTGGCGGGTTCGGCTATCTTGCTGAATGCACTAAAAACACATCAAGTATTCAAATGTTACCCGGTTATGTTCAGAAAATTAAGGATCTAACCACGGCACGAAAAACGCTTGCTGTTCTCAATGAAGGTGTTGCGAAGATTAGCTCATCAAACGTTAGCAACCTTGTTGATGTTGTTGGTGAGGTCCAATCCTCAATCTCATCAATGGACACAGGTAGTGTTGTTGAAACACAGCACATCATGGACGGAGTTAACGAGTCGATAAATATTCTTGAGTCGATGATCAACGGTGATATCTGGAAATATAAAACTCAGTTTGGTTTACCTGACATCGATAAGACATTTGGTGGATTTAATAACACCGATTTGATTGTTGTTGGTGGCCGTCCGGGCATGGGTAAAACCATGTTCAGTACAGCAATTTCAAAAGCAATCGGATTGAAGCAAAAGAAACCCGTTGTTTTTTATAGCCTTGAAATGCCCTCGTGGCAGATATCAGAACGCATTTCATTTCATCACGCGGGGGTTAACAAGCAAGACCTACTAGGTGACGATAAATCGAAAATAAACATGGATGAGGCTTGGGCTAAGTTATCTCATGCACTTGCTGACATTCAGGAATCACCGATTTATATCAATGACCGACCATCAATGAGCATTCATGAAATACGCGCTGATGCTAGAAAGATGCACAAAAAAACGGGCGGTTTAGGTGTCATTATCGTTGACTACTTGCAGAAAATGAAAATGACCAACCCTGAAAACATGAATCAGTCAGTGGGTGAGATTGCAACAGGGTTAAAGAACCTCGCAAAAGAGCTTAAATGTCCCGTAGTCGCACTTGCACAGTTAAACCGTAACTTAGAACAACGAACCAATAAGCGCCCCGTTAATGCTGATTTGAGAGAGTCTGGCGTTATCGAACAAGAGGCTGACGTTATCTTCATGATTTATCGTGATGAAAAATATCATCCCGACACCAATCTGAAAGGTATCACTGAGGTTATTTGCACGAAATCACGTCACGCACCTGGTGCAGAAAAAACATATTACTTCACTAACGCTCGCGGTGGTTTAGATCAGGCGGTATTAAGCAATATAAACAGCGACTACGTAGATGAAGAAATTGAGTGTTAACACGCAAGAGGATTTTTAGATGAATGAACACAGAAAGTTTATTTGAAAAATGTAAACGGCTCACAGAGGAAAACAGAGAGCTGAAAACAGACAGAATTATCTCAAGAAAAAAAATATCAAACCAACGATTAGAAATCGAATCACTGCAGCGAGAACTGGAAATTAAAAACTTCGATGTTTCTTGTATCCCACCAATACAAATCACCCCACAAGTTACTGAATGGCTTCTTGAGTACGGAATGCCGTGGGAAGTGTTTTACTGTGACAAATGTAAAAGTTGGTTTACTGAGTTAGACACTTTATTCCCTTGGGGTATTGATAACAGTGGGTGCCAGTGTGATAAGCATGAGGATTTTTAGATGAACATTAAACAATTACAGCAACAAATCCATCAACAAAATAAATCTGCTGGATGGTGGGATAATCCACGCGAGAAAGGAACCTTACTCTGCCTGATTCACTCTGAAATCAGCGAGGCAATGGAGGGAGAACGCAAAAACTTAATGGATGACCATTTGCCACATAGAAAAATGGCTGAAGTCGAACTTGCTGATGCTGTTATTCGTATTTTGGATTATGCCGAAGCCTTTGATTATGACATTGAAGGGGCTATTGCTGAAAAGCTCGAATACAACAAACATAGAGCAGATCATCAGCGTGAAAACCGCATCAAAAAGGGCGGGAAAAAATTCTAAGAGGAGGCATCTAATGCAGGGAACTAATTGGGTTAAGGTGAGTGAGAAATATCCAGAGAGGGGTAAGCTAATTTTGTTCTATGTAGGCGGTGAAACTCACGCCGGATGGAGGATTGATGAAGGATGCGGTTTTTACAGCATAAAAATATCACAGTGGTTTGATTATTCAGACGTTATCTACTGGGGCGATCTGCCACTCCCACCAATGCTAGAGGGTGAATGATGAAGTGGGCGAAATTTAAAGGCAACGAGATTAACTATTTAGTTAGATGGACAGTTTTAATTGTATTCATGCTCCCGATAAGCATAGTTTACTTTCTACTTTTTCTAATTGATACGCCGATCCACTTTGCCAGAAAACACGTACGACAATTTTTATTTTCATTAATTGACTACATCGAAAATAAACTCCCCTTCAAAAAGGATAAGTAGCATGAACGAACTCAAGAAATGCCCGTTTTGTGGATGTGAGAGGATTTTTGTCGGCGCGTATGATTATGAAGAATTTGACGATAAAACATACTACAAGGCAGAGTGTAATTCATGCGAAGCAGAGACGGGATTTAAAGATAGTAGACAGGAAGCAATCGCAGCATGGAACAGGAGAGCTAACAGTGAGTGATCCAGTAGAAGTAATGGTCTATTACGTTAACTTCAATACGAATCGCAGATTTTGGATGTTAAAAATAAATGTAGGCTGGATTGAGGAACACTATAAATTCCCATGCAAACCAACTAAAAGACAAATCCGCAAAAAGAAAAAAGAATGGATCCAAGAAGCTAAATATTGGATAGAGGTATACGCAGAAATGCAAGGAGGTTAACTTGGAAAACTTCTGTCTACACGAATCAACGAAAAAGCTATTTGATAACAATGTAATTGAACTACTTAAATCCCACCCAAAACTCAGCGTCACCATCAAGCCTTACAAACCAAAACGAAGCCTCTCTCAAAACGCATTAAGCCATGTTTGGTACAAAGAAATCAGCGACTACTTAATTAGGTCGGGTCGTGAGTTCTGTACCGAAGCATGGGTGAAAGAAAGCTTAAAGGCCACTTACCTTGGATTTGAAGTGACTGAGTACACCGATGTGTTAACGGGTGAAAAAACGCAACGAGAGACACTTAGGCATACTTCAAGGTTAGATAAAGGTGATATGCATCACTTCTTACAGAGAGTTGAGGCGTGGGCTTTACAGTTCGGTTTAATACTAACTACTCCGGAAGATAGCGAGTATATGAAATTGAAAAGGAAACAGGAAGAATGAACCCAAAACTAAAGCTAATGGATGACTCAGTTGATTTTGTAATCATCGGTGAGAAGTCATTTAAAAGATGGTGTGTTGTTAAGAGAGCATTTAAATACCTATTTTTATCTGTCTTTGGTAAACAGGGCGCAGTTGATTATCTTGGCGTAATGTTTCGCCTCGGGTCTGTTCATACAGCGGAACGATTGAATGAGCTAACTGGATTTGATGCTACAAGGAAAATCAAATGAACTGCATGTCATGCAATAGACAGCTAACAGATGAAGAAATTTACGTGTGTGCTCAGTGTGCTGATGAATACGCTCATTTGGAAGTGATGGATAAAATCAAAGGAGAGGGAGATGGCGAACTTACGCAAAGAAGCTCGAGACCGTGAATGCCAAATTAGAATACCTGGAGTGTGTAACGGTAATTCTGAAACTGTCGTCTTAGCTCATTATCGAATGTCTGGCATTTGCGGTACCGGAATAAAACCTAATGATATTTTTGGTGCTTGGGCATGTAGCGATTGTCACGATGAAATAGACCGAAGGACACGAATTACTGACGCTGAATACGCAAAGCAATGTCATTTAGAAGGCGTTATTCGTACTCAGGATATTCTCATCAAGGAGGGTAAGATTAAGGTATGAACGAGTATCACTTAAAATTGCCGTGGCCACCTAGCAATAATACCTATTGGAGGCATTGTAGAGGACGCCATTATATCTCACCCAAAGGCACTAGCTATCGAAAGCAAGTAACAGATTATATCAAGCAACATAACCTAGACGTCAAAACCACTTCCCGTATCAAAATAGTCATCACAGCAAATCCCCCAGATAAAAGACAAAGAGACCTCGATAACTTGCCTAAAGCAGTTTTCGATTCGTTAACTCATGCTGAATTTTGGGGTGATGATAGTCAGATTGATGATATGCGGATCCGTCGAGGTGAGAAGGTTGCTCATGGCTCATTAGATATCAAAATATGGGAGATAGATGATGTTCACTGACTTAATCGCAGCTATTGAAGAAGCAAGATATTTAAAATCTCAATCAGGTGGTCGAGTTAACTTTTGCATAATTCAGATTGCTGAATGCATGGAAATATTTTGCGGATTAATGGATGGCGTCAGAGTTCTATACACAACGGCTAATGATGATTATCACACAGTATTACCGGAGGCGAGATGAGCTATATCGGAGAAAAGGAATTAACGGATGAGCAGTTTCGCTGGCTAGATGGTTGGTTAAATCTGTGGGGGGCGTGGGTATATTCTGGTCGTATCGATATTCGCATGATCAACATGATTTATAAATTCATGCAAACAGTAGAGGCAAGTAAAAACCCATCAAGACCTATGTGCAATGATGATGAAGGAATGTTGATTTCTCAGGTCGTAGATTCAGTCATCGCCACTGACACACAGGCCTATGGAATATTGCTAAGTTATTACGCTCATGGTTCATCTAAGCTTTCGATTGCATCTTACTATCACCGAGTCGCAAAACCACGCAAAATGCAAACGAGAGGGGGGAATAAATACGGCAAGCCATCTCATAGAACTTGCAGGAGAGAAGTTGACGAAAAACTCAAAGCTGCTCAGTGGTTATTGTACGAACCTCTCCGAAATGCAATGAATAATCGTAAACGTGTGGCTAAAGTAAAGAAAATAGCCGAACTTTGCTATTGACATTAATGGACAAATGGACAACAATTATAGGGTAAGTTGCTTTACGTGACTCTTAACTTTACTTACCTTATATACATGCTCGTGTATATCTTTGAAAAGAATAACAAAGCACGTTCGTCATCTGTGCTTTTAGGGCGGGGTTAATTGTTAATTTTAACGGCACTTGTTTGGCGACAGACCGTTGTAAGAAACAATTAATCCCGTTTCGTTTTTAATTTGGTGTAATTCCACCATTTTAATTCCCCCGAATTCGAGGGGATAAACAGAACATGGCAAAATACATCGTTTGTAAGCCCATGCTGGTGCATGAGTAGCGCTACATGCCGTTAGCCCACGAAACGGGCATCAATTTCAACTCTCCGGAATTACCGGATAGTTCACATGTTCGGTTATTCCGAACAACCTATTTTGAAGATCGCTTAGGCGGTCTTTTTTCGTATATGCCGGCCACAGAACAATTACCCTCGTTATCACGTTCACACAAGAGCTGTGAGTCGGCGTTCTATTAACTAATTCCTCCAGAAAGGAGGCGGTATGACACGAATGGACGAGAAAGACAAATTCAGTGCCACCGCATGGGGTGTCATATTCGCTATCTCCCTATACGGCGGATTGGCTAGATACATTATTGACAATAAACGTAACGGTTATCGGTGGAGCTGGGTAGGAGCAATTATGCAAATGTTCGTATCTGGCTTTGCTGGAATGATGGGTGGCCTTATATCAATAGAGCTTAACGCCTCATTCTACTACACATTATTTACGGCTGGCTTATGTGGTTCCGCTGGCTCTTTAGCACTGGATTTCTTCTGGGATAAGTTTACAGGGGGTAAGAAGTGAGTAAATTTAGATTAAGTAGGCGCAGTGAAGAAAACCTCCGTGGCGTTCATCCTGATTTGGTTAAAGTAGTACATCGAGCATTAGAAATTACCGATATTGATTTTATGGTGATTGAAGGTAAGCGCAATGAAGCCCGCCAACGACAGTTAGTTGCAAGTGGCAAAAGCCAAACGATGAATAGTCGTCACATAACTGGTCACGCTGTTGATTGTGCTCCGCTGGTAAATAATCAGATCCCTTGGAACGATTGGTCATACTTTAAAAAAGTAGCGGATGCCATGATGCAAGCGGCGAAAGAGTTAGGCGTCGATATCGAATGGGGCGGTAACTGGAAAACATTTAAAGATGGTCCTCATTTCCAATTAACCCATAAGGCATATCCAGCATGAACACGCTAACTAAGGTATTAGCTGGACTACTGGCAATATCTGCATTCTGGCTATGGTGGGTAATAGATGATTACGACAAACTGAGCAAAGACTACAACACAGCAACAGCTCAATTATCACAACAAGTCAAAATCAACAAAGACTATCAAGCCCGTATCACTCGACTAAACCAACTCGATATTCGTCACTCACAGGAGTTAGCCAGTGCAAAGAATGAAATCAACACTCTTCGTGATGCTGTTAACTCTGGTTCTAAGCGGGTGTACGCCAAAGCTGAGTGTCCAGCAGCCACCAAGAATTCAACCGAAAGCGGAAGCGATGAAACCACCGCACGACTTAACAAAGCAGTTGAACAAGATTATCTACGTCTCAGAGAAATGATAGTTGAGAACGAACAGCAAACTTTGTATTTGCAGAATTACATCAACACTGAATGCCTCGCTCAATAGCGGGGCTTTTTAATGGAGAAATATCATGGCAGCACAAGGTTTCGATAACCCAACTCAATTCCGTGAAGAGCTGGATAAAAGCATTCCAAAAGAATAAAAAAAGCCCAGCATGGGTGCATGGGCAAACTAACAGGATATTAATCAAAGTATAGTGATAATTACTTAGTATAGCTTAAGTAAATATATATATCAGCAATTAGATAAGTCGTTTATCCATTAAGGAGAGTGATCATATCTTGACTGCTAGGAACAGACTAGAAGTGGCTTAGCTGTGTATCGCTAAGCTGCGAACTCTACGCATTTCATCGGCGCATTCACCGCGCAATTAAAACACTCACAGAACCTTACAGAAAGTCGAGCCTGAGAAAAACCGTTAATGGTGTTTTCTGTGGGGCGGTTATTTCTGGTGAACAGGTTCGCTTTTCTATAAGGAAATACACCATGTCTTTAGTGGAAATTAAAAAGTTTGATTTATTAACTAGCTCCTCCGCAATCGCTGATGGAGTTAAAAAGAAACACAAAACAGTCATTCAGCTTGTTCGTCACTATGTCGATGACCTTAATGAATTTGGAAGGGTAGCATTTGAAATGCGATCCTTTGATACCGATGGTGGACGACAGAAACAACAGGTGGCGTTACTTAATGAGCAGCAGGCAACGTTGTTAATTACATATATGCGTAATAATGATGTTGTTAGGGCATTCAAGAAAAGGCTTGTTTCTGAATTCTTTAAAATGCGGTCTGCCTTGGCTGCTAAGAAATTAGATAGAAACACATCAAGATTGGAATATAAGCCAATGACTGATGCAGTTAAAAAGTCGAGAGAAGAGCAAGGTAAAACTATTTCACCTCATCACTTCAGTAACGAGGCGGACTTAATTAATCGTATTGTGCTTGGTATGACATCTGCTAAGTTTCGTGTTCATAACGAAATAGGAAAGAAAGAGCCTATTCGTGATTACCTAACCCCAGAGCAAATACATTGCGTAACTGAATTGCAAAGAGCCAACACAGTGTTTATCTCAATGGGATGGAGCTTTGAACAACGAAAGGATGAATTAACTAAGTTGTTTAATAAAAACCATAAGCAACCATTACTCGATGAGATGCATAGATTGGCGGCGTAAAATTGCGCTTTGCTTGTAAATCAATAAATTACCGATGCACTAAAAGTTGCATCACATGAATAGGCCCTAGTGGCCTTTTTTATTAGGTGGGATATGAAAACAGGAACACTGTATTACAAAATGACACTGCGCCGTTACATGTATCCATTGTTTATTATCGGCGCTTTAATTAACAGCACTTGGTTAGTAAAGCTCTGCTACAAGAAAGAGATTGTGTTTGAAGGCCAAGAAGTGGAGTTGAGTAGTGAATAAATATCACGTAATAGCAACTAAGAAAGACGGTACAACCTACGAAGGCATGATGACTACCAAAGAGCCTCGCGTAACTAACGGGTTAATCGGTATCGCATCACTCGATGGCTCATGGGTATACATATCACCTGATGAGATTAGTGATATTAAATATGTGCCAGTGGCTGAACAGTAAATATTAAGGAAAGGGTATGGGACAACAATCTAAACAGGTTGGTTGCCCTAGCAAGCTGACTAATGAGCTAATCGCTAAGGCAAAGGAATACCTGTACGGCGGTTACAAAGAAAATGAAGGTCAGGTTATACCTAGTATTGCAGGTTTGGCGTGTTATTTGGGAATAGCTCGTTCAACTGTTTATGAGTACGGAAAGCAAGATAGTGATCTAGGTCGTGAGTTTTCGGACACGTTAGACGGGATTATGGCATTTCAGGAAATGAAGCTAATTAATAGCGGATTGGCTGGCGACTTTAACGCAACAATCACAAAGCTAATGCTGGCTAATCACGGATACTCTGAAAAGCAAGAGGTAGATCATCAGTCATCTGATGGGTCAATGTCACAGAAGCCAACAGTGATTAGGCTGGTAGGAGTATCACCTGATGGAGCAGACAGTTGATTTACCAATTCCTGCCAAGTTAGTTCCGGTGTTCGCAAAAGAAGGCGTTCGATATCGCGGTGCTTTTGGTGGTCGTGGTAGCGCAAAGACTCGCACATTCGCAATGATGAGTGCAGTAAAAGCATATCAGGCAGCAGAACAAGGCATTAGCGGAGTCATTCTTTGTGGTCGTGAGTTTATGAACTCACTCGAAGAATCATCAATGGAAGAGGTAAAACAGGCGATACGGTCTATTCCTTGGTTGAATGATTACTTTGATATTGGTGAAAAATATATCCGCACTAAATGCAAGAGGGTTAATTACGTATTCTGCGGGCTAAGACATAACTTAGATAGCATTAAATCCAAAGCAAGAATACTGCTAGCTTGGGTGGATGAAGCAGAGTCAGTATCAGATTTGGCGTGGAAAAAGCTAAGACCAACAGTCCGTGAGTCTGGTTCTGAAATATGGGTGACATGGAACCCTGAGAAGGACGGCAGTGCCACTGATAAACGTTTCAGAAAAACACCTCCAAAAAATTCAATCATCGTTGAAATGAACTACAACGATAACCCGTGGTTCCCTGATGTTCTGGAAGAAGAAAGGCTTGATGATCTTAACAGTCTTGAATATTCTGACTATGCGTGGATATGGGAAGGGGCTTATCTTGAAAACTCCGATAAGCAGGTATTGGCGAATAAATACGTTGTTCAATCGTTCCCTGATAATCTGTGGCAAAAAGCAGACAGGTTACTATTCGGTGCAGACTTCGGGTTTGCAAAAGACCCTAACACCCTTGTTCGTATGTTTATGTTAGATAGAAATCTTTATATTGAATATGAAGCATACGGTGCTGGAGTTGAGCTTAATGACATGTGGAAGTTCTACGCTGGTAAAGACGGGGCCACCGATAAGCAATTATCAGAATGGGAAGTAACTGATGACGCCAAGTTTGCAGGTATTCCAGAGGCTAGAAAGTGGCCCATTAAAGCGGACAACTCAAGACCGGAAACTATTAGCCATATTAAAAAGCAAGGTTTCAATATATCCGCAGCTAAAAAATGGCAAGGTAGCGTAGAAGATGGCATTACACATCTACGCGGATTCAAGCAAATAATCATTCATCCTCGCTGTAAAGAAACAGCAAAAGAAGCCCGTCTTTACTCGTATAAAACAGACCGGATCACAGGTGAGGTTCTTCCCATTATTGAGGATAAGAACAACCACTGCTGGGATGCGGTTAGATATGGTCTTGATGGGTATATCACACAAAAATCAAATGCAGGCCTATTGGTTCCAAAACGATTACTGAGGCGATAATGCAAGAAAATATGAAACTAGCCGTCAATCACATGGTGAGTGACGCGATAGCTCGTGCCCGTATGGCTTTGGTTAATCCAACCATGGGGCTTGATGCGAAGCGATCATCTGCTTGGTGTGAATACGGATTCAAACAAGATTTAACCTTTGAGGATTTATATAAACTATTTCGCCGTGGTGGGATTGCCTTTGGTGGGGTAACAAAACTCGTAGGTAATTGCTGGAAAACATCACCTCAAGTGATTGAGGGTGATAAAGCAGATAAATACAAGAAAGAAACAACTTGGGAAGCTTCATTTAAAAAGTACGTGAATAAGCGTATTTGGAAAGCGTTCAAAGAAGCAGATCAGAAGCGTCTTGTTGGTCGTTATGCGGGTTTAATTCTTCATATCAATGATAGTGGAAAGTGGGATGAGCCTGTAACGAAGTCAAAGTTACTTAAAAAGGCAACGCCAGCATGGGCGAATGCAATTAAGCCTACTGATTGGGTGACTGACATTAATTCTCCTAATTACGGTCAACCTAGCATGTGGCAGTACACGGAAGCGCTACCAAATGGTGGGACTAGAAATATCAATATTCATCCAAACAGGATTTTCATTCTCGGTGACTATTCAGTTGACGCTATCGGATTTCTTGAACCTGCCTATAACGCCTTTGTAAGTCTTGAAAAGGTTGAGGGTGGTTCTGGTGAGTCATTCCTTAAAAACGCAGCAAGACAGCTAAATATCAACTACGACAAAGAGTCTAGGTTAGATGAAATAGCAAGAATGTACGGCGTTGATGTTTCTGGCTTGCAGGAAATATATAACGAAGTTGCCAGAGAAATTAACATCGGTAACGATTCGGTTCTTGTTACTCAGGGGGCTAACGTTTCACCTCTGGTTAGTGCTGTATCAGATCCGACACCAACCTATATGGTTAACCTACAAACAGCATCTTCAGCGCTTGATATCCCTGCAAGGATACTTGCAATGACTCAAACAGGAGAGCGCGCCAGTACAGAGGATAACCGGTATTTCAATTCACGATGCCAATCGCGCAGAGAAAGCGAGCTCGCTTTTGAGATAGAGGACTTCATCGACCACCTAATTAACATCAAGGTACTAGAGCCTATCAGTGAGAAAACGGTTGTTTGGGATGATTTAAACGAACAGTCATCGATGGATAAGCTTGATAGCGCTGAGAAGATGAGCCGAGTTAATCAAACTGCCCTCTCTACTGGTGAGCCAGTGTTTAGTGTCGAAGAAATTAGGGCGGCGGCTGGCTATGAAAATTATAGCGAAGAGCCATTAGGTGAAACTGATGAAAATACAGAAAATAAGGACGGCGATAAGACCCGGGACGAAAGCTGATCCAACATCAGTCGATAAACTAGAACGTGGCGCAATGAGAGAGTTTGCGAAACGCATTCGCAGAATATCAAAAGGCTACATTCAACTTCTTAACAGGATCCCCTCTGAGCCAGTCGTCAATAGAAAATACCAATTCGATTTAGATCCTAACTATCTATCAATACTGTTGAGAGATGGTGAACTAATGGTTGATGAGGTGCTTTTGAATGGTGGCGAGTTTGGTAACTTTCTTTTCCTTGAGTATGTGAGCACAGCATACGAAAGAGGAACAGCACAGCAGTATGCAAACTTAGCACAGCAATCAACTGTCTACGCAGCAACTCAACAAAGTGTTGCAACGATACTGATGAGTGAGCCATATCAACTAAGAATGGCTCTAGTTCGCTCTCGTGTGTTCGAGGAAATGAAAGGGTTGTCTGGTCAGGTTAAAGCTGACATGGCTCGCATTCTTACGGATGGTATCGCGAGAGGTTTAAACCCTCGTGAAGTAGCGAGAAACCTAACCAATCAAGCTGGCATTGAAACTCGCCGAGCTAAGCGGATAGCAAGGACAGAGATACCAAGCGCATTGCGTAGGGCACGATTAGATGAAGCTGACGAAGCCAAGGAAATGCTTAACCTTGAAACTCGTGAGATTCATGTTTCAGCACTAAGCCCAACAACAAGAGCTAATCATGCAGCTAGACACGGGAAGATGTTTACGTCTGATGAACAACGTGATTGGTGGGCTCGTGACGCTAACTCAATTAACTGCAAATGCTCAACTGTAACCGTTCTTGTTGATAAAGACGGCAAGCCTTACAACAAGACTCTCATCAATAAACTGTTAGAGGAAAAAGAAGCCATGAAAGAACGTGGTTATCAATGGGCGGAGGAATAACTGATGCCAATTCAAGTAAACGTCACGACCAGGGTTAATAGCGCCTCTATTCGGCGTGAAACATACAACGGTCGTGAACACATTATTATCCCAAGTTATACGCTTCCAGCAAACGTCATTATGAATGGTGGATTATATCCAGCAAGTGAGATTGACGCCCATTACCGAGAGTTAGAAGGCACTCCTGCGCCATTAGGCCACCCTACGCTTGATGGTCAGTTTGTATCAGCGCTTTCTTTCGAGGGTCTTAATGTTGGGTATATCGGCGCAGCAAACAGAAATGTTTCCAAGGTCGGTAATCGTATCTATTTAGAAAAGTGGATAGATGTAGATAAGGCTAAAGAGTCAGAAGGAGGTAAAGAAGTTCTTCAGCGCGTCGAAGCGATTGAAAGTGGTGAAAGTTCAGAGCCAATTCATACGAGCGTTGCTGTTTTTCTTGAGCAGATCGAAGCAAACGAAGAACAGAAAGCGCAGGGTTATAACTGGATTGCAAAGATACACAGCATGGATCATGACGCAATTCTGCTTTATGAGTCAGGCGCAGCAACACCAGCTCAAGGTGTCGGAATGATGGTTAATGCTGACCAAGCCACAGAGGTTAAAACTAACAGTGGCGCTCTAGTTGGTGAAACTTATCGTGAAAAATCACATCGCCTTGAAATGGCCGCAAAGAAACAGTTCGTTGCTGGTGATGGTTATGTGTGGGTATCTGATTTCACAGACACTCATGCAGTAATCGTTATCGATGGAGGAAATGCAAAACTACATTCCTACACAAATGAAAATGGCAACATCACCTTTGATGCGCAAGGCGAAGAAGTTGAGCGCCAAGAGTCATGGGTGAAGGTTGTAACAAACAAACTTAAATCTGCTTTCAGTAAACTGCAGGCAAGCCCTGCAATCAATAACAGCACGGAGGGCGACATGCCTTTAACTCAAGAAGAAAAGAAAGAACTCGTAGGTGATATTACTCAGGCATTAGCAGCGAACCTTGCCGAGCAACTAAAGCCAATTAACGAAAAGGTTGATGCGTTACAGGTTAACCACAAGAAGCTGGAAGAATCATTAACCGCAAATCAACGCGCAGAAGAAACCGAAATGCGCAAAGTAATTGCCGAAAAATACGGTGAAGTGGTGGCTAACTCACTGCAAGGTCAAGCACTGATCGACATGCATAAACAAATTGGTGACGCAGCAAGTTTGGCCGGCAACTCAGGCGCACAGCAAGAGCAAACTGGCGCACCAGATCCAGCAGCATACTTTGGAGGTGCTAAATAATGGCTACTAGTCGCTATCGCCGTGTAAACCTTGACGGTAAATCAATCACAGAAACTCGCGCAGCAAAAGCAGTTACGTTGCCGGGCACTTTTGTTGTTATTAACGCAGACAATGAGTTCGCTCAAGCCACCACATTATCTGGTCGCATTTATGTAGCCAATCCAGCATATCACCAAGGGCTATCTATTCGTGATGGTGTTCCGGTTGGTGATTCTCTGGTTGGTGAGTATGTAGAAGAAGGTCGAGAGATGGCTGTATTGGTTCCTGCGGGCACTTATAAAAAAGACTCTCCGATCAAGCTTGGTGCTGATGGTAAAGGCGCTCTTGCATCCGCTGATACGGAATCAGTAATTGGCTACTCTCAAGATGAAGTGACGCTAAAAGCTGATGATTTCATTCGTGTTCGCTTTCGTGTTGGCACTGTGGCTACTGCAACTACTGATCAATAAAAAGGAAAAAACATGTTTTATACTGCTGAAACTTTAGCAACAAATAGCCGACTGCAACGTCAGTGGGATAGCCTATGGGCTACACGTAATATCTATAATACGCAACATAACCTGATGATAAACCAGTATCGGAATGTTATGGATGGTGAGACTTTAGCGGCAAACCAGTCAGGCGGTTTCTCTAAGGACTTTTGGAAAGAAGTAGATAACAATATTATTCAGTTGCGCGACCAAGAAACAGGCATGGAAATCGTCAATGATTTAATGGGCCTACAAACAGTGTTACCAATTGGCAAAACAGCGAAACTGTATAACGTGGTTGGCGATATTGCTGATGACGTATCAATCAGCATCGATGGTCAAGCACCATACTCTCATGATCACACCGATTATGGCTCTGATGGTGACCCAATCCCAGTATTTACCGCTGGCTTTGGTGTTAACTGGCGCCATGCGGCGGGGTTAAGCACAGTTGGTATTGATCTTGTTCTTGATTCTCAAACTGCAAAAATGCGTCAATTCAATAAGAAAGTAGTTAACTACTTCTTAAATGGTGATGCATCTATTAGTGTTGAGGGATACAAAGGCCAAGGCCTGAAAAATCACCGCAACACAGCGAAAATCGACTTAGGAGCTTCTGGTGCTAATATCGATTTAACCACAGCCGACTTGCCTGCATTGTTAGCGTTCTTTGGTTTTGGTGGTGCGTTCGGTCAGACTGCATTCAACAACAAAGTGGATGCTTACGATGTAATGTGGGTGAGTTACGAAGCATGGGGCAACTTAATTAAGCCTGTGGTTGTTTCTGTCGGTGCTGGTGCTGGTAATAGCGTGGTAAATGGTCGCATTATCGATACATTGCTGCCATATGCTGGCGTGAAAGAAATTCGTCCTACTTATGCGCTTAAAGGCTCTGAGTTTATCGCTTATCAACGTCGTAAAGATGTAGTGACTCCGTTAGTTGGTATGGCAACAGGTGTTGTTCCTAAACCTCGCTTTATGCCACAGGAAAACTATAACTTCCAAATCATGAGCGCAGCAGGTCTGCAAATTACTCGTGACGGTGACGGAAAGTCTGGTGTGGTTTATGGTGCCAAACTGAGCTAAGGATATGTAATGACAAAGTACGAGGTTATTATCCCTTGGCATGGTGTCGAAAAGGGTCAGGTGGTTGAGTTAGAAAATCTTCATCCAGCCTTTAAGGCTAATGTTAGAGCATTATCTAATGATGCCGCTGAGTTGGTCCCAGCCACACCAAAAGCCAAGTCTAAAAAAGACAAAGACGAATAGCCGCGAAAGCGGTTTTTTTATGCCCTCGAAAGGGGGCTTTGCTTTGTGAGGTAATCATGATCACAAAAGAGCAAGCCAAAGAGTACCTGACAGGGCAGGGAATAGAATTACCTGATTTTATTCTTGACGCACTTATTGAGCAGGTAGGCAGTATTCAGGAATGTCTTGATAAACACTATCCATCAGCAACAGCACTATTAATCCAGATGTATCTGCTTTCACTTATGGCACTTGGTCAAGGTGATAAGTATATCAGCTCACAAACAGCACCTAATGGCGCATCACGCTCATTTCGATATCAATCGTTTGGTGATAGATGGAAATCGGCTGCGTCACTACTGCGTGGTTTAGATAAGCACGGTTGTGCTAATGGGTTAATACCAGACGATCCAACTCAAACTGCTCATGCTGGTTTGTGGATAGCGAAAGGTGGCTGTATGTGTAGGGGGGCGTAATGAGTTCAGTTGCTAATTGGGCTTACACCTCGTGGGCTACTTTATGGCGACCAAACGGAAAAGATAAATACGGCAAAGTTACATTCTCAGAGCCGGTTCATTTTCTTTGTGGCTATGGTAGTGAGCTTAAATCTGGAAAGTTGGATGTTGGCTCTGAAATCACCATTAAGTTGGTTTTCTGGACTGAGTATGCTGATGCTAAAAAAGGTGACTTTATCGCTATCGGCAAGCACTCAGGCGATCCGTTATCTGTCGGTGCTGATGAAATAAAATTCATCAAACGCGATGAAGACCTATTCGAGCATATTGCAGATGACTACACTCTGATAACGGCGGTGTGATATGGGCGCAGAAGTAAGGGGTATTTCTCAGGCTAACGCAAACCTTAGAGCACTTGTTGGTGATATACAAGGTAAGAAAGTGATGAGAGCTATTCAGTCTGCTTTGTTGATTGGTAGTACTCAGGCGGCTATATACACACCTATTGATACATCAACACTTATCAACTCCCAATTCAGGGAAGTCACTGTTAATGGCACTCGCGTTACTGGTCGTGTCGGATATACAGCAAACTACGCGGTTTATGTTCATGATCCAAGAATTAAGCAAAACTTTAGGCGTTCAAGTGCTCGTAAAGAGTTCTTGTCTCGTGGTTTTGAGGATGAACGCAAGGCTATTGATGAAGCGGTGAGACGGGAGCTTCAAATATGATACATGAGAAGTTTGAGCGCTACTTAAACAGAGGTAATTTACTAGATGGTTTCATCGTTCAATATCTGACGTGGAATGAGAAACCAGACGAAAAAACTCAGCAATATGCTGTTATTCAGCCTGATGATGGTAGTGGTCGATTTGCTGATTTGGGTGCTGATGATTTCGTGACGCTTGTTCTAGTATCTGCGCAGTATGATCCTGAGCCTGCATTGATAAGGGCTAATGAAATTCTAAACTTTGTTGCTGAATTTCCTGATGACTGCGAACTCAATTCAATCTACAACTTAGGTGGACTACCAAGGCCCATACCAACAGAAGAAGGCCGGTTTATCCTTAAGCTTTCTTTTCGCTGTACATCTTAAATTAAACACATCTCAACAGGTCGCTTATGCGGCCTTTTTTATTTGCAAATAAAGAGGTTATAACATGGCACAATGCCCTGATGATAAAGGCCTAGTGATGGGTAACGCAGGTATTCTGCGCATTGCAAAAGGCTGCCCTGACCAAGTACCAGCACAAGATCAGTTCTTACGCTTAGGTGCATTAACAAGCAAGTCATTCGATTTCGGCATGGAGACAGTGACATCTAATGCTGATGACACTAAAGGCTTAACTGAATCAATTGTTACTGGCGCTGACTTTACCATTAGTTTTGATGGTGAATTAAAGAAAGCTGGTGTGACCGGTTCTACTTCCGCGTTTGATATTGCCAAAGAAATCCTTGATGAAATCAAAGCTGGTCGCCAACCAGATTATTGGATTCAACTTGATATGAAAGGTGATGGTTCTGATGTTGTTCAGGGCTATATGTTGTTTACATCTTGGTCAATGGAGTTTCCAACAAAAGAAATTTCTACCTATTCAGGTGAATTGAAAGTTGCTGATGCAGAAACGGTTGAATGGCTACAAGAAGAAATCGTTGTTGAAAGTATTACTGTCGAGCCAGCCACTCTGGCTGTAAAAGTAGGTGAAACCAAGACATTTACCGTCAAATTTACCCCAACCGATGCTACGAACAAAAACTACACTGCTGTGAGCGATAAGCCGAACTTTGCAACAGTTACTCAGCTTGTGAATGTAGTCACTGTACGTGGTGTTGCTGAAGGTACTGCAAATATCACTGTCACATCTGAAGATGGTAGTAAAACAGCAAAATGCGTGGTCACTGTTACCGCTGCTTAATATTACAAAGGGTGCTTTCGAGTGCCCTTGATAATATTCAGGAGGGATTATGACGCCTATTTTAGAAATCGGGGAGATGGTTATCTCTACTGATAAAAAGGATTACTTATTTAGACCATCGTTCATTAATATGACAAGAATCGGTGAGCCTAAACAGATTGTGAAAGCCTACGGTCAATTAAATGGTGCTGAGGTGCAAGAGTTAATTACTCGTGCTGTAATGAGCTACAGGGTTATTCCTGAGTGGTTAATAAAAGCCATTAGCAAGCCGACATATGGACGCAATATCCTACAAATTGCAATGATGGTTATGCAGGTGTGCTGTGATGATGATTGTTCTGAAATTATTGGTGAATGGAGATCGGGTAAGCGCGGTATTGTCTATAAAAACGGTAAGATGCCAATCGCTGACATTATCGTCATTGCTCGAGAATTATTCACTCACGGAATTATCGGTAAAGCGAAGATCCGTAAACTTCAACGCAATGAAGGCAAAAACGAATTCTCAGATGAGTTTATGGCAATTGACTACATCAGCTCTGCTCGTGCGCACTTTGGTATGAATCGAGAGGAAGCCGAACAGCTAACCATGACTGAATTTCAGATGATGCTCAAAGCTAAATATCCTGATGAAAAAGGCTTCACCAAAGAAGAATATGACAACATCATGAAACAAGATGATAAACGGAATGATGAACTGATCAGTGGTAAGCGTCGATTGGTGAGTAGGAAACGTAAATGAGTTAGTTTGCTTTCTTTTGCATCGCTGTCTATATAACATAAGATTAAATTAACTTATTGATGGTGATAATATGACCGAGAATGAATGGTTGGACGGATTAAGAGGATTTCCTGACGAAGCGATACTAAAACTTCATTTTAGTCTTCAAGAAAAGATAAAGAAGCACTATAAAATGAGAGATAAAGCGAATAATTTAAATAAGGCCATTGAGTATTGTAAGCGACAAAAAGCCTAATGCAGACGGAACTTTCAGCATCACAGCAAGTGAGTATTTTTCTGCAAAGAAAGATTACAACGTTTAATTAAATTCATTTCAATCATAGCCAGCCTAAGTGCTGGCTTTTTTTATTGGGAAAAATTATGTCTACAATTCCAACACAAAATCCAGTTCCAAGTGAAGCGGCGAAAGACCTTAAATTTAACTCAGGTAAAATTGACGAATTCGTTACGTCAATGAAAAATAAATATATCGATAGATTCGGGCAAGAACATTTTACAATCGAAGGATTGCGGTGGGTTGCTCAACAAGCAATATCTCAATTCGGCTATATCACATTAGAATCATTCCAAAAAGGTGCAGAAATAACACTGCCAAATCAAGTTTTACGCGATGAGGTAACAGGAGAGTATTATCGTTGGGATGGTGAGCTACCCAAATATGTTCCTTTAAATTCAAGCCCTGAAAATACAGGTGGGGTAGGATTGGGTAAATGGGTAAGTGTTGGTGATGCTAGTTTAAGGAGAGAGTTATCTGAAAATAGTGGTTCATCATTAATTGGCACAAAAACAGGAGATACAGTTGAAGAAAGATTTTCATCAATTGAGCAAGATGTGAAGGAGTCTGCAGGGAAATCTTTATCAAATATTAAAATTTTTGCAGAACTACCTCTTAGACCTGCCGGATATGGAGAGATATTAGAAAAATACAACTACAAATATATATACCCACAAGGAATGTGTTTTTTTGATGATGATAATGAAATATATATAACGTGCTCTGGGGTTGGGGGGGATAATAACTGGGCATGGATATATGTTTATGATAGAGATTCACTATCTTTAAAATCGATATTCTCAGCTGGTGATACTAACTCAGAGGGCTTATATGTAACAAAAATAGATGGTGATAAATATCTTTTTATTCTTGATTATTATTCTGGTTCTGGCAATGGTAAAACAGGAGTATATAAATTACCTAATGATATATCTTCAGTTAATATGACAAGATTAACTGCATATAATGTTTGCAACACAAGGCAGTATTTTCAAATTGCTGGATATAATAATCAAATAATAATTGAGGTTAATAATGGTTCAGATGCGCCGCAGTTTTTGCAAAGAAGAACAAAATTTAATTATTATGATGCGAGAGACTTGCTGGAAAATATAGAACCTACTCCTATTGGAGCTATATCTGTTGATAAAAATATCGAAAAGATAGGTAAAAGACAAGGTATCGCAATTACTCCAAATGGATTAATAACATCAGGTGGAGCATATACTCCATACGGTGGTGATGTTAATGATGAAAATATTTTTTCATTCAGAACGTTAACTTTTTCAGGTAATGAGACAGGTTCTTTGTTATGCGATCCCAATAAGTTGTGTGATCAGATAAACCCACACTTAAAGCAAAAAGCAACAAGGATGGAAAATGAAGGGTGTGCGTACACTGAAAATGGTGATGGTATCATCCTTTCTTTAAACGTATTAAACACAGATAATGATGTTGGTGGTATTTTTCTTTTTGAACATTTTATTTCTTCCGCTGATAAAAATATTATTGATGTATCTTCCGCAATCCTCTTGGACTGCTTAGATAATAATAATGATACAAATATTGATATATCTATAATTCCATACGATAAGTTACAAAATAAAAGATTAACAACACTAAAACAAATACTAGATAGAATGAATCGTGATGGAGTTCAGGTTTATCAGTTTTATAATGGTTACACTCCATATGTGACTGATATTAACGGTATGGAAATAACACCAAGCTGTTCAGTAACTATAAAGAATTTTAATTCCTATTCTTATCTTGTCACAGTCTCAGGAAATAGAACCAACTATCAAATGTTTGTTACAGGAGATATAGGTGGGCCATATACTCAGCATATGGACTCAATAGCAACATCACCTTTTAATCAGATAAGACCTGAGTTTTTAAGTAGAGGTGTTAAAATTCAAGGGGTTAATGGGCTTCCGTGTGATAACTACTACACTAATAATCCAGGGCAAATCGCAATAGCCAGATATTACTCTGGAGATAACTCTTCTCCTATGCTAACAGGGTCTATTATTGTTGACGGGAGCTCAGGGAGAACATCATTCAATACAACATCAGACGAAAGGCTAAAAATTGACAAAGGAGAATATACCAATGGTTTAGATAAGATATTGAAACTGATAAACAATAATGCGCTAAGGAATTTTGAATGGAAGCATAATGGGCATGAACAGTATGGATTGATGGCGCAGAGAGTAAGCGACGTTATCCCTGATGCAGTGTCTTATGATAAAGATACAGACACATACATGGTTAACTATAGTGCTATCATACCTGACATAATCTCTGCTATAGCAGAACTTTCAAAAAGAAAATAAAATATATAATGTGGCATATGCAAGTAAGTATTATCATGTTTGCGCTAATATATTCACTTGATATTGATGTGATATAATCAACACGCGACATTAATTTACTCGCTTGCATATACATGATTATCAACATAAATTGTATTTTTTATGTTAATTTAATAATTAAAAAATAGCCTTATTAAAACTTGATGTTTAAAAAATATAAGTTATCTGATATTTTTGATTTTATCAGATTTAACAATACAAGGCAGAGTTGCATGGTTTCTTATAGGAAAGAGCTTGATGGTATAAGAGCGCTGGCTGTGATAGCTGTTATACTTTATCATGCTGATTTTCAATTGGTTGGAAAAACCCTTTTTAAGGGTGGTTATCTAGGTGTTGATGTATTTTTTGTGCTTTCAGGGTATTTAATCACTGGTATCATAAGAGACAAGCTTGGAAAAGGAAATTTTTCGATAGTTGATTTCTATTGGCGAAGAATTAAACGTATAGTTCCAGCGCTACTTGTCGTTTTAATATTTACGTCAGTTTGTGCATATTTTGTTCTAATACCAGACTCTTTAATTGCTTATGCGAAATCATTAAGATCGGCATTATATTTTGGTTCTAATTATTATTTCTTATCTGAAGATAGCTATATTGCTGAAGCGAGTATACATAAACCTTTACTTCATACATGGAGTCTTGCTGTCGAATGGCAATTCTATGTTTTATTCCCAATTATTATTTTATTCATAAACAAGTTTTTTAAAAGATACACGCTGGGTATCTTAATTATTATGATGCTTGCATCTTTACAGTATGCAAATATTATTGTTGGTGAAAGATCGGATGAAGCATTCTATTTACTTCCTTCTAGGGCGTGGGAACTATTTGCTGGAGGTATAGCCACGTTTTATAACAGATCAAATCTTGATACATTGAAAGATGGAACAATAGGTAGCTTAATTGCCAAAGCAATGCCAGTTTTTGGTTTGTTTTTAGTTATTCATAGTATGATTTTTATTGGTCATGATAATCCTCACCCATCTTTTATAACTGCGATCCCTGTTATTGGGATATGCTTGTTTATTATCTTTGCAAATAAAGGAGATATTGCAAATGATATATTCTCAATTAAGCCTATTGTATTTATAGGTTTAATTTCATACTCATTATATCTATGGCATCAGCCTGTTTTTGTTTTTTTTAGATTACTAAAGTCTGATGAAATAAATCACTCTCAATTAATTATTTTAATAATAATCGCAATGTTATTATCTGTAATAACTTATTATTTGATAGAGAATAAATTCAGGGTGAGGAAATTAAGTATTTTTAAAATAATAACACTTATATTAATGGCTTCTTTACTGTTTTCTTTTTACAAAGTAGCAATAGAAACCAAAGGCTTTTCTGATAGATTTAGTGGAAAATTAAAAGAAGTAAATGAACGATTCAGTGTATTAGAGTTTAGAAAATTAAAAGATGAAAATAATTTAGGTAAAGGATATTTATCTAGTCAACAACAATCACTATGTAATAATAGAACCGTTGATACAGCTTGTGCTTTTGGTGATAAAGAATGGATTAATATTGGAGATAGTTTTGCTGGTCAGTTAGATCCTGAATTGAAAAAGGCATTAGATGAAAAAGGCCATGGGTTTATTAGTATGACTTATGAGCAGTGTCCTTTTGTATCTCCTAATATTTGGTTTGGTAATGTCCCTGAATGCGCAGTGGTTAATGAGGATAGATTAAAATACTTTTCTAACTTACAAGAGAAAAAGAAAATTATAGTCGCAGCTAATTACTGGCAGTTTTCATTGCCCAAAAAAAGGATACCTGTAAGCAATTTATCTTCATCTGCATTTCCAGAAAATGTTGATTTTGATAAAGAAATAGCGTGGAAAAGTTATGTTGACAACATTAAGTTCTTATTAAGTAAAGGTCATGATGTTTATGTCATCTATCCAATTCCTGTTCCTCATATTGATGTAAGGAATCAATTACTAGGACAATTAAATACTCCTATCTCTACATATAGAGAGGAATTTTCACCGAGCAAATTATCATATCCAGATACAATAAGAACGACCAAAAAGCTAGATTCTCTTTTACCAGATCACCCTAATCTGCATAAAGTTTATACAGATAAGATTTTCTGTGAGAATGAGCAATGTTTAATTATTAATAGTGATGGTGCGATATATAGCGGTGGAGGTGGTCACTTAACTGATGTTGGCGCTAAAATGGTTTTAAAAAGCTTTCTTTGATTAATAGAAAAGTCCACTTTAGTGGGCTTTTTCTTGTTCATTGCCAAATATTACTCAGCTAGTTACTAAAAGAATTCTTAAGGCTCACATTTATCATTTTTATGACGGGCATCTTATTGATGCCTATTTTTCATATATCACACTTTTATTTCATATTTCGTACAAGTATACTATTTATATGTAAATCAAATTACGAGGCTATGATTTTGTGGGCTGATAACTTAAGGTCAATATCGATACTTGCTGTTGTTTTGTTACACGTATCTTCAGGGTTTGTTGGAGATATAGATATTTCAAGTGATTTATATGGAAGCAAAAGCTGGTGGGCAGGGAATATCTACGAATCTATATCAAGATGGTGCGTTCCATCTTTTGTTATGATTAGTGGTTATTTTTTGTTAAACAAGAAAGAGGATAACCTGACTTTTTTTCACAAAAGAGTAAAAAGAATATTAATACCACTTATCTTTTGGTCTGTATTTTTTTCTTTTTGGATGGTGTTAAGATATTTTGCTAAAGGTGCAGATGTATTGCCAGCTTTAATAAAAAACTGGCTCCTTGGTCAGCCTTACTATCACCTTTGGTTTTTATTCATGATACCATTCTTATATTTGGTGACACCGATTTTAAGAGTGGCGTTTAGTAACTCATCTAAAGGTGTTTTATTTTCATTTATAGTATTGTGTTTTTCGTTATCAATGCTCACTGTTATATTTTACTATATTGCATCCTTACTTAACATGGGTAGTAAGGTAACTTTATTCACAAATAACTTTCTGATGTTTTTGGGTTATTTTTGTCTTGGTGGGTATATTTGCAAGTACAATATAGAGTTAAAATTGGTAAATAGTTTACTTATCTTTCTTCTATCAATAATGGCGACAGCCATAGGTAGCTATTTTTTTACCTACGAATATTTTTACTCTTACTTAAGTATCACTACCGTTTTTTCATCTATATCTATTTTTTTCTTAATCAAGCAATCTTTAAATAGAAAATCATTCATTGGTTATTTTTCTGGATTAAGCTTCGGTATCTATCTTATACACCCTGTTTTTATAGATATAATCTCTTTTTTAGGGAAGGGTTTAATACAAGGGAAAATAAATGCATTCATTTATATACCGCTTGCAACAATTTGTGTCTATCTTCTTTCATATTTAGTGGCGCTATTTATGAGTAAATCTAGAATTCTTAATAAATGCATATGACCATAAAGCCCACTTCGGTGGGCTTCTATTATTCACTCTTCAAATACTGCACCGATTTACTGTCAGGCAGCCTCTTACTTCTCTCACGATAAAACGTTAATCGTTCATTAAAATACTCACGCAAATGTGCTGGTTGTTGTCGTTCAACTTCTGAGGCGACAACTGGCATTCTTTATATGCGACACCACTTGCGGCCAAATCGACATTAATCTTGTCTTTTTCTTCTTGAATTAGGTTTGCGAGGTTCATAGTAGATCCGGTTAGTTTTTGGAGAGTATAGCAGGGTGGGAGAATTGATGGGACTAATTTGGGACAAGCAACATGAAGTAGCATAAGGCAACTTCAAGTAACTTTAGGTAAGGTGGGACGTGTGAACGCTTGGTGAGACTGTATTTAGTTGATATTAAAGCATAATTCTACGCTCTTCTAAGCCGTAGGTCACAGGTTCGAATCCTGTAGGGCGTACCATTTAAAATCAATGAGTTACAGGATTTTAAAAAGAAACCCGCAAGAGATGCGGGTCAAGTAACGGGTCAAGTTAGCATTACAGTTTTTCACTTCTAACCCACTCTTCATAGACATGTTCTGGCCAGCCTAAAAACGTACCACCTTTTGTTCTTTCTGGCCTGGGAAACTCATTTCGTTTTGCGTACATTCTCCAAATTGTAGGTTTGCTTTTGCCAGTTAACTGGATCATTTCCTTCCACTTAATATATCGAGTTGTAGTTGTCACTTTTTGTCTCCCTTCCTATACCCGTTCTCCGTAATAGCCTGTGCGATAGTCGCTGGTGGGTTATCCCAATGAGCATCAAAAATGATATCGTTTAAATGATATTTGCTAATGTCATCCAATGTCTTAGGCAAATTGTCATGAGGTAATTTTAAATAAATAGAATCACCGGTCATGCTCACCGTAATATCAATGATCTGTTCAGTGGTAAAATCTGTTTTACGATAACCAGCCTTCCAAACAGCATCTGTTATATCACTCGGATCAGTACCTGCATTTTTGATGACACTAACGAGATTGAAATCTAAAGTTGTCATTAATCATCATCCTTAATTAAACTGTAAACTTTATCAGTGATATCAAAAGCATTATCAGCCACTGGTAGTACAAGTAATTTAGGATCTCCAAATGCGTCTTTTGTCATAGATGAAAAATTAAAAAGCACATTCTTGTTATTTTTTGTTTTTAGTATTCCTGTAATAACACGACCAAATAATAAATAAGGTAAAGCTAAGTACATGGCCTGTATTAAAGGTGCTTCACCTTTAATAAATTCCTGCTCAAAAAGACAATTAAATGATGGGTACTTATCTTTAATTAAAGTGAGCTTTGTTTTATAGGAGGGATAGAAATTTTCATCCTTCTCTTGTTTATAATGAATAGCGACATAAGAACCATCGTCATATGATTTAATATGTGTATATTCAGCATCTCTAGGAATTGCTTCATCAAATTGAATAACAATATCATCACTGAATTCAGAATTGTGTTTCATGCGCAATACTGCATGCCCATTAGATACTTCGATATATTCAGCGTTGATGTGGATGCAATTAGTAATAAGACGAACATCATCACTCATTTTTAATAATGTAAGTGCAGCTCTTAATTGGCTTGTCTCGATGTAAGGTAATTTAGTTGTCATTTTTTACCGTCCTTAGTGCATAGTTGGCATAGCTAGAAATCCGTTATTAGCTTCTAACTCGCGAATATAATCATCATGAAGAATACAAAGTCCTTCACGTCCTTTTTCTGATAGGCGAGGGCCATGCTCAAGAGAGATATCTAGAAAGCCGATATAGGCTTTTATGATGAAGTCAGGGCAATAATCTTTATAGATACCCCCTAACTCTTCGATAAAAATGCTTTCAAAATGGCTTGCAAGACAAAGGCGCAAAGAAGCTGGGTAAATGGTTAAAGCGTTTTCTCCGTTACTGTAAATAGTGGCAAGATCAACACCGCCTTCTTCATTACGAATTTCAGTGGTGCCATTTTTTTCTTGCAGTTCGCGGATGAAGCAAGTTGCTACCACCCAGCGCCATACAGAAATTCGCTGTTCAGGTGTTAATGTTTCAGGTTCATCAGCTAATTTACCCATGACTGCGGCGGCCAAATATAAACCTTTCAATAACTCTTTATCGTATTGACCTGATTCAAGCGCCATTACAGCTTCAGAGTAAGAAATTAAAGCACCATCATCAGAAATAATGCCATTACTAGTATCAGTAAAATAAGCCATTATTTATCCTCCCACCCAATAGCTTGAAATAGTCCCATTTTAGGGTGATGCCAGCGAGTGCCACGTTTCTCGGCTTCGCTCATCATTGCCTTGAATGCAGATATAAAATCAGCCTCATGAATAATGGCCATCGGTCTAGGCATACCTTCGGGCGTAAGAATAGTTATTGTATTTTTGCGAACATTGAACTGTTTGGTGAGTGTTTTGCACTTATCCACCGTCATACCTGATTTAGTTCTAGCCAGAGAGTACCCGATCCAGCCAGTAGGGATGGTTCCTTGTTTTATTTGCTCAACGACTTCATTTACTTGTTCAACTTTTTGCTCTACATGAGATATTCGGCGTTCACTTTCTAAGTTAGCTAGTGCCATAGCAGCAATAATTTCTGCCTGTGATTTAGGTTTGACTCGTTCATCTTCAAGTTCTTTCCAGCGATCAACTAACCGAGCTGTAAATTCAGGTGATAATTGAGCAACTACAATAATGCTGTCACGCTTACCTTCTTCACCTGAAAATAAATAGTGTTTTGGTATTACTCCGTTAGCTGATTTAGCTCCATCCTCCAATGGAGGGTGGGAAATCACACCGCTATTAGTTAGTCTTTCAATGGTTCTTTTTACATTGTCTTCACGAGCGCCGACTAAATCAGCGATTTCTTTTGAGGTCATTGATAATTCTGTATTGATTAAATATTGCATAATTAAATGTCCTTATTTATTTTGTTTATATGTCGCCGCATAGATCTATTTAGTGGCATTTCTACGAAATCAATATTGGATTGAAATGTTGATACGTATTTAGATATGTTTGGATGAAAGAGATTGTCTTCTTGCTTCATTCTCAACCAACAGTCAAAATCTGTGCCTTTATGTCCTTGTTTAGTTTTACTTCCGCCTCTTCTACTTTTTATTTTCTTACTCATAACATGCCACCCGGTATTTTAATTTTGGCTTTATCTAAACAGCGCTTTGATGATTGATTACTTATTTTTTGTTGATAACTCATTGCACCTTTGGCAGGTGGATCTGCAATAATGAAAGCTTGGTTGTAATGTTCTAATGCGCGCCTATAAAATCCTTTGCTCTCTAATTGTTTGCCCTTGCTCATGAATTCAGAATACGTCATGATATTTATATTCCTCTCCATTTAAGTAAGGCGGTAAATACTCAACAATATAATCAATCATGTATTTACCCATATCGGAAATTGAGCCATTTAGGTTATATAACCACTCATAAGTATTGTAGATATCTTTATCACTCCACTTACAACGTTGACGGCAATCTTTTTCTTCATAGACATCACGGAAGAAGTTATTTAAGTTTTCAAAGTTAATTTCTGTAATAACAGTTTTATTATTTACCTTTGATTTAAATTTAGCTTTCTTTCCATTTTTTTAATGTAAATAAGTACCGAATTGATAAAACGCTTTCTTCTTATTTCAAGTAAATTAACTTTATCCATGTTGCTTACTCCTAATTCAGAGCGCAGCAATCCCTAGCATGAACGCTATAATTAATTTTTATTTAGTAGATGATTTATTTATTGGTCAACGCGTTATTTAATTCATAATATAATCTATCAGCTTCTTTTTCTGCATCATCATATTTAGCGACAGCTTTAGCATATTCTTTTTGTAAGCGTTCAATATTACGTTCCTGCTTTAATCGCTCTTGGAGTTCGGTTAGTTTAGCTTCCTTGCGATCCATAAAGTGTTCGGTAGGTTCGCCACGCTTGAAAGCGACTGTGCCATTTTCAAGTTCGCATTGTTCACCTTCATAGTTAGTCTCAATGCCTTCTTTATGAAATTCACGCTCGGTGAGAATATTTGCTAGCTTATTTAATGCTGAACGCTCACTTAAGTAAGCACGGTTGGCACCTGCAATAATATAAACAGGGCGCATAGCAATAGTAATTTGATTGTCAGTTGCTTTCTCAATAGCTTCGTGTTGTTTACTCATTTTCTTGTTCCTTTTATTTTTCTATTTGATATTTCATATTCAATTCCGCCAAGTCTGTCATTTAATATTGATATCAATAATGACACTTGGCTTAAAAATAATCCCACATCACCAAGTTGATCTTTACCGTCGGGATAATTTTCATTAGCATCAGCCCAAAACATAAAATCGCCGAATACCTTCATTCCTGTAATGAGTGAATCAATAGCTAAATCTAAATTACCTCTTAAGTTACCTAGTTCACCTTCTGTTAATTTGCTTAAGTCAGGAAGAGTAATTAATTCATCAATATTCATTGCGCCTCCGTGAAACTTACTTTTTCATAAACGGTCTCTAAATTTAATTTGGCTGATTGGATTAAATTTGTAATTTGAATATCGTAATTTTTAATATGACCGCTTTCTTCAGCGACTTTTAAATTAATTGCAGTTTCTAATGTATTTAAAATGCACCCGACAGCCGTTTCAATTGTATCGTTATCACTGATTTTAATTTCACCGATAGGCTTTGGTGATTTATCAGTGTTAATGCTTGATACACTTTCTTTAGCTCTTTCTATATTGGCTACTGCAGATTCAATCGCATTAAACATATTATCGCTAGGTGTTACGTTATCATTGATAATGAGATTTAAAATAGAAGTTGCATAAAGTAATTCATCACAAGCGGATTGCTTTAATTCAATGTTATTCATAACCTAGAGCCTCTCTAATTTCATCTTCTGCTTGAGATAATAAGCTAAGTTGGATTGCTCGCTCTTCCTCATTACGAGAGAGAAATTGTGCCGTTTCTAGAAACGATTTGACTCTATGTAATGTATCTTCGTATTTACCTAAATCAGACTTAATTTCTTTTGCCATGATTGCTATCTCTCTGTGCATTTTCTTCGATTAACCAGACTGAAATATCACCTGATAATTCGTAAGCTAGTCCAATTAAGCTTTCTATCTCAGGCTGACCCGATATACGTTCAGCATTGAGCTGGAATAAAAGGGCGTTTAGTTGGTCGCTTTTTTTTGCAACAGCTTCTAAGTTGAGTTCGTGAGCCATAATTAAGCCTCGCAAGGAAATTGAGCAGAGAAAACAACATTACCACCGAGTAATTCTTTAGCTTGTTCAGCGCTGGTGGCTATAACTTCTTTTTTCTCTGGACACTCTGTTTTAGTCCAGAAACGAAACAAGAACATAGGTAACATTACGCCTGTATGTATGTCAGGTTTCGGTAAATCAGCTATTGCAGTAGAATGTAAAATGGTCATCTTATAACTCCTCTGTTTTTGAGGTGCAAAAATCTGTCATTTCACCTTCTCCGTAAGCCAACCACCATTTGTTTATCCCTAAAGCGTTTGATATAGCAGTGCTATATTCAATCCCATGCCTTTTCCCTGTAACTAAAGAGCTGATAAGGCTCTGTGATACCCCCATGCATTTAGCTAATTCTGTTTGGGTTATTCCTGATTCACGTAAAACCAACTTTAAACGTTCTGCAAACGTGTTTTTAGTAGATATTGTTTCTACTGCCGGAGTCTTTGGTTGTTGGTAAGATTCAGGCTTATTTTCGACAATAGAGTTAATTGTCTTACTTTTCTCTATCGCCATTTCTATTAGCGATTGAACTTCACTTGATGAACTTGACTCAAGTGCGCAATATAACAGCGTTTGTACCTGTGAATTTGTTCGTAACAATTTTGATTCATCAAAAATCTGGATCATGGCACACCCTCAACAATTACCTTTCGAAACCTAGGTTACAAAAAGCTAGGTTTTGTGTCAATAGAAAGATGAAAGAAAAGTTTCGGGTGAATAAAGGTGGGAAAGAAATGCGATAAGTTCCAGACAATAAAAAACCCACCGGAGTGGGTTAGTTGGAATTTGGTATCGATGCTTGCTTTTTACTTATAATTTCTATTATTTTATTTTGAACATTAGAGCTGAGGTGGATAGCAGTTTCCGCATCTCTCTTACCAGAAGCAAACTTATTATCTAGCCTATAGTCTGCTATGATCCTGTTATCTTTCAGTGTTTGCAACATAAATCCTATTGCTCTCAATGCTTTAGGATCGTATTTTTCACTACCCTTTGAGCCGTCACCAAGTAAATAATCTATTAATCCCTGATGATTATCTTTTGGTCCATGTCTAAGTGCTGGATAAACACAATGATATGCAGCATAGTAGGCTCTTGATATGGCGTTTCTATACCCTACTTCATCGTTCCTATCTAGACAGTCTCTAGCAAAATCCAGTAACTCACTGCATGTTATTGGCATGACGAAGCCTCCGATCCTGCATCGCTATCAGAGCCTTTAATATAAACGCTAAACTTTTTACCTAAAAATTCCTCATGATCTGCGAACTTAAAAGCTAAATCCATGTTCATATCTGCTAAAGTTGATGCCGTTGAGCAGTTTGTTGTTACCATGTATGAATTTATAGGCTCATCGAATCTATTGTCACTAATGTACTCGACACTTAGCACCTGATAGTTATTGTCATCTATTAGATCCATGATAATCCCTGACAACATCTCAGTTTCTGGCTGAGAGAACCCAGCCATATCTCTAAATTTAGACAGGGCTGAGCTAGCTTTTTTTAACTCTTCCTGTAATTTCATGCGCTCCTCATTTAGAGATAATTTTATCCACTGTGTCATGAAAACACCCATCATTTTTAAATCAGCAAAAAACAAGCTATATTGGAATGCAAATTTAGCAAATATTTTTGATTCGTATTCCGTGGCAAGTCTCGCAGATAGCTCTCTTGCCTGCCTTGTCGATCCTAAATTGCAAATGATTGATAGATATCCAAGAGCATAATCACCGTTAGGAACCTGTAGAGCTAATTCAAAATAATAAATTGATTTTTGGATATTTTTATTTAGTCCATAAGCAATACCAAGTGCGTAATTCTTTTCAAGCCCAGAAAAATACTTGTTAATATCATTAATGTATCTCATTAGCGACATATCATCGATTGTCTGTCCAGACTGAAGCATCGAGGCCATTTTGGAAAGTAATTCTTCAGACTTGTGTATAGGTTGCATACTTTATTTATCTGCCTAGTTACGCAATTTGATAAAAATAACTGAGGCTATCGTAAAACAACATTTAGTTAACTTCAATAAAAGTTTGTGCCTCCGAGAGGAGTATCACTATCTATTATAAGAGATAAATCTCTATTTAGATGAGATTTGAACTGTACATAAAAACAGTGCCGCTACCCACAAAACGGCTCAAATCCACCGTTCGTTTATCTTCGGACTAGATTGGGATTGTGGCTTTCAGAAAACAACAAAGGGCACGGATGCCCTGAGTTTGAGCGATAAGAATCAAATACAGCAGTTTGTTTTGCAAGTTCAAGGTGTCATACGAAACGCATCATCATTTGAACCACGACGCCGATAATTTTACAATTACCATTAATCGATATCATTGGCCACGCCGGATTTAGCCCCTTAAGAAAATGACTATTCCCATCTATTACTAATTTTTTAAAAGTAGCCTCATTTGTGTCAGTTAACTTGGCAATTACTAAGCTTCCATTTATTGGTTCTCTGCCCGTATCGACAAGTACAAGTGAGCCTTCAGGAATACTAACCCCAATCGGAGCCGTCATGGAATCTCCCTCCACTCGTAGCCAGAATGCAGAACCATGCATTTTGACTTCTGACTCATACCATTCATCTATTTGATCTAGTGTGTATGGCTCACAAGCCTCGTTCCAATTTCCCGCTTGAACCATACTCAATACGGGATATTTTGGGGACGGTTTGTATAGTCTTGGGTTTGATACATTATTATCGAATTGCTCAGTAACTTCCTGCTTTGGTTCTTTCCCATGAAGTAACCATTTAGGTGAACATTTCAGCGCTGCTGCAATCTTGAAAAGATTTGCCGATCTTGTGTCCTGAGATTCACCGAGTTCAATTTTACTAATTGTTACTCTCGACACACCTGTTAATTTTGCAAGGTCATCTTGTGACATACCCAGCTCAGTTCGCCGCTCAAGCAATCTTTCTCCAAATGTACTCATTTTTTCGCCTCAAAAAGTTATCCCGAAACTAATATATCAAAAAGAATTGAAACTTAACTTTCTTTTTAATATGATTTAACGAAAGAAAACTTTCAAGGATAAATTATGAATTTATATGAAATCTTAAAAGGCATTCATAAAACGAATGCTGCGATAGGCAAAGCTTATCCGTTAAAAGGGAAGCCTCGTAGTAGCCAAGGGGTTGGCAAATGGAAGTGGCGTGGTGTTCCTGAAGATGTGGCAATTCTCTGTCATTACGATCCTGAAATTCCATATACACACGAGCGATTAAACCATGCACCAAATCAATATGCCGATGCCTGATCACTACTTTCCTGATGATGCTAAGTGGATTCAGGAACAACTCACGAAGTTAAGCCCAAGCATGAGGCAAAAGGCATTAGTTAAATATTCAGAAGTGTATCAAACGGAATGGGAACGAGAACAAGTTCCCTACCGTAAAGACAACAAAGCTCGTCATGAGGCTAACGTGAGATTAAGAGAGTTCATAAAGCGTTATCAGAGAGCAATGCAAGGGTACACAGCAAAGCCGTTATCGATTTAGTAGTAATTAAATTTAGGAGGCATTGGAAGTTAAGACGTTTAGCCGTCTAGATTGTTTTCTGGGGAAGAGGGGGAAACTTTCTAGGGGGGAAAGGGGGGTGATCTTTGAAAGGGGTGTTAGGGAAGGCACAGCCAAGGGAGTGAGCAGATCTTAAATATAGATCTCTATAGGAGCTAAAAAGCCAACAGCCGTTTAGACGTCCAAAGAAATAAAAATAAATCCCTTCCTTTGGCAATGCTAATTATCAGATGAGGAAACCGATGTTAACAATCACACCAAATTTTGCACAGGAACGCGGATTGACGATGTTACGTCAGGCATGGAAGCAAAATAGAACATTCATGATTTATAGCCCAACAGGAAGCGGGAAAACGGCATTAGCTGCGTTTATTACTGATGGACATATTCAGCGTGGAATGAGAGTGATGTTTCTTGTTCCTTACACAATTTTGATTGATCAAACAGCCAGTCGTTTTATTGAGTATGGCTTGCCAGCTGAAGAGATTAGCTATGTATGGCGTGATCACCCTAATTATGATCCGACTCGTTTAATTCAAATCGCATCAGCAGATACCGTTATTCGTCGAGACTTTCCAGACAATATCGATTTACTCATTATCGATGAGGCGCATTTACGCCGTAAGAAAATATTAGAAGTGATCAGTGAGTGTGAATTCAAGGTAATTGGTTTGTCTGGTACGCCTTTTGCCTCATTCCTTGGACATTACTACGAAACATTAATCAAACCTACCACCATGAAAGAGTTAATCAAACGTGGTGATTTAAGCTCATACGAGTTCTATGCGCCGACTAAACCCGATTTATCAAAAGTGAAATCGTCCAGCAACGCAGAGTTCGGTAGTGATTATAAAGAAGTTGAGATAGCTGAAATTATGAGTGGTGCTGATTTGGTGGGAGATATTGTTGATAACTGGCTTGTGAATGGTCGAAACCTACCGACGATTTGCTTTTGTGTCACGGTCAGTCATGCCAATTTTGTCACTGTCGAATTTAACCGCGCAGGTGTGAATGCAGAGGTGATCACCGCAGATACGCCACATGATGAGCGTCAGATCATTATTCATCGGTTTGAGCAAGGCGCGACTAAGATACTTGTGAGCGTGGGAACATTGATTGCCGGCTTTGATAGTGATGTTCGTTGCATTATTTATGCCCGTCCAACTAAATCAGAAATTCGTTGGTGTCAGGCGATTGGTAGAGGATTGCGTACTGCGCCAGGGAAAGAAACTTGCCTTATTTTCGATCACTCCGGTTCTGTTCACCGCTTAGGTTATCCAGATGACATTGAATATGACGAACTGCCTACCAAAAACGACGGCATGAGTGAATCCTCATCTATCCGAGAGCAAGAAAAACAAGAGAAGAAACCCAAAGAATGTTCCTCTTGCCACTACATGAAGCCTGCAGGTGTTTATGTTTGCCCTAAATGTGGGTTTAAACCTTTAGTTGGTGAAGATATTGATGTTGATACTAGTCGAAACATCAAAAAACTAAATAAGAAAGAACGCACTTACACCCGAGAAGACAAGCAAAGCTGGTGGTCTCAATTGAAATACTACCAGAATCAACGCGCAACACAGGGCAAGCCGATTAGCGATGGTTGGGTTTCTAATACTTTCAAAGATAAATTTGGCGTATGGCCACAAGGCTTTCATAACACACCACAAGAAATCACACCTGAAGTGAGCAACTTTATTAAATACAAACAAATCGCCTTTGCTAAGTCTCGCAAGAAGGCACAAGTCAATATTCAAAATCTACGCACTCAAATTAGCCACCAGCCACAGCAAGGAGGTTTACTGTGAATACCATTGATGCGGTAAAAGGACTATGGGCAAAAATATTTGCACATTATGGGTTACCTCCTATAACGGGCCGTAAGCACTTTAAAGGAAAGTGCCCTATCTGCGGGCAGAAAGGAAAATTCCGTATTGATGATAAAGACGGACGAGGAACTTATATTTGCACGTGCAGTTCGGGTAACGGTTTTCAATTGCTGGAAAGAACACAAGGCAAAGACTTTAAAACATTAGCAGATGAAATTGATGTATTGATTGGTAATCACCGAGAAAAAGAAATTATTCCACCCAACAAAGTCAATAAGAATAATTTATTCCAACGTATTACGGGCTGTTATTCCAAACTACCCATACTTAAAAATACACCCGCCATGCAGTATTTGCAGAATCGAGGTGTTTTTGAGTTACCACTTGATAATGTCCGTTATTGTGATCATCAACCTGTTCGTAATAGTTCTGACAAATTTCAAGCTATCTGGTCACTAGCTACTGATGCTAAAGGGCAACTCTGTTATTTACATAGAACGTATTTACAAGGGGATAAAAAAGCACCTCTTGATATTGTGAAGAAAATGACTGCTGTGCAGGATGACAATTATTTAGAGTATGCAGAATCTGTCGCGATAAGAATGTTTCCTGTCGATACTACACTTGGCATTGCTGAAGGTATAGAGACCGCACTTTCTTGTAAGCAACTCTATGGTGTAAATGCTTGGTCGGTCATTAATACTAACTTCATGAAAAAATTCAAAGCACCGAAGGGTGTTACTCATCTTGTTATCTTTACAGATATGGATTGGAATGCGGCTGGTCATGCAGCTGCTATGGAGTGCGCGCATAAAAACCTACTTTCTAATAATGATGTAGAGACAGTAAGAGTGAGATGGCCCGATAGAGGTGACTTTAACGATATGCTAACAGAAGCTTGTGAGGTAAGAGAGTTAGTATTTTCAAGACAACATAAGGAAGTGGCATAATGCGTGATATACAACAGGTATTAGAAAGATGGGGTGCATGGTCGGCAGATAATACAGAGTCGGTCCAATGGTATTCGGTTGCTGCGGGGTTTAGTGGATTAATACCAAGTAAAGTTAAGGCTCGCCCCCAATGTTGTGAAGACGATGCAATAATTATTTCTAGTTGTATGGCGCAATTGAATAAAAAGAATAGTGATATGCATGACCTATTGCTTGATTACTATTTATTCGGAATGACATTTATGCAACTTGCTAACAAGCACAATTGTTCTGATGGGCATATAGGTAAAAAATTACAAAAGGCAGAAGGAATAATAGAAGGTATGTTAATGATGCTAGATGTTTCCTTAGAAATGGATCGATATGTAGAAAAAATCATATAAAAACTTTACGTACGTAAAAATGATGATATTGTGATAAGACTGACATCAAGGTCAACTAGCTTATGAACCTCATTTAAAGTGAGGTTTTGTGTTTTTATTGGTTATTCTCTTTGTCTGCGCTTTTAATTTTTAAAATGAAATAGCTTCATATTAAATATGAAATAGTTTCAATATCCATTTTTTTTATTAATGCTATGTTTGGTAGCAAAATTCTTAATAAGAAAATATAGGATATATTGAATGAGCACTAACATCCCTCCATTTAAAGCTGATGTCGTTGGTAGTTACCTTCGACCTGAATATCTACATAAAGCGCGTAGCGATTATGCTAATGGCACTATTTCTAGCCATGAATTAAAAAAAATAGAAGATAAAGCAATCATTGAGTTAGTAGAAAAGCAGAAAAAAGCCGGATTACATGTTATTACCGATGGTGAGTTTCGTCGTAGCTGGTGGCATTTAGACTTTATGTGGGGATTAAACGGCGTTGAAAAAGCCTTTTTATCTAAAGGATATTCATTCGATGGTATTGAAACTCGTCCAGAGACGGCTCGATTAACAGGAAAAATATCTGGAAATAACCACCCTTTTATTGAACATTTTTCATTTTTGTTGAAATTTGCTGAGGATAATATTGTTCCTCGTTTAACGATCCCTGCACCAGCTCAATTTTTCAAAGAGCTTTATCGACCAGAGAATTTAGATAGCACTAATGCAATTTATCCTTCAAAAGATGAGTTAATTAACGATATTATTGGTGCTTATCAAGAATTCATAAAAGAGTTATATCTTGTAGGGTGTCGCAATTTGCAATTAGATGATTGTACTTGGGGTATGATGGTTGATTCTCGATATCACAACTCAGGTATTGCTGAGAGCGAAAGTGTAAATAGTTGCTCATGCCATTCAGATCATACTGTAATAAGCAATGATATAAACTCATTAGCGGAAACGCTTGTTTATTTGAATAATGAAGCGATTAAAAACGCACCATCAGATTTAGTGTTAACAACACATGTTTGCCGAGGTAATTATCGTTCTACATGGGCCGCTAGTGGTGGCTATGGACCGATTGCTGAGATCCTTTTTGGAAGAGAAAATGTATCAGCATATTATTTAGAGTTTGATACAGATAGAGCTGGTGATTTCTCCCCGTTATCTTATGTTTCAGGCAATAAAAAAGTTGTTCTGGGATTAATTTCTTCAAAAACTGGAGAGTTAGAGAGTAAACAAAAAGTAATAGAGCGAATCTATGAAGCTAGTAAGTTCGTACCATTAGATCGACTATGTTTAAGTACTCAATGTGGATTTGCATCAACTGAAGAAGGGAATGCATTAACTGAAGAGCAACAATGGGATAAAATTGCATTAGTAAAAGAGATTGCTCAAGAAGTCTGGAAATATTAATCCCACAGACTGAAAACGTTATTACTCATAAAACTCCATATATCGTGAGATTATTGATAGTTTTTTTAAAACCTCGCTTCGGCGGGGTTTTTTGTTATCTGCAATGGTAAGGTGTCTTTTGGTGAGTAAAATCACCCTTGCACTGCATGGAGAAGGCGCCTTAACCATTGTGGAGAATGCCAAGGCTGATTGGCTAACTCGCATGGGCTACTGCACTTATCAGGATAGAAGCACACACGCCATGGGGAACCTGAACGCATACACTCTCAGCGTATGCCTCCACAATTATTCCAACCATCCGGAATTACCGGATAGTTCACATTTTGAAGATCGCCTAGGCGGTCTTTTTTATTATCTAAAATAAGGAACGAAATTATGTACGCACTTAAATTAATTACTGAACGTGAAGGTCGTAAAGTGGAAGAAGTCCACTGCTTAGGAGAAATGTACCGCCTAGAGTTTTACCCAGAATCAGAAAATAAAGATATCGTGGCGCGGGTTGAACACACAAAGAAAGATGCTATCCCTTCATTTGATATTAAGCGTACAGATCATGCTTACATTACGACAGTAACAGGTGATACTGTTCGGGTTATTTCCAGAGGCAGAAAAGCTTGCCAGTAAGGTCATTTCGGTGGCTTTTTTTATTTCTACCATTTTGTTGATATCACCGAAATGGTTTCGTATATGCTCCTTTAGTTTCAATATGGTAGAACGGCTATCTTCGGATGGACGGCTTGGGTTCGAATCCCGAAAGGAGCCTCACTTATGCCGACCACAGAATCAATCACAACACCTCACGTTCACACAAGAGCTGTGAGTCGGCGTTCTATTAACTAATTCCTCCAAATAAGGGGGTGAGTATGAATCATATGAAAGAAACCCCTGAATTTTGGGCTCAAGTATTCCAAGTTATCGACGCCCATAAGGAACAAGGCATTAGCGCAGCGCTAGCAACTAGCATGGCTATTCTACGTGGTAAATACAACGGAGGTGGCTGGAAGAAAACGTTATTTGATGGTGCTATGTGTGCGTTGTTTGCATGGTTTGTAAAAGACCTCTTGACGCTACTTGGCCTTAATCATGAATTGGCATATCTGGCTAGTGTATTCATTGGGTATGTCGGTGTGGATGGATTAAGTAAACTCATTAAGGGTAAGGCAGGGCTGAAAAATGACTAGACCCGCACGCGGTGAACGCAATAACAACCCAGGCAACATTGACTATAACCCACGTAATAAATGGAAAGGTTTAGTCGGAATTGAAACGGGAGTTCCTAACCCTCGATTCTGTGTCTTTGAGTCGCCTGAGTATGGCATCAGAGCAATTTATAAACTAACTCAAACATATCAACGTAAATATGGTTTGAACTCAGTATCAGCAATTATTAATAAGTATGCACCGCCAGTTGAGAACAACACGAATGGTTATGTTAGCCGTGCATCAAAAGAGATTGGTGTTGGTATTAATGACAAGATAGATACTCAATCAAAGTCAGTTGCTATCTCTTTAGCAAAAGCAATCGTGGGCGTTGAGTTGGGCTATCAACCGTATTCACAAAAAGTCTTTGAAGATGCTTGGTTGTTACTTTAACTCAATAATTAATCCTATCTCATAGCCTCGCATTTGCGGGGCTTTTTTGTATCCACGTTTTACGCACACCGAAAGTGCAAATCACATCGAGCCAATATTTAGGTAATGAGCCTTTGAGGGGATCAGTTAAAGCTGGTGTCGCTTCGATGGGCTGATTTCCTATTTCGGCAAAGGTTCATTACTAAATAAGGTAGACACTATGACTAATACAATTACTGTTCCATTTTATGATAACGAGCTTTATGTTGTTGAGCATAACAATGAGCCGTATGTTCCCATGAAGCCAATAATTGAAGGTATGGGATTAAATTGGGCATCACAGTTTACTAAGTTAAAAAAACGCTTTAGTAAAGGTATTGTGGAAATCGCAATACCTTCTAAGGGTGGTGAGCAATCAATGATTTGCCTACAACTTAGAAAACTTTCAGCTTGGATGCTGACTATTTACCCTAACAAAGTTAAACCTGAAATTAGAGGTAACGTTATTCGATTTCAGGATGAATGCGATGATGTCCTTTATCAATATTGGACAGAAGGGGTGGTTGTTAACCCTCGCAAGTTAAGCGTGATGGAACAACTCAATGAAGCTTGTGCTGATTTTAAAAGAGATGAAGCGATTGCGAGTAAGTTTGGCAAAGGGTTAAACGCTTGGAAGGATGTTAAGCCTCAACATGAAAATAAAATTCAGAGCCTAAAAGAAAAAGCAGGGGAAATGGTACTTGATTTTATTTTGATGGAAACGGGTAAAGGTAAAATAACGAGGGGTAGTTGTGAATAAGTTAAAGCCCTGGTTTCCCATTTTATTATGGGGAGCTTTGTGTGTTGCTCTATTCTTTTCAACCAAAGAAATGATTGAGCTTGGTAAAGAGAATAAAGAGCTAAAGAAAACAAACGACTCTCTTGTGGTTGAAATGGCCGATTACGAAAAGCGCATTAACTCACTTCATGAACTTGATACAACACACACGATGGAACTCACAAATGCAAAAGCTGAAATTGATAGGTTGCGCGTTAGTGCTGGGCGCAACCCTGAACGGGTGTACATCAAAGCCGAATGTCCAAAGAGCGCTACCACTTCCACCTCCGGCGTGGCTAATGCAACCACCGCCCGACCTACTGACACCGCTATCAGAAATTATTGGTTACTCCGAGAGCGAATTGCAGAATCAGAGCAAGTGATATTGGGATTACAGGATTATATTAGGACGGAGTGTGTGAACTAAAAAAAGCCCTACGTAGGGTACGAGGGCAAACTAACAAGATATCAATTAAAGTATAGCGATGTTTACTTAGTATAGCTTAGGTAAATATATATACCAGATTGATTATTCTTATCTATCTCCTACCTAAATAAACAGCGCAATATAAAAATAACCCTGTGAGTTTGGGCTCCCACAGGGCTTTCACTAGTATGTGTGAAAACAATAGATTATCAATATCCACTAAGCCAATCTGTTAATAATCAACGTAAGTTTTTAAAAAACAATCTTTCTTTGCCTGTTTGTCGTAGAGCAAGTTACATGGCGGTAGATCATTATCGTCGAAGTTCTCAAGCAAGTAGAAAAGGGCGAATGTTTGACGACTGCTTACATATTGCCAAAGTATGGGTGAATAAATTTGCTAAGGATATGATAAAAATATTTATATCTAGCGCGTTGTTATTTAGACATATTCTGTAAAAATAATAAGTTAACACAGGTTATTCAGCTATATTGGGCATGATTATTTTTTTAATTAATTATTTTAATGGATTTTATTTTCGTTTGTTCTTTGAGTCAGATTTTGTAGTGGCGAGGGAAATCAAGAATACAATAGCGATAATTGTGTATAAAAAATACATAATACCTCCTTGTTTGAATGTGTGTCAGAGAGGCTTTATTATTGATGTAAGGTCATTCGGGAAATAAACATCTATAACAAAAAACTAGCATTCTCACATAAGAATATAAGCCTATATATTAACATTAAAAGTAATTATCGAGAGTGATGTGAGTCTAATTAATATCATGAGTGTAAATTATTTATTTATTAATCATTTGGTTACAATGAAATAACATGCTGTAATTATCCATTACAAAGAATTGATTTTTTATTAAATTAATAGATGTAATTATAGTAATTAAATTCAATAAATATCATGTATTGAGAGGCGTTGATAGAGTTTATAGAGATAGCCATCAGTTAATCACTGGTGGCTTTTTTATTGGAGAAGATTATGTCAGATAAAAAAGAGATAGGTGAATTGATCTATAAAGTCTCAGTCGATACAACAGAGTTAGATAAGTTAGAAGAGCAACTCACTCGCATTAAGCAACTGATGCAAGATGTAGGTATCAAGGTCAATATCAAACCAGAGCAAGGCAATGATTTCTTTATTGCAGGTTCAGGTGGTTATTTTATTAAAGATGCTGTTATTGATGGAGCAAAACTTAAGTGCTGTGTATCAGGTGATGCAGTGTTTAGTGGTGTGCTTGTCAGTAATAAGTCAGAGCATGACATCAATGCTCAACTGACAAATTTACGAATGCAAATTGATCGACAAGATGTTGCTATCAATGAGTTAAAAAGAGTAATGGAAACTCAGAATAATGCATGGTCACAGGCTGTGAATGATTTAACTAACAGAACGTGGTGCAGTCAGAAGTAAAGGTGAAAATACCCTATGTTCAATAAAGGGTATTATCCTCTTCTTTAAAATGGCAGATATCTGCCCTTTAAATTATAGGAGATAACATGCCACCTCGCATACCTCGTGCGTGTCGTAAACAGGGATGCGCTAAGACAACAACAGAACGTAATGGTTACTGTGAAGATCATCAGAACTTAGGATGGGAAACCCACCAGCGCGGTAAGTCTCGTCATCAACGTGGTTATGGTAGTAACTGGGATAAGTTACGAGTACGTATACTCAAACGTGATAAGTATCTGTGTCAGGAATGCTTAAGAATAGGACGAGCAACTGAAGCGAAAACGGTTGACCATATCATTGCTAAAGCACATGGGGGTACCGATGCAGACACTAACCTGCAGTCATTATGTATTCCATGTCATAGAACCAAGACAGCAAAAGAAAGAATCTAATATTAAATATAATCCATTGATATATAACAATTAAATAAATTTATGAAAAATATTTAATTTCACATTGATATTATAACGCACAGGGAGGAGGGGAGGGTCAAATCTCTACCACTTTCGCCTGATAGGACCGCCCCCTTAAGTCAATTTTTATACCCGCGAAAAATGAAATTAAAACTGGCTAATTGTTTAGCAATATTTATGCATTGGATCCTGAATTATTTGGAGGTTTATTTATGGCTGGCACTCCGGGCAAATCTGGTCGTCGCCCGAAGCCTACCGCCAGAAAAGAATTGGCCGGTAATCCGGGAAAACGAGCACTCAATAAAGACGAGCCGGTATTCACACCACTAAAAGGCGTGACGCCACCAGATTGGTTTACCGAAAACAAACTAGAGCTTGCTGTTGTTATGTGGGAAGTCACAATCAAGGAGCTTTGTGGTCAAGGCATATTATGTATTACCGATCTCGCTGTGCTTGAGCGTTGGTGTGTCGCCTATCATATTTGGCGTAATGCGGTAATTGCGATCATGCGTGATGGTACTCGCTTAATTGGCGCCACAGGAGGGCCAATAAAAAACCCTGATTTAACGACAAAAAAAGAACAAGAAAGTGAAATGGATCGCACAGGCGCAATGTTGGGTTTAGATCCGAGTAGTCGTCAGCGATTAATTGGCCTTGCGGGGCAAAAAAAGCAAGATAACCCCTTTATGAGGATTATTTCATCATGAGTCGTAAATCTTACCCGAACGTCAATGCGGCAAATCAATATGCGCGTGATGTGGTGCGTGGCAAGATTGTGGCATGTCAGTATGTGATTGATGCCTGTCAGCGACATATTGATGATATGGCACAAGAGAAATCGCGAAAATTTCGCTATCGATTTGATAAGGATTTAGCCGAGCAAGCTGCAAAGTTTATTCAGTTATTGCCCCACACCAAAGGTGAGTGGGCATTTAAACGAATGCCTATTACGCTTGAACCTTGGCAACTCTTTATTGTTTGCAGTGCATTTGGGTGGGTTCAAAAAGGAACAAAACTTCGTCGCTTTCGTGAGGTGTATACCGAAATTCCGCGTAAAAATGGGAAATCAGCTATTTCCGCAGGCGTTGCGCTGTATTGCTTTACTTGTGATAACGAATTTGGTGCGGAGGTTTATTCTGGTGCTACGACAGAAAAACAAGCATGGGAAGTATTTAGACCAGCTAAGTTGATGTGTAAGCGCACTCCGTTGTTAACCGAGGCATTTGGCATTGAGGTTAATGCAAAAAACATGAATCGCCCTGAAGATGGGGCGCGTTTTGAACCGCTGATTGGTGACCCAGGTGATGGTCAGTCTCCACATTGTGCAATCGTGGATGAATACCATGAGCATGATACTGACTCCCTTTACACAACAATGCTAACCGGAATGGGGGCAAGACGTCAGCCGTTGATGTGGGCTATCACAACGGCGGGTTATAATATCGAAGGGCCTTGTTACGATAAGCGCCGTGAAGTGATCGAAATGCTCAATGGAACAGTGCCTAATGATGAATTATTTGGTGTCATTTATACCGTTGATGAAAAAGATGATTGGACTGATCCGAATACACTGAAGAAAGCTAATCCCAATATGGGGGTTTCTGTTTATAGTGAGTTTCTTATTAGTCAGCAAAATAGAGCTAAAAATAACCCTCGATTAGCCAGTATTTTCAAAACTAAACATTTAAATATTTGGGTTTCTGCTCGTTCGGCTTTCTTTAATATGTTGAGTTGGCGAGCGTGTGAAGATAAAACACTCACGTTAGAGATGTTTGAAGGTCAGTCTTGCTATCAAGCTCTTGACTTAGCTAGAAAAATCGATATGAATTCGCGGGTAAAGTTGTTTACTCGTGAAATAGAAGGCAAACGTCATTATTACTGCATTTCACCCAGTTTTTATGTGCCCTACAATGCAGTTTTTAGTGCTGATATTGAAAATCAGCGTACTGCAGAGCGATTTAAAAAATGGGTAGAAACAAAACATTTAACCCTCACTGATGGCGCGGAGATTGATTACCGCGTTATTTTGGAAGATGCAATAGCAGATAACCTCAATACACCCATTAGTGAAAGCCCAATTGACCCTCATGGAGCAACTAACTTATCGCATCAGTTAGCCGATGAAGGGCTAAACCCTATCACAATCGTTCAAAACTACACAAATATGTCGGATCCAATGAAAGAGCTTGAAGCTGCAATTGCTTCTGGGCGCTTTCATCATGATGGTAATCCGATTATGACATGGTGTATGGGGAATGTGGTTGGTAAATATCTACCAGGTAATGACGATGTGGTGAGGCCCATTAAAGAGCAGAACGAGAACAAAATTGACGGTGCAGTTGCATTAATTATGGCAATTGGGCGAGCAATGCTACATGAAGAGCGTGACTTCCTTTCCTCTTTAGATCCTAACGAAGACCTTTTATTCCTATGAAAAACTTATTACTTGATATCACTGCACTGGCTGGTGTTGGTGCGGTTATGGCGGGGTGTTATCTAAAATATGGTGTTGCTAACACGCTGATTATCGGTGGTTGCATTGCAATAACCTATGCCTTGGCGGTAGCTATGAGGGGGAAACGTGTTAATTGATGCTCTATTTCGCAACGACTCATCCAGTTTAGAGAACCCTAACACACCGATTACGGCTGACTCTATTGATAATGACGGATTATTTACGGCTGATGTATATGTTAGCCCTGAAACATCCATGAAATTAGCAGCAGTTTATGCCTGTATTTATGTGCTTTCATCGTCTATTGCCCAGATGCCACTGCATGTAATGCGAAAGTCGGGTAATAGGGTAGAAACTGCGCGTGATCATCCTTTGTTTTATTTAGTTCATGATGAGCCTAACGAGTGGCAAACAAGCTATAAATGGCGCGAAACAAAAGAGCGTCATGTGCTGGGGTGGGGGAATGGTTATACGCAAGTTATCCGTAATCGAAAAGGCGAGGTGACAAATTTAGAAGCTTGTATGCCGTGGGAAACGACACTGCTTAATACTGGTGGTCGATACACTTACGGCGTTTATAACGAATTGGGGAATTTTGCCATTAGCCCTGATGACATGATCCATATTCGGGCGTTAGGGAATAATCAAAGAATGGGGATCAGCCCAATCATTCAACATGCGGAAACCATCGGCATGGGTATGTCCGGGCAGAAATACACAAGTTCGTTTTTCGGTGGTAATGCTCGTCCGGCAGGTATCGTCTCAGTGAAGGGTGATTTACAGAAAGACGGCTGGGAGCGACTGAAAGATATGTGGCAAAAAGCTTCCCGAATGTTACGAAGTCAAGAAAATAAAACCATGCTTTTACCTGCCGATCTGGATTACAAGGCGCTGACGGTTTCTCCTGTTGATGCTCAATTGATTGATATGTTGAAACTGAATCGCTCAATGATTGCAGGGATCTTCAATGTGCCAGCTCACATGATTAACGACCTCGAAAAAGCCACTTTCTCAAACATCTCAGAACAATCCATTCAGTTTGTACGGCATACCATCATGCCATGGGTAGTGAACTGGGAGCAGGAATTAAATCGACGCTTGTTTACTCGACAAGAGCGAGTGGCCGGCTTTTATGTGCGATTTAATTTAGCGGGGTTGTTGCGAGGGACACCGAAAGAGCGAGCCGATTTCTATCATTTTGCCATTACAGATGGTTGGATGAGTCGTAATGAGGCGCGTGCCTTTGAGGATATGAATCCTGTTGATGGTCTTGATGAAATGCTAGTGAGCGTCAATGCGACTCAGTTCACAGGGGGAAAAACAGAAGAACCGAAAGGGGATAACGATGAGCAGTGAAAAAGAAACACGATGTTATGTCGGTGAGGTTCGGGCGGAAGCAGGAGAAGAAAATAAACCGACACATATCGTGGGTTTAGGCTCTGTTTTCGATTCCCGATCTGAGCTGATTTATGGGTTCCGTGAAATCATTAAGCCGGGCGCATTTGATGATGTACTCAATGATGATGTGCGCGGGTTATTTAATCACGATCCAAATTATATTTTAGGGCGAACAACCGCAGGAACCTTGTCGCTTAGCGTCAATGAACGTGGGCTTGTTTACGATATTACGGCACCTGATACACAAACCATTCGTGATTTAGTGTTGGCACCGATGCAACGTGGCGATATCAATCAAAGTTCTTTTGCATTTCGAGTGGCGCGGGACGGTGAAGACTGGTACCAGGATGATGAGGGTGTTGTTATTCGTGAAATAACCCGATTTTCTCGACTCTATGATGTCAGTCCTGTCACCTATCCTGCGTATCAAGATGCAGACTCTGCAGTTCGTTCAATGAATGCATGGAAAGAAGCCAGAGATAGTGGCGATCTCCAAAAAGCAATTAATCAAAAATTGGCGCGTGAGCGTCTTATGACTTTACTCAATGCATAAGGTAATACTATGACTATGAAGCTTCATGAATTAAAACAAAAACGTAACACTATCGCGATTGATATGCGCGCCATTCACGAAAAAGTGGGTGATGGTGTGATGACTGAAGAGCAACGCACTCAATGGAATAAAGCGCAAACTGAACTTGAAAATTTAGATGCTCAGATTCAGCGTGAAGAGCAACTACGCTCATTAGATCAAGATTTGGTTGATGACAAAGAGAAAGAACAGCGTGGTCAACAACCGAATAACCCTGAAACAGAGCAAGCAGAGCGTCGCAATCAAGCGTTTGACCGCTTCCTGCGCTGTGGTTTTGGTGAACTCACTGCAGAAGAGCGCCAAGCGGTCAAAGAACTTCGTGCACAGGGTACTTCGCCCGATGAGAAAGGTGGCTATACCGTTCCTACTCAGATGTTGAATAAAATTGTTGATCAAATGAAAGCCTATGGCGGTATTGCAAGTGTGGCTCAAATTTTATCAACTGCCACCGGTCAAGATATTACCTGGTCAACATCCGATGGTACTGATGAAGAAGGTGAATTACTGGGCGAAAATACCGCAGCAGGTGAGCAAGATGTTGAGTTTGGTACTGCCATTTTAGGGGCTAAAAAACTTACATCAAAAATTATTCGCGTTTCGAACGAATTATTGCAAGATAGTGGTGTAGATATTCAAGCGTATCTGGCTTCACGTATTGCTCAGCGCATTGGTCGTGGTGAAGCTAAATACTTGATTAAAGGCACTGGAAAAGGATCACCTGTACAGCCATCAGGTTTAGAAACCTCAGTGACAAATACGGTTGATGTAGCCGGCGCCTCATTAAGTTGGAAAGATATTACCGAGTTAGAACATGCGATTGATCCTGCGTACCGTAATAGCCCTAAATTCCGTCTTGCTTTTAATGATGATACGTTGAAAAACCTAAAGTTAATGGAAGATGCGCAAAAACGCCCTTTATGGCTTCCGTCTATTTCGGGTGTCGCACCCGCTCAAATTTTAGGTATGCAATATGTTGTTGATCAGGCTATCGACAAAATGGAAGCGGGTAAAAAATTCATCTTCTGTGGTGACTTTGACCGCTTCATTTTACGTCGTGTGACCTACATGACGTTGAAGCGTTTAGTTGAACGTTACGCAGAATATGACCAAACTGCGTTCTTAGCTTTCCATCGTTTTGATTGCGTACTTGAAGATACTTCTGCAATTAAAGCGCTGGTGGGTAAAAGCGCGACAAAATAGTTTTAAATAACACTGAATCAATCAAGTACCGCTTAATTGCGGTTTTTTTGTGCCTGCGATCTGGATGGTCGCAGGTATTGGGGGATTTATGCCATTACCCACACTGGAAAAATTAAAGCAGCAATGTCGATTGGATGAGGATAATACCTTAGAAGATGAATTGCTGAAAACTTATCTGATGGCGGCGAAGCAACGAGCTGAAGGGTATACCAATCGACATCTCTACGAAAAGGATATTCCAGAGGGAGATCCTGACGGTCTATTAATCACTGATGATATTGAATTGGCTCTTATGCTGGCCGTTGGTAATTTCTATGAAAATAGAGAAACAGCCATATTGCCAGCAGGATTTAAATTACTGCTCGATCCCTATCGTCATATTAATCTGTGAGGAATGATGAAAGCCGGTGAACTTAATAAACGCATCTCTCTTTCTCACTATGTTACTGAACGTGATGATTTTGGGAGTCAAAAAGTCGTTTCAAAAAAAGTGGCAGAGGTATGGGCCAAAGCAGAATCGATGTCGAACCGTAAGATTCGTACAGCTGACCAAGATCAGGTAATTGAAACCTATCAATTCACTGTTCGCCCTCGCTCTGATGTTGATATGGGGTGGCTGGTGGGCTATCAGGGGCGACTATTTACCGTTCGGGCTGTTGATCGTAATCAGTCAGATAGAGCCATTATTACTACGGAGGCAAATATTCAACATGATAGAAGTTGATATTAAAGCCGATCTTGAGCGTATTACGGGGCTATTAGCTTATCCGCTGAAACTCCCTTCCGATAAATTAGAAGGAGTTATCTATCAACGGATTAGTGATCCAAAGATAGACTCTGGATTAGCCCGCACATCACTGGTTCAAGCTCGTTTCCAAATCGTTATTCAAATTTCCGATGATTACCCAAAAGCATTAAAACTGGAATCGACACTCTGTCGTGAATGGGAAGCCATTCAACATGGTTATATTGGCAACTACCCTGTTCAAACTGTTCAGCGAGGTAACTTTCTGCAGGACATGACTGAGCAAACGGAAAATCGCAAAATCTACCGTATTTATCGTGATTTTATTATCACTTATCCCGAGGATGCAACGTGATAACCAACCTTAGCGTGACAGGGTTGGATGAATTAGGTCGGAAATTAAAACAGTTAGAAGTTGAGTTAAAAACCAAGATATTACGTGAAGCAGGGCGAGAAGCCATGCAAGTTGTGAAAGATGATATGGAAGCGCATGCAGGGTTTGATGCAAAAAGCACTGAGCCTCATATGCGAGACAATATCACCATCAAAACGACACGAGTAAAAAACACGAATGGGGCTGTTATGGTCACCGTAGGACCGACAAAACCTCATTATATGAAAGCTCGCGCTCAAGAGTTCGGCACCATCAAACAAGTTGCCCGTCCTTTTATTCGTCCAGCCCTCGATTACAACCAACGTGCGGTGCTCAATACCTTAACTGAGCATATTCGCCATGCCCTTTCTTTATATACTTAGGAGTAAAAATAATGGCAGATCAAAAAACATCGCCAGAATACGCCATGCTTCCCGCAGGCACTATTGTGAAATTTGGTAAAGCAGGTGATACCGTTGAACAAATGAAGCCACTGGTTAACTGTAAGGCATTAGGTGCCACAGGACAATCAGGGAGCTTTGTTGACGTCACGACACTCATCGATAAAAACAAACAATTTATTTCTGATTTACCTGAAGGACCTGAAAAGTCGTTAGGCTTCATTGATGATCCAGAAAATGAAAACTTTGTTGCGTTCTTGAATGCAGCAGAAAAGCGTGAAACGGTGCAGTTTTACTGCGAACTTCCTAATAAACGTACCGCAACGATGGTCCTTTCATTATCAGGCTGGGAATTAAATGACATCTCAGCGCCTGCTAATGAAGCCATCCAGATCACCGTAAAAGGAAAACAAAATAACCTTGTATGGGGAACTTCTTCTGCAACATCAACAGGAGATCAGGGTTAATGAAAGGATTAAAAGCCTCTTTACTTACAGCGAAACCTCAAATTATCGAAGTCGATATTCTATGTGGAGTAAAGGTAAACATTCGTCGTATGACGGCTAACGAGTTGATGAATTTGGAACTTGAGGTTTCTGAATTAAATCAACATGGCAAATTACGTGAGGCATCATTACGTAACGTAGGTATGTTGCTGAATTGCTTGGTTGATGATGAAGGTAAGCCGATAAGTAAATCGTTACTACCCAAACCAGAAGAATTGGTTAACGTCCATGATAACGCGATCCTCATCGAAGCGATTAACGTCGTGAAGCAACACTCCATTGGCACGTTAGACGAGGCAAAAAAAAACTAACGGATAGCCCATTACTCTATTTTGCTTATCAACTTTCTGAAGAGTTGGGTGAAATTGATCCCTATCGCGTTCTCAATTTGCCTGCCAATACATTACTGGGTTGGCAGGCTTATTTTGCGCTCAAATCAGAAAAACCAGGTGTAATACCACCATCAGATATACCTCCCTCTCCTGAAAGCGCACATCAACCAACAAGCACCTCTAAATCTGTTGAGCAGCAATGTTCTGACGTAATGAGAATGATAGGAAGATAATATTATGGCCACTAATTTAGCCGATTTACGGGTTGGGCTATTGCTGAATGACGCCAGTTTTAGAAGCAATATTACAGGCGCATTAAACCATGCAGGGCGTGAAACAGAACGTTTTTCTAATAAAGCAAAGCGTGAAACAAAAGCGGTTGCAGATGGTTTTTATTCAATCAGTCATCAAGTGACGAATGTTGCAGGACGACTGGCGATGTTAGGTGGAGTGAGTTTATCCATTGGTAGCATTTTAAATATTTCTCGTAAGTATAGTCAGGCAATTTCTGATCTGAGTGCGATTACGGGTGCGTCTATTGAGCGCATGAAAGAGTACAGTATTGCCTCTCAAGAGCTGGGGCGAACAACAGAATTTGGCGCGATAAAAGTTGCGGATGCCATGAAACTTATTGCGTCAGCAAAACCGTCATTACTGCAGACAGCGGGAGCCTTAGAAGATGTAACGGCTAAATCGATTACCTTGGCGCAAGCTTCAGGTATTGAGTTAGCCGATGCGGCGAAATCTCTTACCTTAAGTCTTAATCAGTTTAGTGAGTCCGCTGTCTCATCTGAGCGTTACATTAATGTGTTAGCAGCAGGTGCGAAATATGGTGCATCTGAAATAAACGAAACAGCCCAAGCCATTGTGAAAAGTGGTACCGTTGCTTCTCAAGCCGGTGTTTCATTTGAGCAACTTAATGCTTCAATCCAAGTTTTAGCAGGAAAAGGGATTAAGGCTGAAACGGCAGGAACAATGTTGCGTAATGTCTTTTTAGCATTAGAACGTTCAGCAGATAAAAACTTGCGTCCATCTGTTGTGGGTTTGGCCACGGCATTAGAAAACCTCGACAAGAAAAACTATTCCACTACTGCATCGACAAAGATATTTGGTCGCGCCAATGTCAGCGCAGGCACCATTTTAGTTAAAAATCGGGATCAGCTAGTTGATTTAACTAAGGCGCTTACTGATACCGAAACAGCGTATGAGCAAGCAGGGAAAAGGGCACAAAATCTAAATGCTGACTTGGAGGTAATGGAAAGGTCGTTTGAGGGATTGGCGATTAAAGTTGGTACCAGTGCCGATGGTCCTTTACGAACAGGGGTGCAAAATGTTACTTCCGCTGTAAATGCACTAAATAATAACTTCTCAACTTTAGCTAACATTGCAACTTACGCTGTTTTACCTGTCATTGGTGCCAGAATGACTAGAGGGCTTCAAGAGCAAACCAAAGAATGGGTGAAAAATGAAGCAGCAGTCAGAAGTAATGCTAAGCAACAGGCTGAAACCGCCAGAAGAGGGATTGCTTCAGCTGATGCCACCATCAATAAACTAGCTCAGCAAGGTCAGGCATTGACTCAACAGAGCGCCATAATGAATCGGCATGGTTTACAGATGCAAGGATTGGCTAGTGAACGTAATCGACTAGTTAGACAGGAAGCGGAAGCATTAGCGTTAAGATCCAAATATACCGATCAACTTACAGCAGCTAATAATCGACTTTCATATAGCCAAAGGGCATTACGAGCATCTAGCTTAGGACTCCGAAGTGTTGTTTCTGCCTTAGGTGGGCCAGTTGGTGTGTTGGCTTTAGCTGGTTCAGCTATTTATTATTTTGCAACTAAAGCTGATGAAGCTAAGTTGAAGATTGATGGTTTACGGGGCTCAGTTGCTGAAACAATAGAAGAGCTTCAGCGTTTATCTAGAGTCAAATTAGAAATACAGGCTGATGAAATCGCAGAAAATATTTCTTTATTAGAAGCTGAGAGATCTCGAATCTATGGTGAGTTAGCTAGATATTCTGAAGATAGACAAACCTCGATGTCAGAAATAAAAGACAGCGGTTGGTTTGGTAACGCCATGGTCAGTGCTTTTGGGGATGATCCTGAAGAGGTGCTTCGAAATAGGCGAAGTGCGTTAGGAAAATTAGAAGATATAAATAAGGATTTAGAGACTCAATATCAACGACAAACAAGAACAAAAGAAGCCATAGAAAAAGGTGTTTTTAGTCAACCGACTAAAGAAGATAAGCCACTGGGAGATAGCGGAGGCGGTGGAAATGATGGAGGGAATGACCTAGCTTCAGGTTCTAAACAAAAAGTTAGTCAATACCATCAATTACGCATGCAAATAGAGCAAGAGCATGCAACAAGTTTAGAACGAATATCCTTAAGTGAATCGGAAACAATGCGCAAGCTTCAGGAAAACTTAAAAGCTGGTGGCATGAAGCAAGAAGAGTATGAGCGATTAAAAACACTCAATGCTGAAAATCACATGAAACAGCGTGCAGAGTTAGCGGAAAAATACTCTCCCATGCGCGCATCAATTCGAAATGAACAAGAGATGACAAAAGAGCTTAAATCACTCTTTGATCAACAGCTATTGACTGAAAAAGAATATCAATATGCACGACGCCAAATGGCGCAAGATACGACAAAGTATCGATTATCAGAGCAAGCAAAAGGTATTTCTCTCCCTAATATCAGCATTCTTGGCGAAATAGATCCCGTTATTCAACTCAGAAACCAACTGGAAGAACAAAAGGTGCTTTATCAGGCTTACTATGAGGATGGTTTAGTTAGCAAAGAACGTTATGAACAGTTAGTTATTGCGGCTACAAATAAGTCAAAAGAAGCACAATATCAATCAAGCAAAGAGCTGTATGCCTCCCAAGGTATGTGGCAACGTATGCAAATGAATTTAGTTGATGCTGTTGAACAACGAACCGCTAATGCAATGACAGGCATGTTGATGGGAACGAAGTCCTTTTCAGAGGGCATTAAAGAATTTTCTTCATCATTAGCCAGTTCAATTATCTCTGATCTTATTCGTATTGCAATTCAAGCTCAAATTACCAATGCATTGACGGGATTAATGGGCGGTTTTGCTGGTGGCAGTAGCGGTGCGGCAAGTGGCGCTAAAGCGGGTAAGGTGGGTGTAAAAGCGAACGCCAAAGGGGATGTTTACAGCTCACCAAGCCTCAGCCAATATAGCAATCAGGTGGTTAGTTCACCGACATTATTTGCTTTTGCAAAAGGTGGTACGCCTAATCTTGGCTTGATGGGGGAAGCTGGAAGCGAGGCGATCATGCCTTTAAAACGTGGACCTGATGGATCTTTAGGCGTTAGAGCAACCGGAAGCAACTCTGTTGCGTCAGGCGATACCATTATTCATCAAACATTTCATGTAACAGGTAATGGTGATGAAGCGCTTTATCAAGCTATACAGGAAGCAGCAAGAATGGGAGCAGAACAAGGTGCATCAAAAGCCAAATCTGACATTATGCGAGACTTTCAAACCAATGGAACATTAAGAAGGAACCTACGATAAATGGCAACGATATTATCGTGGCCACAATCCATCGTACCAGCCTCATTAAGCTGGCAACTCGTGAGTAATAGTAAAACCTTTACATCAACTTTTACGGGGAGTGTGCAGACGGTACGCTTTCCCGGCTCGCGTTGGCGTTGCAGTATGTCATTTAATAATTTGACTGATGAGCAAGCAAGGGTTTTAGAGGCGTTTGTTGCCGAGTTAGATGGTGAAAGTGGTCGAGTGAAAATTAGTGATTGGGCGCGCTCTGGTTTAACTCAGCGTGGTAAACCTAAAGTTAGCCAACCCAATCAATCTGGAAAATCATTAGAAACTAAGGATTGGTTACCTAATAGTATTGTGCTACGGATCGGTGACTATATCACCGTTAATAATGAATTAAAGCGAGTGACAGCTAATGTGATCAGTGATGCGCAAGGAAATGCAACAATTCCTATTGCCCCTATATTACGTTATGCACCTGCAGTAAATGATTTGATAGAAAATGAAACGCCATACGGTATTTTTAAACTAACTAGTAACGATCAGGGTAATTTCCAACGTAAGCCGGGCATATTTACTAGTACTTCTTTGTCATTCGAGGAGGCATTAACATGAAATATCATCCCTTTAGTAATGACATGGTTAAGGCAATTAACGAGGGGTATTATTTGGTTGTTGCCTCTCGTTTAGATCTCAAATCAGGTGTTGTAAGAGCACATACTGGTGTGGGCAATATCATTATTGCAGGTGAAGTTTATCAAGGTGTAGGGCAATTTGGTGCCATTGAGTCTGTGGGTGAAAATATGACCACTAGCCCACAACAACTTATTATGAAACTCTCAGGTTTTGATTCTTCCTTGATTGGCGAAGTGATGAACGAGCGGGTTCGTGGGCGAAATGCACAATTGATGTTAGTGGCATTAAATGAAGAAGGAAAACCTGCGCTTGCTGAGGTTTTATTTGCAGGCCAAATATCAACCATTGGTGTTACAACGGGTGAAGAGAATGAAATAGCAGTTACTGTTTCTAATCGATTTGAACGTTGGTCTTATGGATTACCAGACAGATTTACTGATGAATCATGGTCTAAACGTAAAAATGGAGATAGGATATTTCGTTATGTTGCGCAGATGGCTGATCGGGCGATTTATTGGGGCAGCAAGAAAAATGCACCTGCGTTTATTTATAAATAACTCTGATTATTGGTGTCGATTAAATGAAAAAAAATATTATTATTTTATTATTCATACTTTTAATTTTACCTAATTTAGCTTCATGTGATAAATCTGACTCAGATAAAAATAAATATAGCGCTCCTTTTGGCCTAGAGTGGGGTATGCCTATAAATAAACTTAAAAAAGAAATAGGAAACGATATTGAAATCTTAAATAATCAAGAAAATTGTCCATTTTTTAAAGTTAAATCTGAAAGTCTACCTAATGGTTTAAATAATAAAAATGAAACCTACACACTTATATTTTTACCAGAAAATAAAGTAATTGATTTTAACGGTCTTATGGGTGTGGAATATTATTACTTCATGGAAAATAAAGAAATATATGATATAGACTTTAAAAAAATGCTAAATAATCTTGAATTAAAATACGGGGAACCAACTAGAAAAAAAGAAGACGATAAATTATTTGAATATGTTTATTATTTTGATTTGGAAAATAAGAACATTATTCTAGCTGGACATAAAACCGAGTACGGGTATACGATTTGGATGTTGCAAGCATTCTTGCCGAAAGAAAATAAAAATACCATAGATCAAGCTGTAGAAAAGTTAAATTTAGAGTGTAAAAAAGAAAGAAATCCTCTGTAAAAGAAAATGAATATAAATACCCGCTTCGGCGGGTTTTTTATTGTCTGGAGAAAACCATGAGACACCAACAATGGACTACTCGCCTTCCTGAAACTTTAAAGAATGCCATAAATCGCCCTTTTGTATGGGGTGAACATGATTGCTGTTTGTTTGCCTCTGATTGCGTCATTGCTGTTTGTAATTTTGATCCTTGTGAAAACATTCGCGGGCGCTATAAAACAAAAACTGGCGCATTCCGAGTGTTACAAAAAGAGCTCGGAACATTGGAAAGTGCTGTGAGTCGTTTTTTTGATGAAATTCCAACAAGCGAAGCAGGGCGTGGTGACATTGTGATGTTTGAAGGGGATGAAGGAAATACATTAGGTGTTTTGTGGGCGGGTAAACTATGGGCTGTTTCAACAGATGGCGTTCGTGCGGTGAGCAATAAACCAATTAAAGCATGGAGAGTACAATAAATGGGTAAGACAGTCACAAGCGTTGTCTCTGCTGGCTTAATGATAGCAGGGGTTATTGCCACAGGTGGTTTGGGTACCGCATTAATTGTAGCCGGTATCGCTGTTCAGGCAGCAAGTGCGTTTATCTTTAAAGATAAAGTACCTGGCTCAGGTTATCGGGATCAGTCCGAACGTAAGCAAATGCTACGTTCAGCATCAGCACCAGAAACGGTCGTTGTAGGCAAAACAATGATGTCGGGCTTACTTTTCTTTGCTGAAGAAGAGGAAGGCGAGCAAGACGAAAATGAAGAACTCTACATGGCTTTAGCGATTGCATCTCATCCTATCCATAAATTAGGGCAGATTTATTTTAACGATGACAGAATCGAAGACTTAGGCACTAACGCACAATATGAGTTTCACAATGGTAGAACCGAAGCGGATCCTTATCTACTAAAAAATGCGCCATCATGGAAAGAGGATATGATCGGTAGAGGGCTTGCATGGTTACGTTTGACGTTACGCTTTGACCAAGAAAAATTCCCTTATGGTGTGCCTAATGTTAAAAGCGAATTATGGGGCAAAGAAATTTACGATCCCCGCACCGAAAAAACAGAGTGGTCGAATAATGGTGCTTTGGTCATATTAGATTACTATCGCCATTACTTAGGTGTTCCAGATTCCGATATTGATTGGGATGCATTTAAAAGTGCAGCAGATATTTGTGATGAAACCGTACAAACGCCAGATGGAAAAAGTGAGCCTAGATATACCTTAAATGGTGCTTATGAACTTGAAGAAAGTCCTGCCTCTGTATTAGAGATGATGCATAAATGCATTGCTGGTGAGCCGACCTATATTGCAGGCAAGCACGGCATTATGATGCAAGTTTATAATGGGCCTGCATTACTCACAATTGATGAATCACAAATTATCGACACAGTGACTGTAACGCCTGAACTTTCATTGCGTGATGCAACCAATGCAATTTACGGCACTTTCGTTGACGCAGAACAGCAATATAACAAAACCGATTTTGAGCCAGTGGTTATTGAAGAGTGGATAGAAGAAGATGGCTTAGAAATCAAAGAGAATATGGACTATCGTTTTGTTACTAGCCCATACCAAGCCAATCGACTAGCCAATCTCTATTTACGTAAAAAACGCGCAGGTCGTCGTATTCAATTGCGCATGAATTTAGATGGTTATGCTTATCGCCCTGGTGATGTTATCAAACTCGAATTACCTTCATTGGGGATCAGTGATTTAGAGTTTCGTATTGCCGATTGGAAATTTCATCCATCAGAAGGGGTAGAGATTACTCTCGAAGAAGATGGTTCTTATATTTATGAGGACTTAGCTAGTAAACCCTTTGTTAGACCTCCATTCACTAAATTACCCACCGGCGGTGTAGCAGCACCTATTAATCTTGCTTTTGTTCCTCTCTCTGTTACCGATATTGTTCAGGGATATATTTCATGGCAGAACGTGGCATCTGATATTCGCTATAACACGGTTAATATTCTCCAGAATGGCAAGGTTATACAGTCTATTCAGGTACCGGGTGAGCGTGTTGATATTAACGGTTTAACGAGAGGTACTTATCGTGTCGAAGTGAGAGCAATAAATGTTGCTGGTGCTATGTCTGCACCTGCTATCAGTGATTTTGCTATTCAAGCACCACCTGTGCCGATTGGTGTCGAAATAACACCGGGTATGTTCAGCTTAACGGCATCTCCTAAACAGGGGGATAGCGCTGTGTTTGGTTATACCTTTGAGTTTTGGTTTAGTGAGAAAAAACTCGCTAATCTCTCTGAAAATGAAGTGATCACCAAAACAAACAAAGTTGGTCAAGGAAATTTCTGGACGCAAGAGAATTTAAAAGCTGGCCACACGTATTACTTCTATATCCGAACAATCAACAGCTATGGTAAATCACCTTTTGTGGAAGCGTCAGGTATTCCAGTTTCATTGCCCTCAGATATTTTTGATGATTTAGATAACACAGTTAGAGAAACGGACGCGTTTAAAGAGCTGGATAAAAAGCTGGATTGGAATGCTGAGACGGCAATTATTTTAAGTAACGCAAGTCATCGTAATTTCAGACAGTTGCTAATAAAAAATGCTGAATCTCAAGCCGGCATTAGTGAGCTATGGCAAGCTAATGCAACTCAAGAAGAAGCCTGGGCACAGGAAGTTAAAGAAATTTACTCCGCTGTGGGTGATAACACGTCTGCTATTAAAGAGACTCAAACGTCAATTACCAAACTTGATGAGGCTATCGGTCAGCGATTTACTGAAATTCGCACGGAAATGGATAAGGCTCAAGCAGATATCATTTCAAACTCTACTGCCATCTCTAACACAAACAAGGCATTTGCTGAAAACAAAACCCAAGTTCAGGCCAAGCTTGATGAGCAGGAAGGCATGATACAGGAGAAGATGCAAGCCACGTTTGAGCAATCTGGTGACGGTGTTGTCACTCACTCAATCAATATCACGATTGTTCATAACGGCACTAAATACAATGCAGCAGGTCAGGTCATTAGTGCTCAAGTTAAGAATGGGAAGCTTGAAAGTTTTATAGGCTATAACGCTAATAACTTTGCTTGGTATAACCCAGTAAACGGCAAGATGGAACTGTTTATGGCGGTTAAAAATGGACAGCTATTTGTTAGAGAGGCATTTATTGGTGATGCTACTATCACCAGTGCGAAAATTGCTGATGTATTGCAATCAACTAATTTCAGCAATGATAAAAAAATTGGCTATCAATTAAATATGCGCACAGGGGAGGAAATAAAATATGGAAATAACTCGCAGGGCTACTGGATTGAAACAAACGTATTAAAGCGCTTGTTTGATAAAAACGGCACAATGCGTATCAGAATGGGGATGTGGTAATGGGAATGGGATTAGAAATTTATGATGAAAAAGGGCGGTTAATTATTGGTGAAGATACTATCATTCCTCGTTATTTAGGAAAGTTTAATTTGCCATTATCACAGTATGGTTCATTGATTATTCCTGAAATTTCATTCGGCGGGGAAATAGTTTGCCACTTTTGGATCCGTTATCGCTCTATATTCTCTAACTCATTCCACAAGATGGGGCCAAATGAACGAACTAGCCATTCAGTGAGCGGGACTACGTTAAATTATCGTTGTGATTATAACGTTTATCGATGGGAGCAAAATGGAGGGGGAGGTGGGCAAACGCAGACAAATGATAGTTTTTCAAATCATGTAGTTGTATGGGCGGTGTAATATGATTGGTGCTGAAATATACACAAAAAATCGCTTAACTCAATTCACAGATAGTTTGGAGACGATGTGTGTTTTAAAGAAGCTTCTTCCGTCTGAGGTAACGACAGCATCAGGCCCTTATGATGAGTTTCCCATTATTTATGCACTGAGTGGGCAGTGGTTAGTAGCGCCTATATCTAAAGTCGAAATCCCTACACATGGTGTTGGTTTTGAGGTGTATGACGCTGACGGTAAAGTAAAATTTTCATCATTGGCTAAGCTTGTCGCATTTGAAAAATATTATGATGTAAATATGGATTCTGCGGGTAAGGGAAAATTTCGAATTAATGGTAAAGCAGGGCATCGATATGGAATGATTCAAACGCGATCTCTAAGTTATTATCACAATACAAACATACGTAGTTATATTGATCCGGTCACTTGGGATGAGGTTTGGGCATTTAACAGATATATTGAACATTATGTTGTTATTGATGATTTAGGAGGGCTAACTTTTGAGTACAAATATGAATTTCTGGGTGAAGAAGATGGCTGGATTAGTATGCCACCCAGTAGGGAGGGCTCCGGATTAATGCAACAGGGTCTAATGATAGACGTTTCAATGCTCGAAGACTAAATACCGCATACTGCGGTTTTTTTATATCTAAATTTCAGGAATAAATAAAAATGATATACACAACAGGCACTGTTAACACAGTGTCAGGGTCTGCTATTGTCAAAGGCACTGGCACTAAATTTAAAAATAATAATCCCACCATTAATATCGGAATGACTATTTTAATTAAATCGGGAAACACGAATATTCCGTATATGATTAAATCCGTTAATTCTGACACTGAATTAGTATTAGCGCAACCTGCATTAGCCACAGCAACTAACACCACATTCTCAATTCATATTACTGAGCCAGATAATAATAGTGATGCAGCAAGAACGATGGTTGCAATAAATGCATACACGCAATATTTTCTCGACTCAATGAATACATGGATGACTCAGACCGGGCAAACAAAAATTGAGATGCCGAACGGTGAAGTTGTTACGCTCGATAGCATCAAAAAGATGCAGGGGGATATTAGTAAAAAAGCGGATGACGAAAAAACTATTCATATTGGTGATTTTGGATTGGGTCGCTCAAATATCACTGGAGATAAGCATACCCCTAATGCAAATAATATAAAATTCACAGGTGTAGCTACACCACCGGGTAGTAATGGAACTAACTATTGGAATAATTATTATCCATTGTTCAGTATGATTCGTGGCGGGGGGAATATAGGTAATAACGTCCAACTACAGATTACCCCTGAAGGAGTTGCATATAGACGAACATCAACTAATGAGTGGGCCAGTTGGATAAAGTTATTGAGTACTGGGGATTATGGCTTAGGGCAGACAACACTAAATACAACCGGCCGTTTGTCTGATTTGCTATCTACTCCTACGGGGTTCTGGTCATATATAAATCCGTCAAATATGCCAAACGGCGTTGTCACTTATGGAAGTTGTATTTCAACTAAATACGCATCTGATAATTTTCAAAACATTCTTTTACCTAATTACGGCTCTGATTATATAGCTATTCAGAGAATTACAAATGGAGAGGTCTCAACTGTTCAGTTGTTATCATCGAATAAATTTACTGTTGATTCAAATGGGTTTTATAAACGCGCCTCTCCAATCATCGACATTAACCCCGACGGCACATTTACAACTAACGACGAATCCGAAGGCGCTACGGTTACTCGAGTAGCTCAGGGTGAATATCTCATCGAAGGCGTTTTAGGCTTTAACTCAGATGCAGGCTGGGGCGGTGTTGATGGTGGTATTGAAATTCCACTCGATGTAAATAAACAGTCTCTTATTTGGGTTAACTCTAAAATTAACAAAGACGGCTCTATTCTCGTTAAAACGTATCACCGTACTCACCCTAACGCGCCAGAGTTCGCCCGTAATGATATTGACGGTTACAGCGACGGCGACCCAATTGATATCCCTGATGGTCGTTTTATCTCTGTTCGTGTACAGATGCCAGAGCAATCAATCTATAACGTGAGAATGCGTGAGATGGAAGAAGCGCAGAAAGCGGAAGAAGAACGCAGACAAAAAGAAGAGGAGATGAAAGCACAATTCGGGTTAGGTGAAAATGATGCACTACTATAGTGGGGCATTATAATGTAATGAATTTCATATTTTCACTATTGCATTATTGTTCATTTTTTTTATACTTTAATAGTAAGATTATTCATGTAAATATCATTAATAAATTGCCTTACCTTTCCCACTCCAAGAGTGGGATTTTTTTATTATCAATAAATTCTATCAAAGTCTTCATAATTACTATCAAAAAAACAATCGATACGTTCCGATTTGTTTAGAATTCTTTGACATTTTTTCAATACATTTGCATTCCTATCATGTATATTTTGGTATTGAATTTTTTCTTGGGGGGATAATTCTGAATAAATAACTCGTTCTTGACATCCAATTAAAAATAATGATGTTAGTAATAATAAATAATACTTCATATGCTTTTTGTTTTATAACTGTAAAGAAATATACTATTCTATTTAATTCTTATTTTTCAAGTGTTAATTATTAGATTTTTTGTTTTTTCTTAGTAGATGACTAAAAGCAAACAGGCTAGTTTATTTAATTACCCGTTTGCTTAAAATAACATTTTATACGTTAAATTTATTATATTTAGTTTAATTTAAATTTTTCTACAGCATATTGCAATTGTTCTGATTGCGTTTTTAACTCTAGTGCCTCAGTTGTTGATTTTTGTACAAGCGTTGCATTTTGATGAGTAACTTGGTCTATTTGGGTGATGGCTACACTTATTTGCTCAATACCTTGGCTTTGCTCATCAGAAGCAGAGGAGATTTCATTTATAAGATGACATACATTAGTGATAGCACTTATAATTTCATCAATTGTCTCTCCGGCTTCATTAATTAAATTAGAACCAGTGTTTACTTTATTTTCTGAGTTTTCTACCAGAACCTTAATTTCTTTTGATGCTTGGGCACTGCGACTAGCTAAATTACGTACTTCATCTGCCACAACAGCAAAACCGCGTCCTTGTTCTCCTGCTCTAGCTGCTTCAACCGCTGCATTAAGTGCCAGAATATTGGTTTGAAATGCAATGCTATTTATTACATTTGTTATTTGTGAGATTTGTTGTGAACTATGAGTTATTTCCGTCATTGTATTAATGATTTTATTCATTATATGACCCCCTTTTGTCGCGATATCGGTAGTGCTTTCAGCCAATCTCGTGGCTTCTTTTGCATTTTGGGAGTTTTGTTTTACTGTTGTCGTTAACTCTTCCATGCTTGCTGCTGTTTCTTCTAATGAGGCAGCCTGTTGTTCGGTACGAGATGCCAGATCGGTGCTTCCTTTAGTTATTTCATCTATACTGAAATGAACCGCGCTAGTATTAGCATGTACTGCATTTACAGTGTTTACTAATGATGCTTGCATTTCGTGTAAGCTAGTAGCTAGTTGTCCCATCTCATTACGGCCCGAAATGGTTATATTATTAGTAAGATCTCCATTCGCTATATTATGAATATGATACATAATAGATTTTAAAGGCTTTAATAAGAGGTGTTGTAAGCCAAACCAAACAATTATTAGGACTGTAATAATAACGATAGTAATTACACCAAGAATCCATTGCATTTGAATGAAGCTTTTATGATTTTCATCTTCAGCAATTTCTTGTAAAAGATTATTTTCATCTCTCCAGTTATTAAATGCCACCTCCATTTCATTTTGTATTTGTTGTGCTTCTAAATTACTATATGATTGGTAGTCATTTGAGCTTAGATATTCAATAGATAAATTCATCGTCTCATACATATTTTTCCACGTTTTTTTGATGTTATCGATCAATTCTGTTTGTTTTTTATTAATATCAGAAGATTGTAACCAAGATATATAATGAGATTCAGCTTCATTTAATGTGGTACGAGCAACGCCTAACATATCATTGATATCTATTATATGATTTGAGTCTTGTTGACTTTTGAGATACCTAATAGCAACTCTTGCTATAGTTAAACGTGTTTTTATTAGGGCATTAACACTGTCACTTAATTTTTGTTGTTGTTTATTTAAGTTTTCAAAATTTTGAAAGTTATGGAGATCTTTATTTATAATGGAATAAGAAAAACCAGCTGTGATTAGTTGTAATGCACAGAATATAGTTAAGGCAAAAATAATACTCTTAGTAATATTTAAATTATTTAACATTTTGATTACCCTGTTATAATTTCATGATGATACAATTATAACGGCTTATCTCAAATAACCTTTAATTTTAATACTCAATAAAATTATAACATTTTGATTTTTATAATGAAATAAAATCAATAAGTTTTTTAACACTTTTGAATTATTGTTTCTTATTTTTCTATTTAAATCGAGTAGTTACCTATATGCGTATAAAATATTTTATTAACTCATCATCTAAGATGAAAAATTCTTTATAATTAGTAACGTCTATTATATATGCTCATTATCTAGATATAAAAATTAAGAATATCGTTATCTAATTTTTAACTAATTAGTAGAATTGTTTTTAAATCTAATTAATACTTTTCTATTACTCAAGTTTTGTATATGGATAATATATTACTCTTTTTTTAGAGATAATAGCTTTTCACACCATGTATCAAGTGTTTCCCGTTTTTCTCTTAAATAATCATATCGGTCATAGTGCTTTTGAGAAACGCCTGGTCTTTTGTGGTTTTGTACCATATCCCTTAACTCAGAACTTATTCCCATTTCTCCAGCTAATGTTTTGAATGTTCTTCTCACATCTCTAGGCGTAAATTTCTCAAATTCATTTTTCTTACAAAATTTATTTAATTGTTTAGCGTATTCAGATGTTAACAGGTGCCCTTCTTTAGTTTCAGCAGGGAAAATATAATTAGATGTTGGATATAATAGTTCTTGGATATTCAGAATATTAATGGCAGGCTGAACCAAAGGGATCACATGATAATCGCCTGTTTTTGAAATGTGAGGAGGAACTGTTAATGTGTTGTTCTTTTTATCCCAATTGTCGCGAGTATTAGCCAGAATTTCCCATGGCCTTTGTCCTGCGGAATAAACGCAAAATAGAAATAGACGCGCATAATCTGAGTTAATAGGGCATTCTATGGTGGGCTTATTGAATAGTTCTAATAATAGCTTCAACTCATCCCATGATAAAAACCTATCTAACGCTTTATCTGCACCTTTTTGTCTAGGAACCACAGTGACAGGATTTCGCTCCAACCCATAAATAACGCGCTCGTTTATTTTTGCTGGATCATTATCGGCAAATAAACCGAAATTGAATACCGCATGTAGGTTTGCTCTTACCTTGTTTGAGCCAGCTAAAGCACCTCGGGAGATAAACTCAGAAAGTATTCTTTTTATATGATCTGGAGTCACATCTTTTGCAGGCATAGACGCATCAATGTGTTTACTATCTAGAACCTGATTTAGTCTGTTTTGAGTTTTATCATATGAGCGCTTGCCTTGTCGTTTCTGATCTTCAATGTAATCATCAAAGAGCTGTTTTACTGTGGCGTGTTCGTATTTAATCTTCTCAGGGGATGATGATTCTGTAGCTGCAGCTAATGATTTTACTGCTGCATCAGCGAGTGATAAATTGGGGTAATCACCAAGCGATATAAATTTCTCTTTCCCATCTTTGAAGTAGCGGTAGACGAAAACTTTTCTTCCAGATGGATATGTTTTTACACCAAGGCGTCCAGTGCCTCTAGTCGCTGATGCTTGCCAAGTATAATACGCAGATTTCTTTGGTTTCAGTCCTCGTATTTTACTATCAGTCAGTAATACGCTAGCCATAACTAATTTCCATTTACGGGTTGTTTGCGGGTCAAGTAACGGGTCAAGTAACGAAGAAATGATATGAAACTAGCTGAAATCATGCAAGGTATATAAATCCTTATAAATCAAAAAGATGAAATCTTATGAAATTATATGAAACTCAATGAAATCAGTATGTAACGCCCTTCTAAGCCGTAGGTCACAGGTTCGAATCCTGTAGGGCGTACCATTTAAAATCAATTAGTTACCATCATTTAAAATTCTCTACTTTTCTTAAGTGGGACGCATTTGGGACACAAGTTCCGAAAATGGTGTCTATTTGCTTTGCATGTTCAGTTAAATGATTTGGTGCTAGATGAGCATACCTCCTAACCATTTCTATACTTTTCCAACCACCCATTTCTTGCAATACTGAAAGTGGCACCCCTGACTGAATTAACCAACTCGCCCATGTATGGCGAAGATCATGAAAGCGGAAGTTTTCTATTCCTGCTCTTTTTAGTGCTGCTCTCCATGCTGTGTTAGAATCAATTCGCATTTTTCTAACACTTGGTGTTAATGTTCCGTCTGGTCTCTTCTTTGACTCCGTGTGAACAAATACCCATTTATGATGGTTTCCTATCTGGTGTTGGTGCAGTGGGTTACTGCTAAAGAGAGGATCCTAACTTAGCGACAACTTCGTCGTAATTAACTTCAAATTCTTCGCAGGTTTCTTGTAAGGCACTAAATACAATAGCTTGGTTTACAGCTTGAGCCTCATCTTGAGTTAGTAAATCATCACGGTAGTCATAAAAGGCTACTGCTGATAATCTTTCGCCCAATATTTCCGTTCCTACATTTATAGACGGCTCCTTACCATCTTCATATTCAACTACAAATGTCATTTTTCCCATGTCATGCTCCCTTCGTTATTAATAAAAATACTGATATAATTCATTTGGTTAAAAATTAAATAGATTTATGATTATGAAATTACTTATCGTTGCTGCACTCTTATTCTCTACGCCTGTTATGGCTGCAAATCAGTGCAATCCTGATGATGTTTGTTTGAAATTTGAATCTAGTAATGCGTCAAAAGAAATTAGATGCAAATCTATTAGCACGGCTTCAATAGTCGATAATGATGATCATGGGCGAGTGTTATCTGTATCGGTGTATAGGCGGCAGGCATTTCATGATTACAATCAAGAATACAATCATAGGGAATCAAAAATTTATATTATGAATGAAGAGTTTAAGCTTCAATTCGAAACAGATAAAAATGTAATAATGGATTTAATGCTAATACTTGATAATCAGCGTAAAAGTAAAGCGGCAGAGGAGTTGATTTCATGTCATGATTATTTGCGTTCAAACAAACTATTATCTCGCAGTTAGTATTTTGTATCTCATACTATTTATCAATTCACAACCAGTTATGCCCTGACAGACAAAAGAAAGGGGCCGTATAATTGATCTCTTAATAGAATATGTTATTGAGTAATATTAATAATGTTCAATTCTAACTGTCCCGTCAGGAACGCCATATAGACTTAATGACCAGCATGCCTCTCCCACGGCGGAGACATATGGTTTGGCATCAGGAGGGATCCCTTCAAGCGAATTAACCCACTCATTAACAGATTCCTTACTTTTTTCATCCCTCTGAGCTTTGCCCATCTGCCTGCACACCATTCTGGATAACGCATCAGCGCCATCCTGATCATGCAGATACCTGCTCTGTAATACGCTATACCCTCGATTTAATTGCCGTGTTGCAAATGATATTCCTTCGAGTCTAGCTATGCACTCAGGGTCATTTGAGCATAGTTCCGCGTGTGCTTCTTGTTGTTCCTTGTCTGCCAATTGTTTGGCTTTAATTCTATCTATTTCACTATTGTAATTAGCCAGCCATATATCGAAATAGCATTTAGAATCCCATCGGCATGACATGGTTGCTGGCTTTGCTAATTTATTGCCTGTTATATCGAAATACTCTTGCTGGAGAGCAAGGACACTAGACATGCTACCATCCGGCAATCTAAATCTTTCCTCGCTCATTTTTGCGTACTGTTCACCTTCGTTTTTGGGTGGAACAATGACATACCCGACAAAGAAGAAAACAGAAACCAACAAAAGCGGTTTCAGTATAGATACTGTAGCTTTTTTGTTCATTTATCTGCCTAGTAGTTTAGCTATTGCCAGTGAATAAATCTTACTATGACATCAACGCAAATCCAAACAAGCGCCGGGGAAATTCGATTTAATCCCTCGCCTGTTTTGTTTTAACGCCTGAAAATACTGCTACATTAGGTAAGCAATAGTTAGGTGCTAATAAAGAATTAATTACTGAGGGGCTTACACAAGTCATTCAGTTGGGACGCTAAAATCATTCAGATGGTTGTTAATTTGATTAAAACAGTTAGTAAACTAGTTGAAAGTACGGTGGGCTGGAAAGGTGCCATTCTTGGTATCATCACCATTCTGGCTATACTCAAAAAATCAATGATCAGGGCGTTTATTGCTAACCCGATAACATGGGTGATTGCTGGCATTGTGGGCTTAATGCTCTTGTTTGATGATCTAATGGTTTACCTTGAGGGGGCTATTCACTCTTTGGTGACTTTTGGGAGCCCGCTAAGCAGGACATTAGAACAAGTGATGCTGTGAAAGCAGTCACCTTATCTGCCAGCGGAACTGATACGGCCATAAAACGAACATATCAAAATATCCAAAGTGCTATAAATTCCAATTAAAAAAGTAGGGCTGAAGTAGAAAAATAACAAGATAACACCGCCAAAGCTAAAGCCTAGGCGGTAAACTTTGATGATTTAGATACTAGTACGAGCGAGGGGAAAATATGCAGAAAACAACCAAGACGAAAACCAATCGTTATTTTAATGGAGTGCCGACAACGCGCCTAATCGTGACATGTGAACAATCCCTCATTAATAAGCTGTAGCATGAAATTTAATGATTTATGTAAGGGCACATATACAATATACAAATATAAAATTTAACTAAGTGGCAGGGTGGTAAGATGAAAACAATCATAATGGTTAGTGTTTTTGTATTAAATTTGTTTTCTGTTAACGCAGAGGCAAAGTCGAATTATACGTTCGAAGAATTAGAACAAATGATCCATGATGGTAATAAAATTCCTGATAGTAAAACGCCTGTTTTATCAAAGTTTTATAGTTTTGATAGTCCTTTTAAAGAATGTAGGAAGGGGGCTGATGTAGTAATAGAAAACGCCAAAGGTATGTTTCCCGTAGTGATAGATATCGATAACGAAAAAGAAAAGCATTTTAAATTTAGAGCTGCGCAATTACGTGATGTTTTTACATTAGAATGCGTTAACGATGAACAGCGTGTTTATAATGCAGAATATAAATAAAATTTCGGGAGACGTTAGGAGTGATGATTTATACATATCATAGAAGATAGTTTTCGGACACGTTAGAAAGACTGTAAATATAGGGAGATAGAGACAAAAATAATTATTAAATCCTAACAAGTCTTTACGTTTTTCTAATGCCAAAATCTTAAGGTTTCCCAAGGTTTATTAGTGTTGAATCTTAGGATATCTTAGGTATAAGATTTGATAGGGTAACAGCATAAGATAATGAGAGTTTACAATTGAAGGGATGAAAAATAGTTATACGAATATCTTTCCCCCTCTTTATAATTAGTACCGCATTGGCGTATTAGGCATTTATTGGTTTTAAAAACAACTCTCGTTTACATGTTTAATAGCCTCACATCCACCTTGGTTTCCATTATCACAGGCTTTACAAAACCAATCTTTAGCCTGCTTATAATCTCTAGGAACACCTTCTCCATTGAGATACATAAAAGCTAAACGAAGTTGCGCAAAGGAGTCTCCTTGATTAGCCGCTTTTTCAAACCATGCTCTAGCCTTATTATAATCTTGCGGCACTTCCTTTCCCTCTAAATACATTAGTCCTAGCATGAATTGAGCTATATTACTTCCCTGATCAGCCGCTTTTTCATACCACTCAGTAGACTTTTTGTTGTCCTGCTCCACTCCTTCTCCAAAGGAGTACATTAACCCAAGCATGAGTGATGCTTCTGCAACTCCCTGTTCAGATGATTTTTCAAACCATTTTTTAGCTTCCCCATAGTCCTTCTGTATACCATCACCAGTCTTATACAACAGCCCCATCTTGAATTGTGCTTTAGCATCTCCTTGAGAAGCGTTATCACATAGCTCCGTATCAGCTATTTCACAAACCGCTGCTACCACTGACACTGAGAAAAATAGACAAAAACAGAATAATATTTTTTTCATATAACACCTTGTTAAAATTGATTCTTCTAATCTCTTTTATGTTAAATGGGTGAGTTAGTTAGCAAAACCGCCCGTTGATACCTTATTTAATTTTAGTTTCCTGGCAATATCCCTATGACGCTTCCATGCAGAATAAATATCTTTATCCCATGCTTTACCTGCCTTAGTTTGATAAGCTGAAAAAGATAAGACAAGCATGTAACCAAGTATTCCGCTATGCAATCGTAACAGGGCGAGCTGAGTATAAACCTGCATCTGAATTAGCTGGCGCATTGTCTACACCGAAAGCCAAACATTTCCCTCATTTGAATGTTAATGAGTTACCTGAGTTTTTACAGGCGCTATCTATATGCAGTGGAAGTAAGATCACTCAGATTCCTTGTAGTGCTGTTAGCAGTACACCAGATTGAATTAATCAACTTGCCCAAGTATGTCTTAAGTCGTGAAAACGAAAGCTCTCGATGCTAACTTCTTTTCCACGTTGTGTTTGAATCAACTCGTATATTTCTAATTTGTGGTGTCATTTTCGTTTGTTGTGCTGTACAACTAATTATTAACTCAGATATTAATAATTTAATAAAATAGAACTACATTAATATTATAAAAACCTTACAGGAAAATCATGGTGTTTACCTTAACCCAAATAACTGAAAATGATTGGGATTTTTTCAGAAAGTTATATGCAGATGCTGGGATAATGAGGTTTATTTCTGATCCACTAAATGAACAGCAAATTAAAGATGCCTTTGATAGCCGCCTGCCAGAATGGGATATAGAGTCTTCTCATTGGTTATGCTTTGTGATCCGAAGAAAAGTTGACGGGCTCCCAATGGGGTTAACCGGCTTAGTAGTTCTTGATAATGTTGAACCTACAGCCGAGGTGGGATACATGATCGCGAGTGAATTTTCTGGTATGTCTTTGGCTACTGATTCATTATCTGCCTTATTATCACTACCCGAACTATCTGCTATTTCGCGCTATCAGGCCGTGATCACGAGCGGAAACAATGCATCAGTACGCGTTCTGGAAAAAAACGGATTTACCCTTAAAGAGATCATTAAGGATAATTACACGATTGGCGGAGTTATGTTTGATGACTGTATTTATATGCTGAACAAAAAAACTGAGTTAAATTAGTCAATAAATCTTAAAGGTCGCCATGTGCGATCTTTTTTCGTATATAGCCACCGCAAATCATCTAGTTTAATTACTGCTGAAATAAGGGATGAAATTCATAAAAACACAAGGTGATCTACAAAAATGAAATTCTTAGCTATTTTTTCGCTCTTATTCTCAACATTCGCAATGGCTGTTAATCAATGCAAGCCTGATGATATTTGTTTATCTTTCAAAACGAGTAAAGGTGAGCTTTCTATTGCATGTAAAAATATAGAGTCAGTGGAAATTGCCACTCACATACAAGAAAATGATTCTTTGGGAATTAGACTTAAAAATAATACTGAATTGAGTGATTTTTCTGTTAAAAATATCGGCCAAGTGGCAGATATTAATATTAATGGAATCAAGTATACTCATGCTGTCATTACATCTCGTATGGATACTTCTATTAGAATTACAATAACTTCAAACCCTAATTTTCAATTAGTAGATGATTTGATAAAGTGTGTTAATTAAACGTGATGCAGTAACCTAAATCTTCATGAAAAGCATAAACTATTTCATTATATTCAACAGTATACGAGTTTAATGAAAAGAGTATAAAAGGAATAAAATATGCCTTTACCTAACAGATTGAAACCAATAAAAACAAATAAAGCTAAACTTAATGAGTTGATCGATTTACTACAGAAGATAACTAATAAAATCGATAATGGTGCAACTGAAAATGATCCTGATATTAAAACCATGATGGCAAATTGGAATGCAGAGGTAGTAACTCCTTGTGAGTTTTCAGATTTTCGTGATTATAATTCTTGGACAAGTGCAAAGGAGTTTACAAAAATAGCGTTTAATCAGGTGAAATATCTGGGCGATCTGACTTATGAAGAGTTAATTAATATTGTTGATTTTATATGTTTAGCTGAAGGCAGTGAATCTGAACAATCTTACGCAATGAAGTTACTTGAGATAAACTTTAAATCCTTTTCTTCGGATCTTATTTATTGGCCAGATGAGTATTTTAATCTTGAAGAGGTCGATGATTTATCATCAGAAGAAATAGCGGCTTATTTAATGGAAGGATCTCATCGAAAATTATCTAATGCTCCAGAAATTCGATTAAAATATTTAATCGTTAAAGAGATTAACAATTGATTTTTTATTTTAACAATAAATCAAGCGATTGATTTTATAAATAGATGAGGTTCTATTTAAATAAAAGAAGATGAAAAATTGCGATATTCTTTAACTAAAATAGTTTAAATATTAAATTAGATAGCGCTAAATAATATTACTGTATTTTTATCTAAGATTGCGGCGCTTCTTATTTCTTAATACAAAAATTTCATTTGATGACAACGTCGTTTCAGCACAAGCATTTAGCATTGGTGACATTATTTCAGGCGCAACTAACAAACTTTGTGGTGATATTCCTAATATTAAAGCAATAGCAATAAGCTGATCGACGGTTATTTTAAGATGCCCATTTTCCAAACGTGAATAGTGTTGCTGACTGATACCAAGCCTTCTTGCCATCTCGATACCTGTTATTTTTAATTGCTTTCTTTTCTGTTTAATTCTCTGACCTACAACAATATTAATTGAACTCATATTAATTCCTCTTTTTAAAAGAGATTACAGTAAAAATACTTAAAGATCGATATGAGCGATCAAAAATAGATTATCAATAGTTAATATCTATCGGTTTTTATTTATTAAAAGATTTAAACCGTTTTACCTAAATCAAATAATTAGATAAATTATATTAGCCTTTGACAGTGTTTTTGTTTGTTAATGACAAAATACGAGTATTAATTAAGAATAATATGAGATAATTGTAGATTGATAAGAATGGAAGACTCCATTTTGTAGAGCCTGTTTGAAACGATAGATGATGATCCGTATCCGACAAGAATAACTTAATGTTTTTCAAATGATTATTTGATTAAGCTATTATCTATTCAGATTTTTATCATAAAATAGTATTTTCCTTATCCCAATTTTCTACCCAATCAATTAATTCATCCAACTGATTTTCAGAAAATACCTTTATACCATGTTGACGTAATAAGGTTGTTGCAACACCTTCTCCTTGCTTTGTCACTCCAGAAAAATTGCCATCGTAGATATATTGGCTACCACAGGTTGGGCTTTTATCGGTTAATAGGGCAACGATACAGTTAGAATCTAAAGCTGTGCGCAAAGCAAGCCATGCTGCAAGTTGGTAATGTGCGGTCACATCGTTACCTGTGTTTTCAATCACTTTTGCATTATTTTGCATAACTTGATAACCATCAGATCCTGATATTTCAGCCGAGGCTCTGGGGGTTGGTAACCCTGCTGCAAGTTCAGGGCAGTGGATCACTAATCGTTGCTCTTGTTGCCACTGTTCAAGTACTGTATTTAATCGTGCTTTTTCTGTGCCGTTATAACGAACCTTAAATCCCATCAGGCAAGCACTAACAAGTATTTTATTTTTCATATAAATTTAGTGATCTTACATCCACTTAATGAGATATGTGTTTTGATAGAATTTATATCTTTGGTTGTTATCGTTCAATACATTTATAGGATACAATTCTGTTTAAGCACAAAAAACACGGTATTTCAGTATTTATGGAGCTACTGTGATAAGGCTTAAAATAGAATATTAATAATACCAAGACAGTAGGAAAAAATATGAAAAAAGGATATTGGATTACGTTATTTCTACTGATTTTATTTTCTATTCTTATTTTTTTGATATTAAAAGATATTAAAAATACAAAAGAAAGAGGTAACAGCTACACTGAATATAATATTTTTTCTTATTATCTTAATACTTCCTCTGTGATTAAATCAGTACCTAGAATTTCAAATGATTATTTTTTCACTGGTGATGGGATTATTGATAGAGGGTTTAGAGATGGTAGTGTGACATTTTGCATTATTAATGATTGGAATAAAGCGTATCTACAATTAAGAGAGTATACCGATAAATTAGATTTTCCAGTTTATTATGGGAATCCTAAAGTAAGAGATAGTGAGCAATATCTTGAGATTTATAAATATGATGGTTGTTTACATATTAGCTATTCTGAAAATTATGTAGGTAACTAATAACATACACGAATGCTTATTTAGCATCTTATTCAGTTATATAGTTTAGCCTTTCTTAGATATTGACCTTATAGGATACTTACTGCCATACTAGTCTTACATCAAATTTTAAAAGTTGAGGTATCATGGCAAAACATCCGGTAGAACAATCACCTAGAGTTGATTATGAGAATTTTGACTTCTCTAAAATTAGCCCATACCTCAGTAAATATGGAGTTGTTGATGAAAAAGGAAGGTATTTATCTTGGTCCAAATTAAAGTGGCGGGTACCTAGTAAAGAGGCTCAAAATATTTGGTATGCGGTAAAATTTCTAAGAGATCAAATTAAAAAAGGAATTGGTTTATTTGATAAGAATGGTAATGAGTTTTCATACTGTATTCCTGCTCCATTAGAGCCAAAGTTGCATAAAATTGTGCAATTTGGTACTAGCAAAATGACGGCTATTACAGATCCTGAAGCATCAATTAATATTCAAGAAAATTACCTGTTATCTTCTTTGCTTATGGAAGAAGCCATTACAAGTGCACAATTAGAAGGTGCAGCAACGACAAGAGTCGATGCAAAAAAAATGCTAGAGGAAGAATTAACACCAAGTACACCAGATGAAAGAATGATCCTTAATAATTATATGTTATTAAGGTTAGCAGATAAAAGAAAAAATGAATTATTAACAAGAGATCTACTATTAGAATTTCACTGCATCGCAACTAATGGAGTGTCTGAAAATGAAAATATTCCAGGTGAATTTAGGTGTAGCAACGATATCTATATTGGAAATGATGATAATCCATTATTTTATCCACCTGACTATAATGAGTTAGAAAAAAGATTAGAGTTATTATGTGACTTTGCTAATAGAGAGCATAATGGTGAGAATGGTAATAAATTTATACCTCCTATTATTAAAGCCATTATTCTTCATTTTATGCTAGGTTATGAACATGCATTTAGAGACGGTAACGGTAGAACAGCAAGAGCAATATTTTATTGGTTTATGCTAAAAAATGGATATGATATATTCGAATATATATCAATAAGTAAAATAATTAAAGGGAATCATAGAGAATATGGAATGTCATATTTGAATGTTCAAAAAGATTATGGTGATTTAACTTATTTTATTGATTTTAATATCAGCGTTATTCTAAATGCAGTTGATGAATTACAAGAATATTTAAGAGTGAAAACAAAAGAGTTTTATGATATATCTAATATGCTAGATGAATCAAAATATAAATTTAAATTTAATTTCATTCAAAAAGATCTGATTAAAAAAGGTATCAAAGATCCAGGGCATATATTTACAGTTAAATCAATTAGAAATATATACGGTATTAGTGAAAATACGGCTAGAAAACTACTTAGAGAATTAGAAGTAATGAAAATATTTCTTTCAATAAAAGAAGGACGTACAACTCATTATATTGCTCCAGCTGATTTAAAAAAGAAACTCTAAAAGAGCCCTGTTAAGGGCTTTTTATTATGGGCTTTAGCCAGTTTAAGTCGCGTCAGCGTCTTAAATATAAAACCACCCGCTATGCGGGTGGGTATTAAAGGTTATACCAAGAAAAACACCTTTCCGTTACGATATAGATGTTCAAGCTAATATTCGTAACTTAAATAAGGAAAGGTGTTTATGGGCATTAAAGCACAAAGCTCAGCACATACAAAGTGGCTGTGTAAATACCATATCGTCTTTTCGCCGAAATATAGACGGAAAGTGATTTTTAATAAAATTCGTTCAAGTATAGGTGAAATCCTTCGAGACCTTTGTAAATATAAAGGTGTGGAAATAATCGAAGGGCATCTTATGCCAGATCATGTTCATATGTTAGTGAGTATTCCACCGAAGATATGCGTATCAAGTTTCATGGGATATTTGAAAGGTAAAAGTTCGTTGATGATCTTTGATAGACATGCCAATCTCAAATATAAATTTGGCAACAGAAAGTTTTGGGCGGAAGGGTTCTATGTCACAACAGTTGGACTCAATGAAGCCACAATTCAAAAGTATATCAGAGAGCAAGAAAAGTCGGATTTAATCTCGGATAAATTGAGCAGTAAAGAATATGAAAACCCCTTCAAGGGGTAAGCCAAAGTAGCAAAGACACTTAGCTTGAACGAAGAGAAAGCAGCGTCATTTAGGCGCAGTCGGTAACAAGCCCTTATAGGGCAAGAGCAAACCACCCGTTTTACGGGTGGTTATGATTGGTCACAGAAGTGACTTATAACCCTTTAATGGAGAAGGTGATAAAAACCACTTTATTTTTTCATCAGTTTTAAATTTAATTTTCATTTCCAATAACATATTCTCAGATAAGCAAAAGGGGAAGAAATGATAAAGATGAGAAACAAAAATAAAGGCATCTCCCTCATTATCAAAATAATCAGTATCTAGTATTAATGTTAAAGATAAACAACGATGTGGTTTACCTTTTAAAATATAATCATAAGTCTGACTATTTAAATCAATACAGCCATCCAAGGATTTTTTTATTTTCCTTGTAACTTGTTTATCTAGTTCTGAATAAATTAAATAATCACTTAGCATATTTTTTATTGTTGTAATAGACATTAGCATAAAAGCATTAGCACTATAATGTGACAGTAAATGCCAGTAACACTTATCATCGACAATAGGTGGAAAACATTCTGATAGCGGTGTGATATTTTTGAGTAATAGATTATCAGGCATATTTTCACTGTGTGCATTCAACACACCAATGCTGTTATCTTTATATTTTTCAAAGCCAATATAAGTACAGGAAAAATGTAGACTTGGTGGAGAGATAAGTTCTTCACCTTTATTATCATAGAAATGAACCGTATAGAAGGTTCTTCCAGTGATATCTTTATCTATTGTTAAGGAATAGAAAAGAGAGTTTTGATATTGAGGCAATAGGCGAGATGCTGATGTTAATTCAGTTATCGAATAAAAATGACAGTAAATACCACGCTCTTTTTCATGTGGCTCTAATGAAAGCATGATTTCAGATAAACTTGAAAGATAATGGTTATCTGGAATAGGCAGTAAATAAGATGATTTATTCTCTTGAAAATCAATGATAACTGTATGATCTTTCTCTTTATCAACGGTAGGAATACAGTTAAGTAAAAAACAGTCTTGGCATTGTTCTTCTGTTAATGAAATTTGCTTATTTAAATAAATATTAACTGTAAATTGAGTGCTTTTTTCCCAATTTAACTGCTTGATAATCATTGGAATATCTAAGCTAATAAAGTGGTGAACATGAGGAAGATACAACCCCTCTAATAATTGTTGTGGCACTTTTGGTGTGTTTTCTGATTGTGGAAAAATAGGATAATCTTTACCAATTTGAGAGTTAAAACAAAAAGTTGCATTATCACCATGATAACTTTGATCGGCATGTTTTAATTCAATATAGTCAAAATGCTGTGTTAACCCAAGTAACAAGGTATCTGCAATATTCTTAATTGGGCTAAGAAATAAATTTAGCGAGCAAGATTGCATTTGCTCTATATTACCAAGGTAGGAAAAAGTTAAAGAGATACAACTTTTATTAGGTTGGTGTGTCACTTGTTTCTCAACAAGAGAATAAGGCTCGATATATAAATCGCGACAAGTTGAAAAACACTCATTATTACTGCCTAGAGCACTACTGTTTTTAGGAATGTAATAGCTGTAGTTAATTTCTTTATCACAACTGATTTGAATAATTGATGTTGATGGCAATCCTTTTATTGCTTGAGAGCCGAGACGCTGTAATAGAGGTAGTGTAATTTCCGGGAAAGCATCATCAATTTTTTCTTGCAAATGAGCAGAAAGAAAGGCAAATCCCTCCATTAAATAGCTAGTTTGAGGATCATCTGGCTCTAAAACCTCCGCTAAATGTGGTTTTTTTTGTGCGTAGGATTTAGCCAGTTTTTGCAGGTATTGTCTTTCTTTTAAATATTTAATTTCACTCATGTTAATCTAATATTTACCCTTTAATAATAAATAATATCTGTCATGATTTTTTTGTTATTTTTAATATGAATAAGGCTTTAAACCTAACTCTTCAGCTTCTTTTTGCAGGAGATAATATCGTGCTAATAATCCATTAATATCTGCATCGAGATTATTAATTAATGCGGGAGAGATAGACTGCTCTTTACTTATTTCTTGTGAAAATGCATATAGTTTATTTTCAATAGGAACAGCTTTATTATGGCTTTTTTGAATTTCATAAATAGCTGTTTTTAAATAAGAAAGGGTGAAGCTTCCTCTGTTACGCTCTTGTTGAACAATCCTATCGGAAAGCTGTTGAATTAATTTATTTGTATCAGACCAACTGCTATCAATAGGTGCATTTTCTAATCGTGTAGTAAGGATATTTTGCCATTGTCGTGTTGCGTAAGATTGATCAGCATTATTAGGCCACAGCTTTTTAGCTACTTCCAACATATGATCTGATTTTCTTAACGCAAATATAGGAGACTGTTTTTCCATTAAAACAAGATTATTTGCATATGAACTGATATTTGGTTGATATAACCATTGTGTAATGGCGCCTTCAGGTTGAGCGGTAATTGCGGAGAGCTCTTTTTGCATTGGCAGATAAATCGCCACACCAATAGCAATAAAAATAGCACTGCTGCTTAATAATCCAATAAAAAAGCCTTTCTTTGCACTCATTGTTTTTTTCTCAATGGGGGGATCATCATATAAAACAACCTCGGCTATAGGGTTAGGTTTAGATGTGTTATTTTCTTTAAGTTCATCAGATGCACTGATATAGACAATAGGCGGGATCTTAACGGCATTATTGCTACTTTTTTGAGGTGAATTTTTTGTATTTTGTTCTAAGGTTTTTGCTGCGTTTTGGAAAAACCAAAGTAAATTTTCTAGCTTCGGTAATTTAGGCCAATCTGTATGGGCAAGTTGATCGATAATTAATTGCAAAGCTCTTTCTGATCGATAAATTAAACGTAAATCAGAAGGCGAAAAAGTTAATTGGCGTAATAAAGCTCCCGCTTTGGTATTAAACCAATTAAAGACATCACACCGATGATTGGGTTGAGTCGGCCAAAGATTATCCCACTGACTTACCACTATATTGGCAAGTAATTCACATCCTTCAGTAAAACCATTTAATCCATTTAAATGAAGACGAGCTAGTGTGTAATAACTCCCACTCTGTAAATCAATACCATGGTTTTTAAATAACGTTAGTGAAAGAGATTCAATAAGAGTCCAACTGATCTCAGGTTGAGAAGGATGATTAAGTTTATTAAATTCCGCTTTTAATGCGATAAATTCAGGGATATCTAAAGGAGAGCCTGCAATTTTTATCACAAATTTTTCTTTTGGCGTATTCATGAATGATCCTATCCCCTTATAAATATAAGGGGAAATCAGTTAATAAAGGGTTTCAGGTAATTTGAAGCGAGTAAATAATCCACCAAAGAAAGGATTATTAGATTCATCGATTGTGATCCGATATGTCATATCACCATTATCAAGGGTAAATTTCACATCGAAAGAGTGCGGTTTTATATTAGTAAGCTTGCCATTATTAATGAGTCGCATTTGTGCCCAAGGTCCATTAAATAAAACAGCTCGTGGCGATTTATCGCCAGAAATAGGGACTAAGGTAAGTTTGCTTTCAACATTTGAACGCATTGAATTAGGCCAAACCATATGTACGGTGTGGCTTCTTCCGTGTGAGTAATCGAGTAATTGCCCATCAAGATTTAAAACACTACGACGCTTATTACCAGTTAAAGAAAGCGCTTCAATGGCAAATTGCGCTTCTAAATTGCCTTGTGTATTAAAGAATGTATTTCTAATTCGGTTAGCAATTTCAAGTTGTTCTAACACATCAGGACGAATAAGTGATTGGCCGTCACTATTTTCAATCAGGTTATTTTCAACAAAAAGGCGTAGGTTTTGCTGATAGAAGCTATCTAATGTACCATTAGGTTTGAAAAAACGCTCAAACTCACTTAAAGGGACATCTTGTGTCGTTGCTGCGTTAAACGGATAGCGACCTACAATGTAGGTATGATATTGCTTAACGACCGTTTCATTCCATTCAACCTCCATGTAGCGGATAGCTTCTTTTTGTACAACATTCCACGCTTGATCCGCTAATTGTCCTACCCAACGATTCATTGGCTCAGGCAACGTTTTGGCTGATTGAGATAATTCAAAAATAATGTCGCGATTATTATCTTCAAGGCGAGAAGTCACCGCCTTTAATGCCGCTTTACCCGGCACGGGTGAATTATAAATACCTAATAAGTAACGATGCAGCTCGTTTAATTTTTGATTGAGATTCTGTAAGTTTTCACCATTATTGCTGACCAGAATTTCAGTTTGAGGGGCAAATTCTTTATCTAATCGTGTGAGTAATTTGTATTTTAACTCATCCATTAACGCCTTTTGATCAGCAATTGGTAGCGAACTGTCTATTTTCGGTAATGTTGTATTATCTCTTAATACTTGTAATGCGCGACGGATGGGTTGTTCACCGCTAATAATCTGCTCTAATGCATTAATTTCATCTTGTAGTGATTCAAATTCTCTTATTTCAAGATTACTCATAGCAGCACGCCATTGAGCCGTGTAATCATTTAGATATTGTTCGGTGATTTGACGTTGGATCTCTTTTCTATCACTTTCACTGTATTGGGTATTTGTGCTCAAATTTAATACCCATGCATCTAAAAAGGTCAGATCCACCAGCTCATCATTATGTTGAGTAAAGTAGTTTGTTAGCCCATACAGCGTTAAAAGCTGAGGCATTTGAAGTTTATCTTCATTAATAGCGGTAAAAATAGAGTCAAAGCTAGGGCCAACTTGATGACGTATATTTAATGGCGATGAGAGAACTTGGTTCGCTTTAAGGCGCAATGTTTGATAAACACGTTGATAAAGCGGTAAACGGCTCAACTCTTTTTGCGCTGTATTGATTGGCTGAGTAAATGGTGTAAAAGCATTAATAGCAGTTACTTCACCTGCCTTGCGTTGAGCTTGCCAATCGGTATGTTTTAATGCGTATTGTAAATGTGACATTAATTGAGATTGAATATCTCTCTGGCCTGTAAATAAGCGACTCCAATAATTGGCCATAAAGTTTTCAACAATCTCATTATTACGCCCACTCTTATCTTCGAGCATGCGCATAATGCGTAATATCTCTAGCTTTTCTTCACTGCCCGCTGGCGCTTTCTTTAATTCAGCCAGTAAAGAATTCATAATTGAAGGCAGATAGTGTTCTGTTATCAATTGGAGATAAACATTTTCGACATAAGGGCCAACATTCTTCCCTTGGTATAACCCTAGATCAGAAAGCGTATCACTTTTTTCGCGATAATTACCGTAAGCCAATGTGGCATCTAATAACGGATTTAATACCGCTAGTTGCTCTTTTCCTGCTGTATTAGTGGTAATAGTTGCTTCTGAAGAGCGAAATGCTTTCACTTCATTCAGTACATTTTCACCAGATTGATAGTTTTTACTGTAATAATGGCTCCAGCCATTCCATAAAGCGATAATACCAACAACGCTAATAGCGGAAGCTAATAGAACTCTTCTACGATGTTTTTTAAGCCAAAATTGACTTTCAGCCGCAAGATTCGGTTCTGATAACAAAACATCTTGAAAGAGTGATTGTGTAAAATAGCTATGGGTTTCTGCGATTGGCCACGTGGCTAACGGTGCTGTTGGTAAATGATATTGAACCGATGCCGTTTGACTAAAGATATTATCAACTTGGCCAACTTGTGTTGCTGAAGTGAGATATATTCCTCTTAATTGAATATCTTGTTTTTTATTACTGGACGTTAATGCATTAAGCAGGCTAATAACGTTAGTTTTTAGCCCTTGGATTTGTCGAATAAAACTAAATAACTTAGTACGTTGGCTCTCATCAACGCGATTGAGCATCATCTCAGGAAGGGCGTTATTCATTTGGTTTACCCACTGTTCCCAAAATGCATTAAGATCTTTTTCCCAATTATTTTCGCTATTTAATCGGAATGTTACACCCAATATTTCATCACGTTGTTTGGCTTCTAGTGACTGAAACATAGCGTCAAACCCTTGTAATAAATCGAGCTTTGTAAACACGATATAAATAGGTAATTGACTATTAAAAGCGATGCGGATTTCTTGTAACCGCATATGCAATGAAGCAATAAACTGGCTATTTTTTTCTTTATCGTTTGTCAGTAGTTGTAATGTATCAATAGTAAGAATAACGCCATTCATTGGCTGACGAGAGCGATGTTCATTTAACCAGACTAATAACTCATTCCATAGTCGATGATAAAGTTTCGGCTTTTCTAAAATAAGATTGGGTTGCGTAATTAACTTACCTTCTGGCATTAATAATATGGCTTGATCTGCCAATAACATTTTTATATGCAAAGGTAATTTTTGTTCACTGACAATATTTTCAATAGGCGCAATATCTAACGTATTTAGGCTATTTTTTAATAATGTGTTTTTGCCACTTTCATCAGTACCTAGCACAAAATACCAAGGCTTTTGATAAAGCGCATTGGTGTGCCCATTTTGATGTTTAATAAATTGCGATTTCCAGTAATTTAAATAGCGGTTCTGATGTTCAATATCATTAAGTACAGGATCGACAATCGCGAGTTCAACATCTAATTTAAGATCTTCAAGTTTTCTCACACGAAGCCATGTTGCAATACCAACCCAACTGACAACGACTAAAATAGTGATAACTGTCGCTAGCCAGCGCGCACTGAGCGATCTTAATGGGTAATCTCCTTTGAATTCATAATTAGCTCCCCACCACCAAATCCAAATGACAAATAGAGCCGGAATTAAGGCAATAAAAAGTAAAAATAAGGATTTAAATTTTGATTTATCAGCAAAGAAAATTTTTTTTATAAAATCCGTTATTTTCTTTCCAGAAAGAAATGACCAATTCATTATTATTATTCCCTATGAGAAGACGAGTTCTGTTGATGTTCCGCTTTTGATGCCAATTGATTTAATAAATTGGGTTCCCACTCTGATAATGAATATCGAAGTGCATCTTGATAAAGCTGATTAAAATAAACATTTGCGATGGAACTCATCTTTGATGCTTCAAATAGTTGTGCTGAGAGTAATTGCAAATAAAACTGCTGGCGGGGTTCTGTTGTGATTGAAATGGCGTTATCAATCATCAATAACGCGGCATTAAGACCTTCTTGTTCAAAGCAGGTCATAATTTCTTGTTGTTCACTTTGTAGTGATAACGTAGGGCTCGCTTTATTATTCGTTTTGTTTTCTAAGCTATTTAGCCATTGACGAGTTTCTTCTGAAATAAAGAGCGTCATATCGGAAAAATAGAGATGGTTAAGCTGAGGTAATCTGGTTAAAAACAGTGAAAGTTCTTGAGCAATGGCTGATGAAATATAAGTTAGCCCTAATGATTGAGCTGCTTGTGCAGCAAGATAGTGACCATCTAACCAGTAAGGAGCGAGCGTTAAGCTTTGTTCAATTTCATTGAGTAAAGTGAGCGTCGGTTGTGCAAGTTGCGCTTTGTAATCGGTCACTCTATCTATTGCCACTGCGGCTAAAGGGGTTTTACCTTGTTTATCGCTCACCGGAAGGGTTTGAATATTATGCCAAATGGCATATCGGCGTAGGCGATAACCGACAGTATCATTCGGCGCTTGTTCACAAAGAATGCCAGCGACTTTTAATAGAGTCTGCTTCCATTGACGATCGTCACTTTGATTAATTTCAACGTAAGGCTGTGTTGCCTGTGAAGTCACGCTTACTGGAGGTTGAGAAGCTATTTTTACTTCATTAATAGATTCTACTTTTACATTTTCTTCAACTGCAATGGTCGATTTTTGTGTATTTTCTATATGTTGATACGCTCGGCTTAATTCATCCATTTGCGCAGATAAACTAGGCTGATTGGTGTGCCAAAATTGTGCTAAATAGGCAAATTCACCTAAAATATCATCACGTTGTTCAGGTGTGGCTTGCTGGCAAAAACTGTTTTTGACCGATTCAAAACGTTTAATAACTTGTTGTGCTAAGCGTAGTTTTAAACGTGAATTACTGGGGGAACTGGTATCCCAATAATGTTGCATATAAGCGCTGGCAACAGTGGCCGCAATAACTAACTCTTCAGGAACCGCAGCATGTTGTAGGGTTCTTAGAAAATGTACCAATAGGCGAAAGTCTTTAGTTTGTGTTGCGAATAGTTGTAATGCGCGACGTTGAAGATCATCAATATCTAAAGTGCTATGGCTTAGTGAGCCAAATTTTATCATTTCACTTTCGATATATTCCCAATCGGCGTTATTTTCATCGAGCTGGCTACTTATTTTAGCTTCATCCAAAGGTGCTAAAAGTTGTTCTCGCCATGTACAGAGCGTTTTTGCTGTCATTTTTATCACCAATGACAGGCAGAACGCAGAGGTTTTATCTCTTCGTTAATGCCTGAAATATTAAAGGTTAATTGCTCATCATTCGCTAGTTTGATGGTTAGTTTTGTGCTGGAAAGTAATTGTTTGATTTCATCAATACCGGGTATGCCACGACTAGCTTCAAGTAAATAACCGTCTTCTCGTAGAAACCATTCGCTACTTAGTTGTGTTTTGTCTGTGATGAGTTGGATGTTTCCTGCGATTTGCTTTTTGGGTAACGCAATTTGCATACGAGTAATGTTATCGATGCAACTGAGCATTAAAATAGGGCGAGGCGGCTGATATCCCATTGCTGGAATAGTCATAATGACGGGATAAGTGCCTTTGTTATTGGCTGTTACCATAAACCCTGCGGTATAGTTTTCGCGTTTCATTTCATGCTCTACCGCTAAGCGCCAAATATCGCCCATCGCACTGATATCAAAAGCAGAAGTTTGCTTGTCCTTAATATTAATTTGGTCATAACAAGATAAGCGGATAAGTTGAGATACCTCTTCACGGCATTGAGAGAGCGCTTGTTCAGTAAGGTGAACTTCATCCTCTTGCGCTTGTGCAAAGGTGCTACTGAGTGAACAAAAAGCCAGAAAAATGAAATAAATAATTCGTGAATAAATCATTCGAGACATCCATATTTTTTTAATTTATATAGAAGAGAACGTTTTGAAATATTTAAGTTTTCAGCAATTAAATTGAGATCGTCATTACTGCTTTCTTGTTGATAACGCAGAATTGACGCTTCATAGCGTTCTGTGGCTAAAGTGAGATCGTTCACTTCAGCGAAAGAGTGCGCTGATGCTCGCGTTGAAGTTAAATTCGATACGGATAATGAACGTAACGTCTGATTAATTTTCTCTTCTTTTTCTTGTTGTAATTTCAATAGATATTGCAGATCAGCAATTTTTTGTTGTGATTGAGAAAATGCCAAAATACTTTTTAATTGATGGTGAAAAATATTGCAGTAAATAGAGAAGATCCCTTGCTCATAAACGGTTTCATCGAGATCTTGCCCTAACATAATAATTAACCCACAAGGTTTATTATTCAGATCAGTAAAGGGAATACTAAATAACCCGCAATGCACAGGTTGTTTGGCGATAAATTGTTGTAAGGCGTGATCGCTAATATAACTGCCTTGTTTTAGATCATTCCAAAGTACAGATTGAGATTGTGATAGAAGCTGGATCAAGGGGTGATCCGCTTCTGTAATATCGACATCCAAATGTTTTTTCTCTACTTTCTCACTAAGATCAATGCTCCAGCTCTCTAAGCGGTTCTCTGATTTATTAATCATTGAAACAATAAGTGCGCTGAATGGACTACGAGGCATACTGAGCTCAAGAAATTGACTGATCAGTGAGTCCACATCTAAACAAGTTAAGAGAGAGAGCGCATTTTTCAGTCTGTGTTTCATAGTTCTACATTCACCTCTGCAATAAATTGGTTATCTTGCGTTGATAACCGTATCGTCTTGATATCTTCATTTCGTGCGCTGTGTTGCAAGAGAAGAAGTGAAAGAGGAGGGAGTAGTGCGCCATCAATAATAGATTCTAAAATTCTTGCTCCGTTTTCTGCGCGTGAAGCACGTTGCAATATTTCATCTGAAACAGTGTCTTCTAGTCTGATTTCTGCATGAAAACGTTGTGTAAGTAGTTCAGTTAAGTGTGTTAGTTTGTAAGTAATAATCTCTTTGAGAATAGCCTGAGTTAACGGTAAAAACGGAATAACTTCCATACGAGCTAAAAGAGCAGGTTTAAAGAAGGTGGTTAATTCTGGGTAAAGGGCATCATGCAATTCATCCGGCTTATCTGCATGAGCCATAATGATGTGATCGCCCAAGTTAGAGGTTAAGAAGAAGGCGACATTCTTACAGTCAATAATACGGCCTTCTCCATCGGCTAACTCTCCTTTATCAAAGGCTTGATAAAACAGGTTTAAAACATCGGGATGGGCTTTTTCTACTTCATCAAGTAATACAACAGAATAAGGTTTTTTACGGATAGCCTCCGTTAATACTCCCCCTTCGCCATAACCTACATAACCTGGAGGTGAACCAATTAGGCGAGAAACAGTGTGTTTTTCCTGAAACTCTGACATGTTGATCGTGGTTAAATACTGTGTTCCTCCAAACATTAACTGAGCAATCTGAATAACAGTTTCAGTTTTACCGACACCACTTGGCCCTGCTAACAAGAATGCACCAAGAGGGCGACCAGAACGGCGGAGATCGGCGCGCGCTGTTAGTAAGTGTTTATGAAGATGTTTAATGGCGAGTGTTTGCCCTTTTATGCTCTGCTCAAGGTAAGTCGGAAGTTCTGTTACTACTAATAACGCATCTTGCGATAAACGATTAAGAGGTACGCCTGTCCATTCAGCAATAACGGCAGCAATTTGTTTTTTATCTACATGAGGAGAGACTAATAAAGAGTGTTGATGCAATTCATTTAACTCTTCATTTAGAGAATTTAATCGAGATTTCAGCTCATCATTGTTATTTTCAACACTTTCATTGTTTGCATCTTCTTCAAGTGATTTAGTTAATGTTGATAACAAAGTTGACCGTAATTCGATAATTTCACGAACAATATTTTTCTGTTTTTCCCATGCCTGTTGAAGCACATCAATTTGTGTTTCGTTCTCAATAGATTGATTTTCTAATATCGCCAAGCGCTCTGAATGATCTTTTAAACCTAATTGCTGTTCACGGGTTAATACATCACGCTCCATCTTGATTTGATGGCGTTGTGTTTTTAATGCTGATAGCTGTTTAGGAGGTGTTGAATGATTGATAGCAGCACGAGCACAAGCGGTATCAAGTACATCAATAGCTTTATCTGGAAGCTGGCGACCAGAAAGATAACGCTCACTTAATTGTGCTGATGCGCAGAGGGCTTCATCATCAATAAAAACTTGATGCGCTTTTTCATAAATAGAGCGTAATCCGCGCATAATAATTATAGCTTCATTGGCAGTAGGCTCTTTCACTTGAACAAGTTGGAAACGACGCGCTAATGCAGCATCTTTCTCAAAGTATTTTTTGTATTCGCTCCAAGTGGTTGCTGCGATAGTACTTAGTTCACCGCGGGCTAATGCAGGTTTTAGCAAATTGGAGATATCTAAGCCACCTTGCTGATTTCCTGCACCAATCAAGGTATGAGCTTCATCAATAAATAGAATAATAGGAGTCGGTGATTGAGCCACTTCTTGCATAATACCTTTAAAGCGTTTTTCAAATTCTCCTTTAACGGCAGCACCAGCTTGAAGAGCGCCTAAATCCAATGTTAATAACTCACACTCTTTGAGCTTTTCAGGAATTTCACCTGCGATAATACGCAAGGCTAGCCCTTCAATTAAGGCACTTTTACCGACACCGGCTTCACCGACAACCACGGGATTGTTTTTACGACGACGGCAGAGAATATCAATCATTAAATCAATTTCATGATCACGACATAAAACCGGATCTAGCTGGTTATCTCTTGCTTGTTGCGTCATATTTTGTGTAAAACGCGCGAGCATAGAGTCCGATTGAACATGACTATTGGATGATTTATTAGCTTCTGTGATAGGTGTTTCTGCTGATGTTAGAGTCCACTCATCAAAGTTGAGTTTGAGTTGCTCTCTATTGATTTGAGAGAGTAATTCAACTACTGATTTAGGCAAATAACGATGGGGCATTTGCAATAAAGTAAGTAACAGAGCGCCTGAACGTAACGTGGTGTGGCTAAGTTCTGCTGAAGCCAATAACCAACTATCTTTAAGCCATTCCACTAATAGTGGGGAAAAATTTGGATAACTTTGCGTTACGCTTTGGTGCTGTACAGCGTTAAGATTTAAAAATGCTGTTAATTCGGTTGGATTGATATCAACTTTATTAAAAATAGTGCGGATATCCGTTAGTGGCGTTTCCAGCAGTTGTTGTAAAAATTGGTCTACTGTAATTTCAAGTTGCTGGTGGCTTACACAAAACGCAGCCGCATTTTCTAAAGCGTGTTTAGCAATAGGGTGAAGTCTATTAACTAATGTTGAGAGATCAATCTGGATCATAAGGGCGTCCTAGCTAAGAAGTGTATTAAGCTGCTCCAAAATATTGAGAGTTTGATGTCTCAATCTAGAAGCATAAACTGCGTAAATAATCGTGGCGAAGATCAGTGAGCCAATGGCGATATAACGAACACCAAAGCGTTGTCCTAAACGATATTGATGTGATTTTTTGCCATTTTCTTTGTATAAAACAACGGGTTGAGGTTCACCTTTAAGTTGTTGGATCTGTTTTTGAAGTTGGCGAAGTAATTTATTAAAGTCATCTCCATAGCCATTGCTGACTTTATAGCGACCTCGATAACCAAGGCATAAACAGAGATAAATAAACTCTAATAAATCGAGGTAACGTTTAGGCTCACCTAATAGGCGTTCTATTAATACGAAAACCTTTTCACCCCCCCATGATTCATTATGAAAATGAACTAACAAGGATTGTTTTACCCAATCGTTATCTTGATCCCAGCCCAACTCTAATGCGGCTTCATCAATAAATGTGCATAACACATAGCGGAATGAAACAATGGCACCCGGCTCATAACTGTGAGTTTGAAGTTGTTGTTCAATGGCTTGAATGTCAGTGACCACTTGTTGAAAAAGCTTTTCTGATAGCGGAGTTGCTGACATTGATTTCATTCTGATCACCATACCCAGCAAGGGGGTTGCGACATCAATCATTGGATTGATGTTGTTACCGCGTAATGGCAATTGATATGATTTATGGCTCGTTTTTTTTTCAGTAAGCTCTTGTATCAATGATAAATCACTCATGTTGAGTTCCACTTCTTATTGCCCAAAGTTGAATATCAAGTTCAGGGAATTGTCCTGATACGTGGAATGCAATATTTCCGTGTTTTTGTATATCAGCCCATGATTCGCCTTGAGGATCTAAGCGGAAATAGGTATAGCCTGAGTGATATGGCAACTGACGAGGAGCTGTTGATAACGGAATAAAGCCAACACCGGGCATTTGAACACTGACTAAATCACGAATTTGATTCACTGAAGTGACTTTTGCCTGTTGTGCGAATTGGCGACGCAGTTGCTCTTGAGGTAACTGAGCGCGTACCGCAATAATAAATTCAGCACTTTGCAGAAGTTGTCTGTCATGAATTGTCGCAACACGAATACCATGCTCTTGTTTTTGCAATGGAATTGGCACTGCTCTTGGTGTTAGAACCACACTTAGCGCTTGTCGAATAGATTTAATTAGAGGTAAAAAGCCAGAAGCCAAGTCATAGTGTCGATAAATTGGTAATTTATCAGGCAAACGAGAGCCATTAGTAAAGGTTTGAATTTCACCATTAAATTGAAGTAGCTCTTTAAAGAGTTGCTCTGGGTGAACGACTGTCTGCTTAGATAAATGTGAAAATTGAGGATAAGCACGATTAAGTAGCTGTAGCATCATAAATTCAGCGACATCGGCAATACCTTGCTGACCAGGAGAGCCTATACGCTCTGCTATTTGGCGTCCTCGCTCAAATAAAGCACCTTCAACTTCTGCCAAAAACTCCGCCAAAATAGGGCAGATCCGTGAATTTAAACAGGTAGGAATGTAGTTTTTATCTAGAATTAAACTACCATCAGCGCTGATCTCTCTTATTTTGCAAAGTGGCAACATCACATAAGCATCTAGCTCTGTTTTGCCTAATTTCAATATAGGATTAAGCTTTGCAATATTAACTTGGCTGATATCCCCATTCTCCGTATGCAAATCACGCACTTGTGTTAATACATCGCTATAACGGGCTAATAAATGATTGCCGTTATGAGAGTGAGAAATTTCACTGACAGTGTTGTTTTGTAACGGCAATGCCAAATAAACCACATTGTCACTGCCTTCATTAATTTGTGAAATATCAATCGGTGAAGGAAGATTATCTTGCTGTGGAATAGAAAACAGCGTGCCGTCAGGCATAATGCCGGCGGCTTCTTTAAGACCAATACGACCAAGGCTTAATAATTCAGTATTCAGCGTCAGTTGGCTTAAACCATAGTAATGCGCGTGATAGGTTTTTATCAGCGTTTCAATAATATAGTCTTGATAACGTTGCTGTTGCTGAAAATGCTGAGGTTTAATAAACAACCCTTCATGCCATATCACTTTATTTTTCGTCGACATTGTTATTGATCCTCTTCTTTTCTAAATTCAATTTCATTTTCTTTGATATGGACTAGCAGTTTGTAATGATGACCAATCCCATTGATTTTTAATATTTTCTTCCATTGAGTAATATTGACGTCAGAGTAATAGGCAATGATCCCGATATATTTATTCTTTTTATCCAGCTCAATGGGATCGAGCGGTTTGTATTGATCGGGTAAAAGGGTGTAATCTTGATGATCGATATAATTTCTCTTTAATAGCTTTTTCAGATCGCAATCTTCTTCAATAATTTGGTCTTGATCTAAAGAGGCAAAGATCGAATCTTCATTCATATAAACAATTTGTAATTGAACCGGCGTTGCCTCTCCTTGATGATTAGGATTGATTTCAGGCTCAGCTAATAATGTGAATGAGACAACCGAAGGCTGTTCTTTTTCTTTACCCACTGGTGTTGACGGATCCCACATGACTTTGCCTATTTTTGATATGGCTTCAATAGAGCCACTGCACCCACTTAATTGGGTGGTTACAAAAATAAAAAAGAGATAAGTCATGAATGTTTTTATCGACATATCACACCTCATCAAGCCCTTTTCTTAAGGCTCGGTCATAAGCGTGGGTATAGACCTCATAAAACAGTTTCTCAAAACCTTGTTGACGAGATGATGCTAACTCATTGTAATAATTGGTATACATATCCCAAGCCCAAGCGCTATCACTTTGGGTGTTGTCGTAACTACGGCGATAATGAGAAAAGCGTTTTAATAAATGCTCTGGCGAGAATGCTTCTAATAGCGTGGTTAATGCAGCGGAAATGGCTTCTTGATTAGCAAGATAATGAAGTTGCACATTATGTAAGCTTTCCGTGACAGCCGAAGGCGCAGATAAATGGACAGGGCTACGTTCATCCGTAAACATTAAACGCATAACACTGTCATATTCATTATTTAAACGAAGCGGGTTATCTTCAATTGGGCGCAGCTGTTTATCTTGTAAATTTTCCTGCTGTTGTAATGCCAACAAACCTTTAATTGCAGATTGCGTCGTTTTTCCTAATTCAATAAGAAAATCATTCGCTTGCTGTGAGTTTTTTAAGTTAAGGTGTACGCCTAGCCCTTTCATTAATGGATTAATTGCGACATAGTCTACGTCTGCATTTGTTTCATTATCTTGAGACGTTATTTCTGGCAAATCCATAAATTCCTGAACCATGAGATCTCCCTGGTTATCTGAACGAGGCGAAGAAAGAGAGTAGTGATGTGTGTTTGAAGATGACGCTTGAATAAGCTCTAAGCTTTCGCTCTCAAGGGCTTTTAATGGATCATGCGTCATTGAACCTGAAACTGTTGGAGCTAAAGGCATATGGTTTTCTGTTTTATGAACAGAAGGGGGATTTTTTTGTAGCAAAGGATCTAGCGGATTATCATCAGTCTCGATCAACGATTGTGGCGTCATCGCCATAAGATCAGGCTTATTGTTTTGCGTTAAATTGATATTAACGGATAAAACAAGTTGCCCAATTCTGACCTGATCATTTTGAGATAAACAGACCGCCCCAATATGAATAGGGATCAGCGCGTTATTAATATAAACAGGCTCAGCCAGTGTTTTTAAACAAAATTGTTTATCTTGCCAAACGATAGCACATTGCGTGGAGGCAATAGATGATTGAGTATCTTGTATTACCCAGTGTGATTGCTTACCGCTACCAATCGTGCCACCAAGTTGTGTGAATTGACTATTTGGTACATAGCCACTTTCAAGCAACTCACTATTTATTAAGCGAAAAGAGATTGTGGGTAAATAATTATCCATAAATATTATTCCAAAATAGTCATTGTCACACTAGGATTGGCTTCAGGTTTTCCGAGAAAACTTTGCCAACCTAATTGATTGTGTTGTTCTTTACCTAAGCAGATCCCATAGGCTTGTTTGTCTGCAATACGCAGGCGTAAATCCCATGCAAGTTGTTCATGCATGATGTAAGAAACAAAAGTAATAAGTGACAAAAAGTCTTTGCCATTAGGAAGAAACGACATATAACGCTCAAGTGGTAATTCACTGATTTCAATCGTGCATTTACCATTGCAATCATAGATATGAGAGCCAATATTAAAATTCTCACCTAAAACCATTTTAGGGCGTGATTTCTGCCCTGAGTGGCGCGCAATAATCCCTAAGCGGTTTTGTTGATCTTCAGGAATAGGTACTTTGCGTATTTCCCATCCAATTAATTCAACTTTTTCTAAATCAAAACAGTGAGAAATTAAGCTACAAATAACATCGGGAGAGCGACTTGGACTGGCAAGTAATCCAGCATAAGCCAGCATTTTGCTGTGGTTGATGTTCATCATGCCACGATTGGCTTCACTTCCTAGTCCTACCAATGAGAACATATGACGAGAAAATGCATCATGCCCACCATCTTCAAAACAGATGTAATAGCGATATTTACGCCATATACGATGAAGTAAAGTCACTAAGCGGTGATTAAATAAATTAAGATAGTCCGTTAATTGATTGGCTTGTTGAGCCTCTTCCCATGCGAAATGATCAAGGTAATAACCCGGTAGTGGCGACTGGCTACCATGCAAACCCAAAAAAGAGACTTCAAGATCAAATTGGCCTTGTTCATCTTGACGTAATGAAACAACATCACGAGTTGGAAACGCTGTATTAGCGCTTGATCTAAACTGAATAGTGCTTTCATTATTCAATGCCGTGTTTTGAGAATGCAGTTTATTAAGCAACTCAACTAATTGATAGAAGCTGTATTCAGTAACAGATTTGCCCGCTTTTTTATTTAGCCAGCTTTGTATTTTCTCAATATCTGTTATTTGAGTATTTGCTGATTTATTTTCGCTGGCCAAAGATAAATTTCCTTATTATCTAAATTAACAACTTCCAATTCGTGAAACATATTAACGCTGGTATAAAGGGTAAAAAATTGTGCTAGCACAGAACAAAATAGATACATTGCCCCTTCTGAAATAAAGGCATTCTGATGTATCGATAATGTGGTTTTCACACCTCTTACAGGCAAACCTTTATATAAATACTCGATAGACTCTGTTTTTAAATTTGTAATTGCATCGAGGCATTTTTGAGATTGGCGAGCCGATTGCTGATGAAATGTCGCTTTAAAATCATATAGCTGTAAGATTTGTTTGAGTGCAGTTAAGCTCAATAGAGATTGATAATTAATCGATAAATTAGTGAGCTCTGACCAATACAACGTATTTCCTAATAAAGGATAAAGTGCCTTTGTTGGCTTAATAATATTACTGGCAGATAACCCCTCTGAAATAACACTATTATCATCAAGCTTTATCGAATGAGAAGATAATGAAGAAGCGAGTGTACGGTTAGTACAGTTCATTGATACTGAAATACTTTCCTCGCAATTTAGTAAATTAGCTTCATTATTTCGTACAAATGACAAGGTGTGTTGATAACCATAATGTGATTTATGGTGTGCTATTTTTAAACGGTAATAACCTGTTCTTTCAGGGTTATCTTGATTATTTTGATGATGAAAACTTTCAAAAGCCGTGTAACGTGTAATATAAGAACGCTGATTTGGAATATAGCGCAAACCTTGGATTGTATTTATCGAAAAAATATCATAACAATCCTGTTTTTTATGGCTTTTATTTAAAACATATTCTGTTTCTTTTCCCGTTAAATTTATCGCTTCACTTTCTGATCCAAATAAATTAACAGCAGGTACACAATTGATTTTTATGCAATCTTCCGTGATCAGCATGGCTTCTGGAATTTCACTATCAAATTGAATTGATAATGTAAAAGCATCTGAAACCAAAGCAGGAGGAATATTATTTAATCCTTTAATGGATAAAGACATAAAAGCTTCAGGAAAACAAAAATATTCCTGTAATAAACGATATCCTTCATAACTGTTTTTAGGATAAGGCAAAAGAGAGTCTTCCGCATGAAAACCAATAGGTTCAACCGCAAAATGCTCTAAGGTAAATTGATGATGAGTCGTTGTTATTTTTGCTTTTCTAACTTTGTTATTTAATAAATAAAATAACTGAGTCGTTGTATAAGAGAGACCATTAAGATAAATACACAGCTTCTCTAAACCAACTGTTGATAGTGACTGTAATTGGTTTAGAGAAAAATGAATATCCAATGTGTCTTGATTTTGAGTCACTTGTACTATTTGTATTGGAAGTACCCATAAATCACGACATTGCGTAAATTGGCATTTATGCCAATTATCTTCATCATTTTCGGCTAATTCATTTTGAATATAGAGTGGACGGCTAATAAAGGGTTGTCCTTTGACTATTTTAACCGCACATTTTTGAGTGGCTTCAGTACGATATTCCATCGCTGTCATGCTAGGAAATGGACGTGCGTAAGCAGGCCATAGCATATTAACTAAACTGTTTGTCAGTTCAGGAAATTGTCTATCTATTTGTTCTCGTAAATTACCTGATAAATACGCAATGCCATCTAAAAGGCGTGCGGCATCAGGATCACGCACTCTTTCAGATATTTGATTGATAAGTTGCGGTTTTTCAGTTGCAACATACTGTTCAAGCTTATCAAGGTAGCTTAATTCATTGTCAAAATAGTGATTTGAAGACATATTAAAATTGCGTCAATTGGTATCTACGGTTGCTGTCTAATTGCACGTTAAATTCAATAAGCTGCTTTTGATTTTCTAATAAGATAAAAGCCGTAATATTAAATTGCAGTGACAGTGGCTCTGCTTCATTCTCTATAAAATGAACAGTGACATTGGTTATTCTTGGCTCATAAGTCGTAATGCAATCCGCAATCATATTGGATAAATGAACCTTGAAATCGACTCCTGTTAATGTCGCATCGTTTAAATCAGGAACACCTAAAGCGGGAGTGCTTTGGCAACCTAGAGGTCTGCTATTTAAAACCTGATTTAAATTTTGCTTAATTGACATGAGTAACGCTTGGATTTTCGCGCGTTGGGAAGAGCCTACGCTCTTCCCTTGTATGCGCTCAAATAAACTGGAAGCGGGGTTATCTTCCAAATTATATAGAGCTGTCATCGCACTTATTCCTTATCTAAGCGACCAACAAGTGATAACTCAAAGTTTGCACCCATATATTTAAAATGAGGGCGAACTTGAATAGCCACTTGATACCAACCTGGATCACCATCAACATCAAGAACTTGGATTTGAGCTGAGCGAAGAGGGCGTCTACTACGAACATCTGCTGGTGGATTTTCTTGATCCGCAATATATTGTTTTAGCCAGATATTAAGCTCACGCTCAAGATCTTGGCGCTCTTTCCATGAGCCAATTTGTTCGCGTTGTAGCACTTTAATATAGTGAGCTAAGCGATTGATAATAAACATGTAAGGAAGTTGAGTTCCTAACTTATAGTTAGTTTCTGCTAATTTTCCTTCACGTGTATTAGGATAGTTTTTCGGTTTTTGTACTGAGTTTGCAGAGAAGAATGCCGCATTATCACTACCTTTACGCATTGTTAAGGTGATAAAACCTTCTTCTGCTAATTCAAATTCACGTCTGTCAGTGACTAAAACTTCTGTTGGGATCTTAGTTTGTAATTCACCCATCGCTTCAAAGTTATGAACAGGTAAATCACCTACAGTTCCGCCACTTTGAGGACCAATAATATTTGGACACCAGCGATATTTTGCAAAGCTGTCATTAATACAACTTGCTAATAAGAAAGCGGTATTACCCCATAAGTAATGCTCATGGTCTTGTTTCACATCTTCAGAATAATTAAATAACTTAATTGGATTCTCAGTAGGTGAATAAGGTAAGCGCACTAAGAAACGAGGTGCTGTTAAACCTAAATAACGTGCATCTTCAGATTCGCGCAATGAACGCCATTTTGTGTGAGCAGGGCCTTCAAATACTGATTTCAAATCTTTAATAGCTGGTAATTCAGCATAGCTATTAATGCCTAAGAAATTAGGTGAAACAGATGAAATAAATGGCGCATGAGCCATTGCACCCACGGCACTGACGTACTGCATTAATTTCAGATCAGGCGTGGTGTTATTAAAGGCATAGTTACCAATCACAGTCGCGACAGGCTCACCACCGAATTGACCATAGCCTGAAGAGTAAACGTGCTGATAAAAACCTGATTGCACAATCTCAGGTGAAAACTCAAAATCTTCTAATAGCTCTTCTTTTGTCGCATGTAAGATGTTGATTTTAATGTTTTCACGAAAATCAGTACGATCAACAAGTAATTTTAATGAACGCCATGAAGACTCAATTTCTTGAAATTTTGGCGCATGTAAAATTTGGTCAACTTGAGCACTTAGCTGAGTGTCTAACTCAACAAGCATTTTATCAATCAGCAGTTTATTGATTGGCTCTTCTTCTGACGGATTAGCAAAAATATTACTAATAAAGGCAGCAACGCCTTGTTTGGCAATATCATAAGCTTCGGTTTCTGGCGACATTCTTGATTGCGCCATAATTTCATCAAGTAAAGAGCCGCCAGACGTTGTCACCTGATCTTGTTGGGCTTCATTAACTAAAGACATAGAATAATCCTCTGTAAATATTATTTTTGGTTAGCAATATCGAGCTCTTTGAGTAACTGTTCGCGTGTGGCTTCATTTTCCAGAAGCTCTTGCAGACGTTTTCTAAAAGCAGGGATATTGCCAAGAGGACCTTTTAGCGCAACGAGCGCTTCTCTTAGTTCTAATAGTTTTTTTAGCTCAGGAACTTGGCGTGCAATATTATCAGGAGAAAAATCTTGTAGTGATTTAATCTCTAAATTGACGTTAAGATCAGACTCACTTTTTTCATCTAATGCATTTGGAACCGCAATATTAAGGCTAATACCAGCGCTTTCCATAACAGAATTAAAGTTGTTCTGGTTAATCGAAATGGTTTTACGATCTTCAATGGGAGTTTCTTCCGTCTTTCCTTTCATATCACCCACAATAAGCATATTTAAAGGCAATTCGACTTCAGATTGAACACCACCATCATTAGGGATGTATTTAATATTAATACGTTCTTTGGGCGCAACACTACCAAGAGTATTTTTACTCATTTAAACTAAGCTCCTTATTTAGCTTAAGTTCTTAATTAAATACTCAGCGTATTGATGAATAATTTAAATTAAGAAATACCTATCCTAGGCAATAATGTAATTACCTTATATGAGTTTAATTTTCCTGGTAGAAACAAAATAATAACTAAAAATAAAATAATAAGTAATTTTTTCTAATATATGCATTTAGTTTTATATAAAACCGTTCTTGAGTCAATAAGAAATATTTAATGTTTTTTATTTTTAATTGCATTTAATTAGCGTTGTATTTAATTTAAATATAATGATTTAACTTTATAAGTAAGTTTTTTCATCTGATTTACTCATATTATGCAACTCGATAGGGATAAATTAATTTATATTTAATTTAAATTACAAATATAAAAAATAGAAATTTCGCTATGAATTATTTATTCTATATTTATATAAGTATAAGATATTAAAGATTAATTTTACTTTAAAATTTATTTGATTATTTATTTTAGTTTTCTATATTTAATGTTTTTTTGATGAAAAATAAGACTATGATATAAGTAAAAATAATGTAACTAAGCGTTATTGTTATGCTTGAAAATTAAATTTAATATAAGTAAGTAAAATTAAGTGGAATTATTTAATAAAAATAAGAAAAAAACCTTAAGTTATTCTGAATATGATTGGTAAGATTTTAAATGATATATTACTTATCTCAGGTTTATAGATAATATGATATTTAACTTAAATAAAGGTAATTTATTCTTTATCATTATCCTTTATTTTGTTTATGGAATGTTTTCCACTTGATATCACTATCGAAGCTTGAACGATAGTGACAGATGATAGAGCCTGAACAATTCCATGGATCGTAAAAGACACCAACATGCATTTGTTGACTTGCAATTGGGAGATTAATTCCTGTTTCTTGGCGAAACCATTGCTTTAGGTTGTGGGTTATTTTTCCTTTAGGGCTATTTTGTATTCCATCCATTAATTTTTCGGGTGCCAAGTACCATGAACTTAGTAAGGCGTTTCCATTTGTAGGTGATGTAAAATGAGTGATTAAAAATAACCGGCCGTATTGGTTTTTCGCTTTATCTAAAACTAACCGATAAGCGACAGTTTCACCCTGAGAGTTGGTTATCCATTTTTTCCAAGGATAAAGGGGAGTTATGATATCTTTCAGGGTACAGGCAGGCGTTAAGTAGATATCGTTATTTATGATAATCGTATTTTTTTCTGCGTAACTAATCATAGAGCATCATGAGGTATTTTTTGCTAATAATCTTAGTGTAATTTAATTAATTGAGAATAAAGTTGCTATGAGGAGTATCTTAAAAAGTAGTGGTGATTAAAATATTTTCATTTAGTGATTATATCTTGATTAAGGATAAAAATATCATTATTAATTAAATCTAATGTAATGTGAAAATTTAAAGTTGACTGAAAGTAAACTATATTTTCTTTTCGTTCTATACTTACAAATGGGTTTGAATTTGTTGAATATAAAAACCATAATATATTATTATTTATATCTGTTTTGACAATAAAGCCATCACTCCCCATTTCACCTTCACCACAGAATAGAATGTATTTATCATCAATCAATATTTTATTGTTTATCTGAATTTCAGACCAAAGATCATCATCATTTTGAAGTAAATTATCGAAGGTTGTTTCACCTTTATATGAAAGGAAATATTCCTTTTGATAGGAATGTATTAATTTAGGATTATTAATAAAATCAATGTCGATAAATCTTATCAGTCCAGACGGCTCAAAAACAAGATCCAGTCCGATTAGCTGATTATTTATCCATTTGCTTTGGATGGGGTTAGTTGAGTTTTTCATAATTTATAGCGTATTAAAAATAACCATTTGGGAAAATTTCTGATAAATGTTTTTTATAAAATTCTATTTTTTTAGGATGACTGATAACTCCACAAGCTCTATTAAAATATTGGCTTAACCAGTAAGCATGAATGTACTTAAAATACTCATGTGGATTATTTTCTGAAAAATTTATAATAGATTCTAATGTTTCTATAATCTGTTTTTCACTAAAAAACCCACTAGAGGATTGTACAATGATATTTTTTAGTTTCATATAAATTTTATTAAAATTATTTACACTTAGAGGATCTTTTGATTTATCGTAATTAATAAATAACGCTGACTCTATATTATAAATTAAAATATCATCAATTATGGTGTGTTTACTTTTGAGTTTTTTAATATGATTAACAAAACTTTCACTTTGAATAGATTCTATAACGTGGATAATAATAGTTTCGTGATATAAAATTTCAAGATATTTATCTTCAACCGTACTATATAAATTTATAAGAAAATCGCTATCAATATCTATTAATTCTATAATCGGCCAAAAAAATAATCATTTAAATTAAACCACATTTTAAATGAAAGAATTTCATCACATTTTTCTTTAATCTTATAAATTCTATTTTCCGTATTAACCTAATGGTGACTAATTAAGAACAGGTTGTATTATAACTAGATGGTAGCCCGATAGATTAAAGTTATTAAATTTAGCAACATTCGGTATATTCAGGGTCGTTATCGGCATAATTATCATGGGATTGCCAAAACGCCATTTGTCCCCATGTGTTTAACCGTCCCGCCCAGCTGACAATCCCTTTTTCACTAAAGATTTCGCGTGGCGTGCCTTGATGGTCAGTGACGACATAATGCAGTTTTCCACGTTGATAACGGGCTGTGGGAGTAATTTCACCGGGTTGATAGAGCCACTGAATTTGCGAATCATAAGCCGGTGTGCCGTCGGCATAAATCGGGGTTTCTTGCACCATCTGGTCGCCAGACCACAAGTAATCGACACGCTGAACACGTTTATTTTTAAAGGGTGAATTGGGCGGTGTAATAGGGCGATTATCGACCACCTTGCTTTTACTGAGTCGTCGCCCAAAGGCATCGTAAGTGTAACGCCAACATTCCCCATCAGGATTAAAACAGGCGGTAAGTTGGTTCAGCGTATTCCATTGGTAATACCAGGTTTTTGCTCGAAAACCGTGTTGATGAACCACTTTTTGGGTTAATCGACCATTAATGTCGTAATGGTAATCTTGGTAGCCTTTAGCGGTGATACGGCGAGTGACACGGCCTTTTTGTTGCTGTTGTGCCAGCTGTAAAAACGCACCTTGTGCATCAGATGGAATAAACTGATGCTCTGTGATGTTCAGGTTATTATCGTACTGAAACTCTTCGCTTTGGCGCTATAGCTAATCCAATTTTTTATCTGTTACCATATATTTAGGAATGCTATACTCAATCTAAATAATGCAAATTACATCATGAATAGACTGAGATTTATGATTTTATATACTTCAAGTTAATAATAAAGATGAATTTTTACCTATTAAATAATTGGTAAAAATCCTTTAAATACATTTTATTTATTCTCCATGTTTTTTTGAGTACTAAAAATTTTTTATTCTTGAATTGTATTAAGTTGTTTTTTATTATTTTATCTAAGTTTTTATTTGTATATGAATGGGATTTCACCTTGTGAAGATATAATAAATAAAGACAAGTGTAAATTATTGATGCTAAATAAATTTCTACAATTTCATTATAATTTTAATTAAAAATAACCTTATGTTTTCCACTATAAGTGAGGAGTGATTTTCTCCTTGATTTTATGTGGCTCTTTATAGGTTGAATATAAGTTGAAGCTATCAATTTCATTTGTTTTCTCTATAGAGATAAAGGGGGCGCTCTCGTTGTTATAAAATCCATCAACATTTTTGGAATCAATATCAAGAAATAATACATTATCTATATTTTTGCCTTCTTCATCATTAATAAAAATAATATTTGTTGTTTTTTCTAAGGAAAGATGTAGATATTTTTTTAAAAAAAGTGATGGATTTTTTCTTGTTTCATTTTATGGACTATTGTAAGTAAGATGGTATTCTATTTTTATTAAATAATTGCTTGGTATTGAATTACTAAGATATATGAATATAATTAGATTATAAAGTTAACAACAGAAACTGATAACAATACGTAAGTTAATGTTGGAAGTTATCAGTTCCTAAAAATTGCATGGACTCTTAAAAATAATGAAACCAGAAGATTCTAGGTTCTTCTAGCTGACTAAAGTTATTCAACTTCATAAAAGGTCATACAAAATCCTTCTTCGCCATATAAACCATCATCCGTAATAATGAATTCAAATATTTTATTTGGGTATAGGCTTTTTAATCTAATATTCCAGAAATACTTAATAACTTCACTAAATACAGTTATCAGCATATAGTCATCACTAGCTTTATCATTTTCCATCAAAAAAAACTGACTAATTGGAAAAACATTACTTGCCATTTCTAATGTTTTTTTATCTGTTCCATATGAATCATTTGGGTATACTTTTTGGTCATTATTTTCACTTCGATAAATAACGCCATCTATTTCTATGATTTCGGGGCAAAATAACGCAGAGCAGGCAATAACTGCTTCTAGTCCAACACAATTCGCTACAAAGTTGGTTAAGCTAAGTTCTGTTGGAAAATCAGACGGGAACTGACCAATAAGTTTATTAGACACTATGCTTTTATGTAATTTCATTCTAATCCCCATAATTTTTTTATTTCATTAGGTATTTCTCTACCTGCAAATTTTGTATCACTACCCGTTCGAATAAAATATTGTCCTTTGGGTGAGCGATTCCATTCAACTATTTTTATTCTTTCTTTACTTATATCTGCAATTCGGCGACCATCAGGACCAAAAATAATGATATGTCCACCTGTAGTTTTAGAGTATGTAGCAGGTTCACCCATCATAGGTAACTTGCCTCCACCTCGCCCAGCATCAAGAATTTGCCCATTAAATTTCAAGTTTCTAAAATATTCAATATCTAGAACTTGTCCTTTTGAATCAATCAAGAATCGGTTTTTATCTTCACCTGAAGAGCCATCAAGTTTCGACGTTCCACTTAACCCAAACGGATCAACCCACCCAGTCGGACAATGCACATACCCATACGGATTAAAGCCACCTAATAATCCGATAGGGTCAGGTGAAATATATTGCCCTGTATCCTTATCATAGTAGCGAAAGCGATTGTAATACAAGCCACTTTCTTTATCTTCATATTGTCCGGCAAAACGAAAATGACATTCGGTATATTCAGGGTCATTATCGGCATAATCATCATGAGATTGCCAAAATGCCATTTGTCCCCAGGTATTTAACCGTCCTGCCCAGCTAACAATGCCTTTTTCGCTAAAGATTTCGCGCGGTGTACCTTGATGGTCAGTGACGACATAATGCAGTTTTCCACGTTGATAACGGGCTGTGGGAGTGATTTCGCCGGGCTGATAGAGCCACTGAATTTGCGAATCATAAGCAGGGGTGCCATCGGCATAAATCGGGGTTTCTTGCACCATCTGGTCGCCAGACCACAGGTAATCAACACGCTGAACACGTTTATTTTTAAAGGGTGAATTGGGCGGTGAAATAGGGCGATTATCGACCACCTTACTTTTACTGAGGCGTCGCCCAAAAGCATCGTAAGTGTAACGCCAGCATTCCCCTTCAGGATTAAAACAGGCAATAAGTTGGTTAAGCGTATTCCATTGGTAATACCACGTTTTTGCTCGAAAACCGTGTTGATGAACCACTTTTTGCGTTAATCGACCATTAATGTCGTAGTGATAATCTTGATAACCTTTGGCGGTGATACGGCGAGTGACACGGCCTTTTTGTTGCTGTTGTGCCAGTTGTAAAAACGCACCTTGCGCATCAGGCGGGATAAACTGATGCTCTGTGATGTTCAGGTTGTTATCGTACTGAAACTTCTCGCTTTGGCGTTCAAACTGGTTGCTATATTGCGTTTCAATAATTTGGTCGTTGGCGTTATAGCGATATTGTGTGCGGTTCCAGCGAGCATCATCGATATTGACCAGATTAAAGGCTTTATCGTATTGATAACCTCGATGAACATCGGTCGACATCGGGGGTTGAAGTGGATTATCGTGTAGGGATTGTAAAAAGGACTCCGTTCCTCGTCCTGCACGTTGATGGACCAATAATCCGGTGGCGGTGTAATGGCTGGAGTTGGCAAAACCCGCTTGGCTTTGGCGTAAAAACTCTTGTCCTAGCGCGTTGTAGCTAAACTGCAAGGGTGCATGTTGATTGACTTGCAGTGAGGTCAGTTCATGAAGTTGACCAAAGGCATAATTAAGTTCACGCTCACCAAAGCGGGTTTGGGTGAGAATATCGTGCTCCTCATCCCATTGGTGCGTAATCTCTTGTCCGTTTATCCGTTCACAACATAAATGCCCTTGGTCGTTATACTCAAATTCCACCACCGAATCAGGATTGGTGGCACGAATAAGTTGTAAACGTTTATTGTATTGATAAGTGGTTGTAGAAAGGCATTTATGCTCAATATCATCGGTAAGCCAAATGCTTTGTTCGGTGACTAACCCTGTCTCATCATAATGATAACGTAGCTCATGATTATCAGGATAACGGGTTGCAATACGTCGTCCTAAACGATCGTAGCGATATTGAATTTCACGTCCAGCAAAATCCACTTCACGAATAATTTGACCGGCTTTATCACGCTCATAAGAATAGACATCGCCGGTGGCGTTGATGACGTTTTTGAGTCGAGTAAGTGAGTCATATTCAAAGCGAATTTCCGTCCCATCAGGGCGTATTGTGGCGAGTAATAAATCAAAGGGGCCATAGCGATAGCGCGTAGTTTTGCCTTCGCCATCGGTGACAGCAACAACACGGCGTTCGCTGTCATATTCAATATGTTGATGAATATCATCAGGCAATAAAATATCACTGAGACTGCCGTTAACACCATCATGCTCTTTGCTGTATTGATAGCGAGTGGTGTGGTTTAGCGCATTGGTGACTTGTAGCAAGCGACCTAGCTCATCGCTTTGGTATTCCGAGCTATGTTGATAAGGGTTGGTGCTTTTTATTAATTGATTAGCTTGGTTATATTCATAGTGCCACTGCGCACCATTTGGCTGAATAGCTTTGAGTAACTCGCCATGTTGGCTGTATTCATAGGCTTGCTGGTGACCTTGCGGATCGGTAACTGTGGTTAAATTGCCTTTATCGTCGTAGGTGAGTTGCCATTTATCGCCAAAGGGGGAGACATAGCAGGTGAGTTGCCCATCGTCATTATATTCATAACCCACTTTACGACCATCAGGTAGATGGATTTGTGCTAGAAGCCCATCAGCGTGATAAATATATTTTGTTGTATCACCAAGATCATTGGTTTCACTGACTTTTCGGTGATCTTGCCACTGTGTTCGAGTCTCTCGACCTAAAGGATCGAGTACACGAATAACTTGCTGATCTTCATTGTAATAATAGCGAGTTTGACCACCTTCATTATCAATATAAGTATTGATAGCTAAGGTATCGTCATATAAAAAACGATCACACCAATAACCACTTTCTGAATAGGTTTTGATGACACGGCCTTGCGTATCATATTCAAGCGTTAATTCAGTTTGGTCAGTATCGCGCCAACTTGTCATCCAACCTTGGGCGGTATAGGTATGGAATAAGTGGTTTTGCTGAAAGGCATCACATTCACTTAAATAGCCCTGTTTATCGTATTGACAAGAGACTAAACGTTGGACTTTTGAATCGAAGGTGTAATCAATAAATTGTAATTTATCATATTGATAATGCAGATTTATTTGAAAACCATCATAACGAATAAGTTGATTTAATTGTCCTTTATCGTTATATCTGAAATGAAGTGATAATCCTTGTAGGTTGCTGATTTTTATCAGCCGATAATGCGATGATTTTGCGGTTTGTGCTTCAAAGTAATAAAGGCGTTGATGGCGATTATCACGTATCCACAATCCCGTTTTTTTATTACCTAACAGTAAGTAATGAGGAACACGTTGGTTACGTGAGCACACTTCGTCAGAGGGAGTCAAAAAGGTATAATGATTGCCATCTGGATCTTGAAAATCAACACTGTCATGATGCAGTGTTAACGACATTGACCAGTTATCTCCCCATTTACTGCCAAAAAGCCCTTTAGGCGATTGGGTAGAATAGTAAGCCCTATTGAGTTCAATAGGTAAAAGGCCGGGGATCGAAATAACAGGCCAAATCTGGATAAAGTCTCCACTCACTAAATCAACGGGATCACCTTCAGTATTTTTCTTTTGGTTATCTTGGCTTTTCCCTGTATCAGAGCTCTGGGTATTGTTTTTTTCATCATTAACTTTCGTTGATGGTGTTTCTGTTTTAGGCGTATCCGTTGTTGCAGGCTTTTCTTTGATGGTTGCACCTGAGTCTGGTTTTGCACTTTCTGTGGGTTTAGGTGCAACCTCGGTGGATGGTTTTGCATTATCAACAGGATCAACTGGTTTTTCTGGTGCTTTATTTATTGGTGTTGTGTCTGGTTTGATATTATCTACGTTGGTGATTGGTTTTTCTTTTGAAGCTGTTTTTGCTGTTGTTAAATCAATATTTCCAATGGTAGCATCAAGATCTCTACGTGCTTGATTAGATTTTGAAAAAACAGCTTTCGAACCATGCTTAAACACTCCCAAAATTCCTGTCATCAAGCTGGCACCTTCATAAAGAAGAGCTCCGCCTTTCTCTGCTTCACTTTCTAGCGTTGCTTTAATTTCACTAAAGTCGACATTTTTTGCTTTTTCAGTTTGATTTATTGCCTGCTGAGCTTGATTTTTCGCTATATCATCAAAACCAAATACTTTAGCAACAATTGCATTTCTTGCTGATGTTATCGCTGAGTAAAAATAGGAGACTGACGTTAGACCTTCCGCCATTTCAACGCCATCATTATAAAATTGCTTTATGGCACCTTTAGCACCTTCATCAGGATGGACAATAGCCTCTCCCATATTATTAAAGGCTTTATAAACTTGCTGGGTAGCTTCTGAAGGAGGGGAGTTTTGTGGTGATGAGTGAGTAATACTTCCCGCTACTGTTGCTGCTATTTTTTCATCATCATTTTCAGCAGAAACGACAGTATTGGCTTCTTCAGGTGTCTTTCCATCAGAAGAAGGAACATGTGTAATAATACCTTCAGTATTACCATTAGGCAGAACTTCATCTACTGATACTGAGCTAAATAATTGAGTAGAAGGAGGTAAGTTATCAAGATGGTATTTCTTAATTATTTCATCATATGTTTCGTAATCAACATAGTAAATAGGGTGGTTTGATGGTAAATTCCCTTCACTATCAAGTACTTTTATTGCTACATTATCACTCGATAAAGTAGCATGAAAATACATTTCTTGACCTGATGGTAAACCAACATAACCAGCACTATAAATATCGTCATTTGTGCTGGATATTGCATGACCTTGGGGGAGGCTATCGCCTGATTTTAAAGCACTACCCCATTGTTTATCAAAAGTATCAATATCAGTGTAATTATTTTTTTTACCCACTTCTGGTACTTCATAGACTAGATAAGTTTTCATAATCGATCTTCCTTGTTACTTCCCATTCATCCAAAACTTATCCCCATGACGTAAAATGGGTTTTTTATTGACCTTAACGCTTTTTGAGTGCTCTTTGGGGTAACACTTACCCGCCACGGTGCCACTTTTTATTCCTTTTGCTGCACCTGCTTCATCACCCATTGTGGTGGGAATAACACTTTGATTAAGAACAACAACAGGGTGGTTATTTGCTCTAACTGTTGGCACTGAGCCGACAGCGGTTTCGAGTTTTGCCACAACGGGATAAGGGATCGGCGGAGTTGAAGGCCCTATCGGTGTTTTGCAAACATCGGGGACTAAACTAATGACGAGCCAAGCATCTTGTTGTCTTGCAATATAATTATCAGCCATGAGTTTGCGCCTCTTGTGGTTGGGTAAAACGCACTAAAGGTGCATCAGGATTGATTTCAAAACGCGCTTCACAAACGCGAATAGGAAGTGATACTTCAAAAGCTAATCGATAAGTCAGTGCAAGTTGCTGTTTTTCAGCATCAATAACAAGCGTGTCTAAATTCAATTTGATAGGAATAAACAAGCCATCTTGCATACGCAATAAAACAAAAGGGCGATGCTCAGGTAATGTGGTTTGCAAATAACCTTGAGGGGTTAAATTCTCTAATTTCAATGTGAAATTAGTTTTCGGGTAAGGAATTTGTTGGTCAGCGGGCGCGCCATTCCAATATTGAAAATCAAAATCATAAGGTAAATACGGATGGCGAGAATTAACCCATTTATCATCATAAGTACCTGCTAATAAACGGCGCGGTAACCATGCTCGACCAATAACACCAAAACCCGCGGGTTGTTGTTGAAAAGTGCTAGCATTGAGTTGCTGATTCATCCAATCAGCCGTAATGGGGGGGCTTAATGATTCAATCTGAGGAGCTGAAAATGAGGTAATACCTTTTGCTTGCTGATACCACGGAGTGATAAATCCTAGGCCTAATGGATTATATTCATAAGCAGCATGTGCAATAGGCGCTGATTCACCCTCGGGATGATTAACACGCACTGATCCAGGTAATAAATTTTCTTTATTTAATGTGTGTTGTAATTGTTCATCGGCATAGATCTTATTTTCCCCCCCAAAAGCATAACGGTAATCTATTGGTAATTGTCGTATAGGTTTAGGTAGTGTTAATTGCCACGATTTTTTTTGCTCGTCATAAATGAATTGCCGAACACCTGTGCAACGTAATGGTTTATAAAGTAAGGTGTTTTTTTCTGCATCCATTAAGGTGACAGATGCGATAATCGACTCGCTAGGAATGCCATTAGGTGCATACGCCATTCCTTTTATGATCACGTCACAAAATGGTTTAAAGGGGGCTAAATCACTCTCATAAAAAACAGAAGACGTATTGATGGTTGATACATACTCATCCTGTAAAATCAGCGGAAATTTTGTTGAAAGATGAGGCTGGTAAACACCCGTTTCTGTTGTGGGCAGTAAGTCGTAACCCACTTTCATCACGACAACATGATGCTCAATATCAGAGGTATCTAACATCTTGTAATTCATGACTGAAAACGGGGTTAAGTTGCGAAATTCCATTTTCACCTTCTTAATTCAAGTCAATATCTTTGCCCGAGATCTGCACCGGACCTGAGGCTTCAAAACTAAATTCTGTACCATTAATGGTGATATGGCCTGCACTATCCATTCTTAACACGCTGGCACCACAACGCAATTCAAGGGCATCACCTGCATCAATCGCTAACGTATTACCCACACTGATTTTTTTATGCTGACCGACAGTTTCGGTGTTATTTTCATTGATGGTTTCAGTGCGATTACCTTTTACCTGCATCTCTTGATTTTTATCGATGATCTCAGCGTGGCTATTGAGTACATGCGTGGTGCGATTGTTGAGCACCACCGTATTCATATCCTTCTGCGCATGAATAAAAATCTCCTGCTTGCCACCCGCATCTTCAAAGCGCAGTTCGTTAAAACCATCCCCTTTATGAGTTTTGGTTTTGATTGTTGTGCGGGTCATATTTTCAGGAAATTTCAGCGGGGGTGCGTTGCGACCGTTATAGGTGCACCCTGTGATAATCGGTCTATCAATATCGCCATTAAGATAAGAGACAATCACCTCTTGCCCGATACGCGGTACGGTAGAAAAACCATAGCCATTGCCATTCCAACCCATTGCTACACGTACCCAGCACGAGGCACTGTGATCGGGCTTGCCATAGCGATCCCAATGAAAATAGACTTTTACGGCACCCACTTCGTTGACGTAAATTTCTTCACCGGGAGGGCCTACTACCGTGGCAACTTCATCGCCATCAGCCGTCGGTTTGTAATGATGTGGTGGTCGCCATTCTTGTGTGCCAGGAATAAATTCGACGTTATTAGAAAGCTGTGTACCTTCGCCACCGCTGTTATCTGCCAAGGGTTGGACGCCATGATGCGAAACCTGAATAACTTGCCAGTTATCATTCATCATTAAACTAGGGTGATTGCTCAGCGAGAAAATCTTGCCCGGCATTAAGGCAAAACAGTTGGTGCTGGCGCGTCCAACACGACTGCCGTTGCGCAGTTGTTCAAAACGAATGGCAGTTAAAGGGGCAGCTTGTGCATCTTCTTGAAAGCGCCCATAGCTTTCGAACACACTATGTTGGCCGCCTTTTTCTAATTTGGCTTGATGCGCTAAGGGGTAAGAAGGGCGGATAAAGTTATTATCTTTTTGAATGGTTTCATCCACACAGAGATATTCGCCGTATTGCCATGTGGTCGCTGTGCTATCCGTAATATCGCTTTCAGCTTGCGGGTTATAGGTAAGATGAATGCCTGCCGTCATGCCCATATGTTCATCGCTATAAAACAGTTGGTTCTCTTCAAACCAAAAATTAATTCCTTCTTCAAAGGCTAAACGACACCAAAATGCATAGGCAGATTCCCGTTTTTGCGTGGTATAGGGGCGTTTTTGGTGTAAATCATCACGGTAAAATTTGCTGTCTGCTTTGATATGGGCTTCTTCTAACAGCGTTTTTAAAATCTCAGGCACTTTTTTATGCTGGAAAATACGGCTGTCTTGATTTAGGGTCATGACCCACATTTCAGGGCGAATATCGAAGTGATACCACGTTTTTACACCGTCGGTATTGCCTTGTACGGCACCTGCTAAGATCCCGCGTACAGTACGTACTTCTTTGCCATTACGCTTAACAGTTAATGAGGACGCCACACCCAATAGCGATTGAAAATCGATAAAAGGTAAGGTGGTGACGGCGCTAATGGACAGCGAAAATAAACGTGATAACCCTTCGTTTAAATTAAATTCAGTGACTTGAAAAGTGCTTTCCGGTAAGCCTGCAATTTGGCAAGTGAAGACTAAACCAGAAGGCGATACTGCGCCTAATAGCGAATCTAACAGCTGTGCATAGGCTTTATTTTTAGCCAATCCTTCAGAGAAGGTCAGCCCCGGTACATCGTCGTTATTTATTCCACCGGCAAAACCGCCGCCGGGAATAAGCGATGAGGCTTGAGAGGCCATTGACGAGGCTTGAGAAAGCCCTTGTTGTGCCATTTTTGCTGTAGCGAACGCTTGCTGAGTAGAGGCCGAAAGTGTTGATGTTGCTTTAGCAATCGCTAGATCCTGCGCTTTATTGAGTGCCTTCTTTTTTAATCCACCAAGCTGAGAGGTGAGATTATTTTTTTTATCTTTCGCAAACATCTTTCGCTCCAATATCCACTGAGCAAGCTACCGCTTGTTTTGTCCATTAAGAAAATACAAAGAAACACCCACACACCTTGGTGTGCAGGTGAAAAGAAGGATTAACCTTCGAGAGGGGCGCGCCAGTCGTCAGAGCCAGACGTGCCTGCAACCGTGTGTTCCCAATCAATTTTGCGATAAGAAAGAGACACTTCGATCAGTTGTGTGAAGTCAGATTTTGCTGGATCTTGGCAGTGTGGCATTTGGCAATCGATGTTGACGATAGTCGCATCGGTTAATGTGGTGGTGAAGAAATGCTCTTGTTTCCCTTCAACTGAAGTGCGATACCATTTTAAGGTGGTTTTCGGCAGCATTTCGCCTGAGGCTAATGCGTTATACAGCAGAGGAACGGCTTTGTTTAACGCCACCGTAAAACGGAATGGTTTATGGGCACGTTGACCTGAAGGCTGACCTGATTGTGGATCAGTCGGCACAGTGACTACGTGAGAGAATGCTTGCACCAGCATTTCATCTTCGTGGCCTTGAACATAAATATTACCGACGGATTCTGCGGTAAATGCACCCGCAGTGATGTTACCTTGAGTTTTCCCTTCGATAGAGATATAGCATGGAGTTGGCATGGCAAGTCCTTAATTTACAGTGAGTAATCGTTTCTCAACAAAATCATTTTGTTGAAGTCCTTTCGATAAAAATCAGCCAGTGCGCACTGCGATTTGATAAGAGTAGCTTAAGTAATTTTGGAGGGAAGTAAAGAAAGAGGGAGAGAGAAAGGGCGTTGTATCCTCGTAGGATAAGTGACTTAGCGTAAAATAATTGTTCACACGATATTTACTGCTTTCGTTTCTTATAATAAGTGTATTTACTTATACAATTTACTTTCGTAAATGTCCGAAATCTCGCTAAAGCCAGTCTGTTCTAATGTACATGGATTTTTAATATGTAACAAAATGTGTATTTTGTTTCAAATTGTAACAGCGTTGATTTTAAAGGAGAAAAACAGACTTATTTTATAAGGATAATCTAAAAAAGATTTGTTTTGCTGTTGGTTTAAAAATGAACACTTAAAATTTGGTTATACAAAGAGATAAATATAATCTTAAGTATGGTCATTTTAACTACCGCCTTATTTTCTTCTGAATCACCATCAAATAACCAGTCCCTTGTTATGTTTCCTATCATTACTTCCTTTTTAGGTGCTCAATTTATTGTTTTAGTAACACTAGTGATTTTGTGGATTATTTGTTAATCAATTTATTTTATCCAACTTGTTTATTTTAATTTGAATGTGTAATCAACTCATGCTTAACAAATGGGTTGTAGACCTTTAATAGTGAAAAATTTTACATATTGATGAAAAAACCAAGAAAACAACTAGTTTGATATACTTTAATTTTACTTAGTACGCTTAAATAATCCATAAAAAACAAAGTAATAATTAATCCCCTTCTTTGTATAAGTAAATTAAATAGTACGGATTTTTAAGAAAAAAACAGATGAAAAAGTTTACAAATACTTTACTAATAGTTTACAAATGAAATAAGATATCGTTATTGTTTTAATGCTAATAATTCATTGAGTAAAAGGAACGAGTAAAATGGCGATATCTAGAAGAAAATTTATCATTGGTGGAACAGTCGTGGCTGTAGCGGCTGGTGCGGGAATTTTAACACCAATGTTAACTCGCGAAGGGCGCTTTGTTCCGGGTACGCCAAGACATGGCTTTGTTGAAGGCACTGAAGGTGCTTTGCCAAAACAAGCTGATGTTGTTGTTATCGGCGCGGGTATTCTTGGTATTATGACAGCGATTAACCTTGTAGAACGTGGTTTATCTGTTGTGATTGTTGAGAAAGGCAATATCGCTGGTGAGCAATCTTCAAGATTCTATGGTCAGGCGATTAGCTATAAAATGCCAGATGAAACGTTCTTATTACACCATTTAGGCAAACATCGCTGGCGTGAAATGAATGCGAAAGTAGGCGTTGATACTACTTATCGTACACAAGGTCGCGTTGAAGTTCCTCTTGATGAAGAAGATTTAGTTAACGTAAGAAAATGGATTGATGAAAGAAGTAAGAATGTTGGCTCAGATATTCCATTTAGAACCAAAATTATTGAAGGTGCTGAATTAAATCAACGTCTTCGCGGTGCGACAACAGATTGGAAAATTGCAGGTTTTGAAGAAGATTCAGGTAGCTTTGATCCAGAAGTTGCAACCTTTGTTATGGCTGAATACGCCAAAAAAATGGGCGTTAGAATTTACACTCAATGTGCGGCTCGTGGCTTAGAAACACAAGCTGGTGTGATTTCTGATGTTGTTACTGAGAAAGGTGCAATTAAAACCTCTCAAGTTGTTGTTGCTGGTGGTGTTTGGTCACGCCTATTTATGCAAAATCTCAATGTTGATGTACCAACACTGCCTGCATATCAGTCTCAACAGTTAATCAGTGGTTCACCAACAGCACCGGGTGGCAACGTCGCTTTACCGGGAGGCATTTTCTTCCGTGAACAAGCCGATGGTACTTATGCAACCTCTCCTCGTGTTATTGTGGCGCCAGTAGTGAAAGAATCCTTCACTTACGGTTATAAATATCTGCCATTATTAGCTCTACCTGATTTCCCTGTGCATATTTCTTTAAATGAACAATTAATCAATTCATTTATGCAATCAACACATTGGAACTTAGATGAAGTTTCTCCATTTGAACAGTTTAGAAATATGACTGCACTGCCAGATTTACCTGAGTTAAATGCTTCATTAGAAAAATTAAAAGCAGAATTCCCTGCCTTTAAAGAATCTAAATTAATTGATCAATGGAGTGGTGCAATGGCTATCGCACCAGATGAGAACCCAATTATTTCAGAAGTTAAAGAGTACCCAGGTTTAGTGATTAATACAGCAACAGGTTGGGGGATGACAGAAAGCCCTGTATCAGCAGAGTTAACGGCTGATTTATTACTTGGTAAAAAACCTGTTTTAGATCCAAAACCATTTAGTCTTTACAGATTCTAATCGATCTAATTTAGAAAAAACCTTCAAATTTGAAGGTGCTCCATAAAATTGGGGGCATTTATTAAGTAGCTAATAATGCCTGATTTCGATATTTAATCGTGATCAGGCTTTTTATTTTTATAAAATTATTATTTAAATAAAAGGCGTGTTTTTTGTACTTAGGATATATCTAATTCACGATTAAGATTTATTTATATTACATTAGTTAATAGAAATAAAAATGAATTTATATTTATTTTTATAAGTAAGTCATAATTTGATAGGTGGGAAATAATGAGGAAAACACATTTAGTAGGCATAATATTACTTTTTTCATCAGCTACATTTGCGACAGAAACCCAAGAAACAAGTGCAATAAAAGAGGGAGTAAAAGCCTTCACATCTAATTTAACTATTGTAAGTAAAGATGCCTTATCTGGATTAAAAGATGGAATTGACGAAGGACGTCAATCTGGTAGCAGTGTAGACGGCGCAGTCATTATTTATGATAAAGATAATCTGAAAAAATACACAACAGTTAGAGCGCTTTCTGTTGAGTCTACGGGTGGAAATAATTATTTAGTCACTATTGCTGTTAAAAATAACTCTGACTCTCTTATCCGTTTAACAAACTTAAATGAAAAGAAAAATATTTATGCTATAGATGCTGATGATTTTGTAGCATACTTAGGTGGTATTCAGGAAGATGTAAATATTCCAAGTAAAACAGCGATAAAATTGCGATTAATTTTTAAAGATGCAGAAGGTGAACCCGTAAAATTGCGTTTTTATGATGAAGAAATTGAATTAAAGAAAAAATAAAATATCTGCGGTTTTATTTTAAACCGCAGATAGATACCAGTTTTAAATTCTATTTTTATAAAGCTTAAAGAATAAAAATATTATAAATGTTAAATTTATTGTATCTAATAAATAACCAATATATATTTTCATAATATTTATTATTAATTAATAATAAATATACCAACATAAAAAACCATTGATTATATCTATGGTTTTCGGAGTAAATCTCTCTTCTTCTATAAAAATACAACTAAAAATCATCTAACTTATTGATATCTATTAATTACGTATTCGATATTTAATACTATTGTATTACTCTAAATTTGATGTGTGTTAAAATAACATATAGAAATGTAAATTATTTTAAATTTAAAATATCGGAATAACCTTATTAACAGAATTAGTAAAATTAAGTAATGTTACGGTTATCCAACAGCTAATGATTAAGTATTTTCAGTTTATGCTTTGATGGTTTATAAACTATAATTCGGTGTTTTATCGATGTAATCATCTAATGAAAGAAGGAGAGTAAAGGGATGATTAACACCAAAGTTGGGAATAGAATAAAAATGATAAGAAGACAATTGAAAATAACAGAAAATGAGATGTCTAAAAGGTTGGGAATAAGCATGCTACATTATTCTCAATTAGAAGATGGGCATTTAAAAATAACTGTAGATCAATTGATTACTATTTCTTATATACTTGGTGTTACACCTCAAAGTCTTATCTTAGAGGCTAAGAAAACAGATTTTATGGTTTTTGAGGATAAGCAGTCGATAACACAGCCAAGTGAGATAGTTATATTTAGAAAGAAGAAAGTTGTTTAAATGGAGTGTTGCTATCTTATTTATTGATATTGAGTTCTGATAAATATATTGAATCGTTTTTTTAGTTGCTCTAATTAAAATACTATTTCTCAAAGCTCAATGACTAATAGCACAAAAGCCATCTTATTATAGGATGGCTTTTGTGCATTTAATGGCAGGATTTTGTACCTGTTATATGATTTATAGCACCGTTTCTAATCAACAGTCTTTGCATATCTTTAAGATTATTTTGGCAAGCATAACTTAACGCACTGTGGTTATAAGAAAATAATGATTTATCTTGCGTTGTAGTAACAAGATTAACATCTGCACCTTTAGAAATAAGGTATCTTACGGTATCAAGACGATTATTGCTGGCTGCAATCATAATAAATGTTTCTCCATCGCTTTCTACTCTTTGGTTATTGAGCTCGATATCGCTTCTCATTAGGTCGTGAATTTTTTTTACCACATTGACATTATTTCCTAAGACTGCCGATTTAAAAACATTATAAACATCGCCTCTATCCGTTGCCCAAAGGCTTGCGCCTTGAGATATGAGGTAGTCTACCATCTCTTCATCACCAATAAACGCAGCCCACCCTAGAGCTGTTTGCTCTAAGCTTCCCGTGTCTTTTGCTTCGATATTTTGACCATTGGCAAGCATCTTTTTAACTTCATTTAAATCACCATGTTTTACAGCATCAAACCATAGTGCATTCTTGCCTGTACTTGGTGAAGTATAGAATACCCGATGTGGTAAACGTGATTTATTAGCCAACTCAATCATATCAGAATAATTTGATTTAAAAGATTGATACTCGGGTGGATTATTTTCATTAATAATCAATGCTTGAGCGCCAAAAGAAACCAATGACAATGAAATAACAAACATTTTTATATTCATTTAAACACCTTACAATCTAAATAATTAACAAAACTTATTACAATTAGTTTATTAAAAATTAATATTTATTAGTGTTGATAATTGAAACAGAATGTAATTAAGATGTGTTTTAGTAATACGTATTTTTAATAAAGATAAATCTTATTAATTGATTTGTTGCTTTAGTGATTAAAGATACGTGCTTTTACTTGTATTTTCTTGAATATAATGAGAATTATTTGTTTTTAGTCATTATATGACAATTTAATCATGTCATACACTGATGGCTTAACACTGTGATTTTATTATTATCTTCTTTTTTAGTTATTAATTTAAAAACTATTCTGTAATAACTCGTTACTTTTTAATGGATATTGCTATCAGTATCAAAAAATAGTGCAATTATGATAGTTTTGAAATTTTCAATATTTAAATTAATGATAGGTGATTTTGTCTATTTTATAGCTTTCTTCATCTATTGTTATTTTTGATTTTAATGTTGAATGATTGTTTTTAATTATCAGTTCTTCATTTGAACTGTAACTTGATTTTGATTGAGAGTCAGTAAAAGTTATATTTAAACTAAAATCATTTTTTTTGCTAAAAATATAGAGATTAGCAGAGGATAATTTATAATCAGGATAACGAATATCTCTTTTCTCATAATCAACTAGTGGTAATTTATTTTCTTTATTGTTCATAAGTAAGTATATTTCTGATTCTATTACCTGATTTTTATCATTTTGATATGCAAGAGCTAATAAAATTTTGTATTCATTCTCATCAGGAAATGTAAAGTTTATTGAACCAATATTAGTTTTAGAAGATAAAATATCTTCTTGATTTAGTGTAATATCTGCAACTTTTATTGGTCTTGGCTGATTATTATAATAATTAATAACAGGTTCTGATTGAGTATTTTTAGATGGGCTTATTCTTTCATCCTCAGAGTCAAAAATTATTTTAATAAAATCTATAGGGCCAACAAATATAGCTCCTCCATAAGGTGAACCCATAATGCAACCACTTAATAAACTAACAATGATAATAAGGATCAAGCTTCTTATAAAGTACATATTGTTTTCCTTATTTAGAACGTAATAACGAATATCGATTTAATAGTTGTTTAAAATGATTATCTATTTGTTGATATTCATAGTCTGAAATTGCATTTTGTGTTGGTTGCTTTTCAAGTAAACGTAGCTCTTCTTCTAAGGGTTTGGCTTGATTGAAATGTTGGCGAGCTTTGAAAATAATAGATTTAAGTTCAGAGCCTGTAATGTAATTTTTAGGATTACCATCAAAGCTATCTAACCTTTGGCTTAATCCATCAAGTTCAGCCATGCCTTTAGACCATTGATTGAGTTGTTCATCCTTTGTGGCATTTATTTTAAGATTATTTTTCCAAAGCTGCGTAAATGATAAAAGCTCTGGATTATCTTCATATTGCTCATTCAAATAACTGATGACTTCAAGTCCATAATTCTGTGCCCATGTGGGAGAAAGTAATGAGAGTTCATCTAAACGTTGTTGGATCACATCGACTTGCTCAGAATTAAGCACTCTTGTTATATTTTTACCATTTGCAGTTTGTTGTTCAATAAGAGAACCAGCATGGGCATTAATGGTTGGTATATAAGGAAATGCATCTGCTAGATTGTTATTTTTTAATTCAGATAACCAAAAATAAAATAGGATAACAAAAAATAAACTACTGGTTAATGTGCCAATTAAAATCCCTCTCCATAACTCCTGTCGATATGTCTTTTTTATAGAAGGCTGTAATGAGATGGAAGAGGATATATAGGTTTTTGGGGAGGTAATACTGTCATTAATATTTGGGGGTGTAGAAGATGTAGATAAAGTCGCATCGATAATTTCAGATGGGATATCTTCTTCTTTATTAACAGTAGAGGATAATTCAGGAGCGTTAAAATTACTATCTAATGTGTCTGCATTCTCTAATTGCCGCGCTTGAGCAATAACTAAGTTCTCTAAATAATCAAATTGAACAAGATGTTTAATTTCTAATGTTTGAAGGTGATGATTGATATTCTTTAATAATTCTTCAATTTGATAAAGGATAGATAAGTCGGAATAAACAAAGGTTGTACCACGAATACCAGAGACTAACTGTTGGCTTAAAGATGAAAGAATATTGATACGAGTATGTGTTTGTACTGGCCATAATGTTTGCCAATGTTGAGTCAATATATTATGAATAAGGTAAAGCCCTTCATTTAGACCATCAACTCCAGCTTGGTATTGACGACATACGACAAACCAAGAGGCGGTCTGAAGATCGACACCATTTTGATTAAATAAAGAGATACACAATTCATGGACATACTGCCAATTAATATCTGGGCGAGCTGGATGAAAACGTTTATCAAGTTCTTCTTTAATAGCAAGAAATTGATTAAATACACGAGGATCACCTCCAATTGAAAGTGAATCTAAGTAAGAATTCATAGTTGCCTCAAGTTAATTTAAGGTCTCAATAATATAAAAATAAATCTAAATAAAGAAAATTAAGAATAAATAGAAAGAAATAACATCATGATAAATAAAATTGTTTTTTTAAATGGTGGAGAAATATTCTTCCATCAGGTGAAAACTCAGTACCATAACGTATAAGTCCTCTTTCATGTAATTCAATATCTAAAGAATAACACAATTTTCCAAATTCATTTTCAGGTAATATACCTAGTGTTACTGATTTTATTCTAGGTTCATATTTTAGTAATGTTGTTGATAATATAGACATTACTTTATGCGAACTTCCAGGTAGTCCTTGAATTATTTTGCTCATATCAGGTAAACCGTAATCAGGAAGATGTTTTAGTGTTCCTGCTCGTGAATTTAATATTCGACGAATATTATCCATAACAGAAAGAATAACCTGATCTTCTTCTGATATAGAATCAACAGGTAACCCACCTGAAAAATAACCCGTTAGCATTTCATAAAGAGAGGGTTGTGGCATCGTTATTTTTTATCCAAAGGTTGTAATGTAAGAGTATTTTCAGCAAGTTCAATTTTACGTGCTTTATCAGGATCGAGCTCATTTTTAGGAATAACAATTCGCCAGTTATTTTTAGTTTCATCTGGTGTGTGAAACATTGTGGCAATAGCAACAAATTCGGTTTCTTTCTCCATTGGCATATCGAGAGAAATAGATTCTCCTGGTCGAATGCGTAGATCTTTTTGTGCTAATAAAGAGGATTTTAAAACATCATTATTTTGATTAAATAGTGAGAGGTAATCACTATTATTAAAAGCATCTTCTGACTTTAGTTGGAATACTCGAACAATAACGGAAAGTGATGAACCATTATCATCGGTATTAAGTGCTTCTCTTGCAATAAAATCCAAATGTAATGTTTTGATTTGTTTATAAAAAATAGATTTAGTTAAAGAGACAGTACCATCACTGATGGTTTGAGTTAAACCACAACCTGCGATTGCAAATGTTACTATAAATAACAGTGCCAATCGGTGGGCGCGAGAAAGAAATGTTTGCGATTTAAAATTGATAATTGCCATATTCATCACTTTTATAATGTTGAGTGCGGGGGGTTAGATATTGGTAAAAGCCAAGTCCAATGGTGATAAAAGACGCTGTTAGTGTTTCAATCGGTTTGTGAGGTCGCATGACCGCGGTTCTACCTAATTGCACGCCTTGGTTTTTAGAGGTGCTCAATGTTGCATCAGGTAATAAATTTCTAGGTAATGTTAAACGGAGTCGAGCATTAACCCTTGATCCCAAATAAACGCGAAGTAATGCCATAAAGTCTTGATAAATACTGCCATCAGGTAACCAACCTTTTGCTTCTTCCTTATTTTCAGTGTGTAGTTTTATTAATACTTGGCTATTTACATCAATAGCATAGCGACCTAAAACGGGCTTATTTTCTAGTGTTATCGGTTGTAAGCACGACATGGTTATGGGGGTGTCGAGCGCAATTCTTCGAGGATCATGAGGCACAATACTGACTTTTGTTGATGGCGCTAATAATTTTACTAACGCGCTAATACCTTCGGCTGTGCGTGTTGGTAAACGTAAGATCCCTAATAGCGCTAAAAAGCGAGATAAGGGGGATTGCACATGATTAGCACAGCCCGGAATACCTAAACCAATTAAGCCATAAAGATATTGTGATGTTTTATCTGATCCTCCTTCCCCAAACGTGGCGGGATAAGAGTATTTTCGCCAGATCCGATAAAACTGAGTTGTCAGGCGATGGTTAAAAATATCTAAAAAATCAGTGAGTGAATCCGTACCATCTCGATATTGTGCAATATCGTCAAGGTAAGATGTTGGAAGTGGTGATGTGATACCATAAAGTCCCAAAAAAGTAGTATGTAAGCTTGGTACTGTACTTTTTCGATATTTATCTAGAGGATCAATACCTTTGATCTCTGTCGCAGGAAAGCCCATACCACGATGTGGTCGAAAGCGAATGGGATCGGTTTTTGGGTCATGAGAACTTCCTAATTCAGGTAATTCGGGGCTAGTTTTTTCAAGTAATTGACAAAAGCGATAAAAATTCACATAAGGTAATTTTTCGCCTAACGCCTGAATTAACGGGGTAGCTGTGGGTTGTGGCTTTCTTTCCATTGAATTCGTTTTCCTGTTGGCAAGATAATCAGAGTTAATTGATTAAAAAGATGAACATCGGCATAAAGTACAAAAAAGCGATTAAGCATTTCACCAAATAAATGAATATCACCTTCACCATTAAAGCCATTGCTATCAATCGTGACTTCGATATCAATACCTCGTTGTAAAAAACCTTTTTCAAAGCGTTCAATTAAATGATGTTCAACATGAATAATGGCATCGAGTTTTCGATGGTTCATATCATCATCTCGCCAATCGTAAAGTGCGAGAGTGCCTCGCAGTACTTCGGCATTATCCATCATGTTTAGAAAGCTTGAACCTAAATGGCTTAGCACTCGCCAGTGGAAACGATCTTCTGAAGGAGGATAAAGAGGAAGTGTTGGCTTACACAAATTACATACAGTGAGTGGGATCTGTAAGGTTTGTTCTGTTCTATCAAGCAAGGTACTTTGTAATGCTTTACGCGGTAATTGCCCATTAGTGCCAGTGAGTTGCAATGAAAGGGTTTCTGGCTGAGTTGCTAAATCAATCTCTTGTTTTTCTCCCCCTAATATAAGCCAAGTATCATGAAGTCCTGTAACACCACGTTTTACTCGGGTATGATAATAACGTTCAGGTGCGTTATGGCGTAACATACCTCCACGATGGCGAAAGCTGGTAAAGGGTACATAAATCGCTTCATTTGTACGTTGAGAGCCATGTACGCTATCAACGCTATAGATTTCAGTGTGTCCATCTTGAACACGACGCGGTCGTAATAAATATTCGCTTTCTAATCCATTAACAGTGAGTGGATCAGCTTCTATATTGAAAAGGTTAATAACGGGTACGCAATGTAAACGGATATTTTCCTCATTTAATGTAAGAGAGTTATCCCATAATGTATTGAGAACAATATCTAATTCAAATTCAGCTGTTTCTTCAGGAAAATGAATATCATCTAATCCATTAAGTGAAACAAACATAAACTTTTCACGGAAAGAAAAATATTCGAGTAATAATTGATAGCCACTAAATGTGGTATCTCCTTTAGGCCAAAGAGTGTCTGTATCCTGAAATCCTCCCGGTGAAAAATAGAGAGGAATTACTATTCTATCTTTTGATTGAGGGAGTTTTAGATACGTTTTTGCAACTTGTTTAGTTAATGCTAAATGCAGTGCATTGGTTGTCGGAATATCGCCAGATAAATAAAATGAGAGTTTATGAAGGTTAATTTCAGACCAATTAATCATTTCACTGCATTTAAATTTCAGTCGAATAGTTGAACGGCCATCTGGCTCAGTCGTTAAGTTTACAGCGACAATTTTTATTGGATTAAGCGTTAAATCTTGAGTTGTTCGATAATGACAAATCGTTCTTTTAGGGCCAATAGGGCGAGAAAGTACCTCAAATTGAGCAGGAACCTTATCTGCTATTTTCATTTTTTGAATATCTGGGGCCAATTCAATAATTGATAGTGAAGGAATTGTTTGTAGATAGTGAGGCCATAATAAGCTGACAAGACCTTCTGTTAATTCAGGCAAATCATCATCAATTTTTTGTCTTAATTGCCCCATTGAGAAAGCAAAGCCTTCAAATAAGCGCTCAACAAAAGGATCGGGTGTACCTGCTTTATCTAAATCGAGCATTGCAGCTCTATCGGGATGTGCTTGTGCAAACTCTTTGGCAGCTTCTCTAAGATAGCGCATTTCTGCATCAAAATAGCGAAGGGTTAAATCGTCCATTAATTTGATACCTTGATTTGTCGAGTAAAAGATTAGGAATATAAAATCGCAGAGCGAACGGGATCGATAACAGTTAGTTCACTGAGTAGTAGCTCCATTTGTTGTTCTATGTGGGACTTATCTGAGGTGTTACGTTGGATTTTTGCTCGGTAAAGATGAAGTTGTCGTGCTTTCACTTCAAAAATATAGTTAGGCTCCCATTGTGTTAATGACATCGAAAGCGCTTTTTTATCAAGTTCTCGTAATAAGTTTAATGCCAGATCGTGACGAGCAAATTGTTCTGCTACTCGCGCCATAACGAGGTTTAATAACCATTTTTGCCTTGAAGTGCTGATATCAGGACGGTGTTGTAGCCATCTTAATGCAACCTCTATACCTTCATTATCCGCTTGAGTGATAGCTTCAGTTTCTAATGCCAGTATCGGTTCATCTTCAGATTGATGAGAGTAACTATTTGATAACCCTTGCATGGCATCAAAATTTTCTTCCATAACATGTTGTTTGATCCAACTTAATGTTACTTCGTCGGCAAAGGGCGTACCGTCTTCCCATGATAATTTTTCTAAATCAGGAAGGCGGATAAGAAACTGTTTTAAATCGTTTTTTATAATGTCAGACCATGCATTCCAAGGAGCAGGTGATTTACTGAGTGCTTGATAGAGATACCATTGCACATCTAACCAAAAATGATTAACACCTTCTGCAAAAAGCTTATCAGCTTGTTCTGCAAGTTCACCCCAACTTTGTTGTAAATAGAGACGTTTAAGTTGTGCTCTTGCATCAGTTCTTGGGGGAGAAAGGCGAGTGCAACCTTGCTGATCTTGTGGGGGAAGTTGATGAAGCGTGTCCCATCTCACTACTTTCATTAGTCTATGTCCTGCTAACCAGCCGCTAGGTTGATTGCGTAAGTAGTTAGCAAGCATTTTAGATTGATCTAATAATTCACGACCTGATTGTATTGTTTCTATTGGCGTGCTTTGTGATAAAGAAGAAGGCGTTGAAGATGGGCTATAAGTAGATTCATTTCTGCTGATATTTTGTGGTACTAATGAACTTGTGCCACCCGATTGAGCAAGGCGTTTTTCGAGTGCTTGATGTAATCCTGCAAGCTGTGGTCTTTCCGCTTCACTCCATGTTTCAAGCTCCGTTTCAATGGTGGCTAATAAGGCGATAATACGTGAAAACTCATGACGATCGACTTCAGGATAAAGAGATAAGCTATCTAAAACGCGTTGTCCTGATAACCACTCTAAAGCAGATTTTCTACTCGTGGCTCGGCTAGGTAATAGCGTGTCGTGATAGCGAATAAGCAACCCACTTAAAAGCCCTAAAGAATCGGCAAGTCCGTGTTCACCTTCTTTGTGCAAGCGTGCCCAAATATAATAAGTGACAACGCGTACATCTTTGCAGGAATTGAGCAGTAAGTTTTCAGCAAGTAAACAAATTAGCTCAGTATCTGCGCCAGAGAGTTTATTGACTTCTTCTTTCATTCGTTCAAAGTCATCTTCATAACTGGGATCATCACCCACAGGTTGGTTAGGTGTAATGGGTAATAGCCAACGATCCCATAAACTGATTTGTTGTTGAGCAAGTTGTTGCACTTTGTTTTTATCATCAGCAAAGCATGATGAAATTAAGGTATCCAATAAGGACATAGTGAGCGTATTTCCTTTTGAGATAATAGAGAATGTGATTTTTATTTAATCTAAAAAAATCTTTTCTGGTAAAACAAAATTGCGTAGTTGCAAGAGTGCGATTGGACCCTCGCCCATTTCAGTTCTTAAGATGTAATTTAGGGATTGCCCATTTAAGGTTTTCCAACTGACAGAGTAACTACTGGTACTACCGGCATAAGGGGCAATTTTGGCATCTTCCAATAAACGAATAATGCCCCAGACGCCACGATAATCACCATAAATACGTGTCCCTGTGTTGGTGGTGATCCAGCTGAGTGATGCACCAGAGGCAACCGTATCCGCTGGCCAAACAAAGCGTTGCCATTGCGGTTGTTGGTTATCGTAGATCAGTGATTGTCTATCAATCATTAAATGGGTTTGCATAATGTCGGGTGATGTACCTGGACGTAACTCAAAGTAAAGACGCGCCTCACCATTCGCAAAAACCACATCCCCTAGGTAGCTTAATTTATCTAAGGCTTTTAAGAACTCAGGGTTAAAGGTTAAGCCTTGTGTATTTGTGGTATCGGGTACCCAGTGTGTACCTTCTTTATGCAAAACACCGTTAAGATGAGTTTCAAGGAAGCGCTGAATACGACCATTATCAGGGCGTAGATATTGCGCCATTAACGGTAATGAGATTTCACTTTGCGTATTTTTGAGTGGATAGCGACCACCAAATGCCCTATTCCAGTCATTAACCACGGCATTTCGCCATTGAGTGTTGATACCTTGCGAAGTGGGCGCTAATAACTGTTGCCATGCTTGAGACATGGGCTGTACAAGCAATGTATCCCCAAAGCTATTCCACTCTTGCCCAAAGCTTGCTGCAATCAAACTGCCGTAATCTCGAGTTTCTGATAAATCGACGGTCTTTCCTTCAAAAACACTTCGAGCCAATGCTTGAGACATGGCTTGTGGATCAGGGGCATTAACAACTTGTTGAAGTTTTAAGCGAACTCGAGTCACGCGTGTGAGGTAGGCTTGCAGGCTTAACGCATCACTGTTTTGCGCTGAAGATTGAGGATCGGTAAAGGCCAGTATTGGCGCAAAAACAGGCTCTAGAGGGCCGGTAAATTCCGCTTTTTGACTAATAACCGGCTGTTGTTCTTTGTTTAATAAATCTTTGGCTGAGTTAACAAAGGAGTCCGCTAGTTTTTCTTGTTGGCGCCCCGTTTTACCTTGATAAGAAAGTGTATTCATTAAGGCAATAATGGGGGATTGTCTGACATCGCTCATTAAGGTGAGTTGATCAATAGTATCGGAGAGACTTTGTGTTTCTCGCCACTGTAAGCCATTGAGAAAGCTTAACCAACTGCCTGAAAAATCATTAAAATAGCGTTCTGTGAGATTTTGCTGGAGCTTTTCAGGTGAGATATCAATATCGGTCTCTTTTTGTGTGTCACTTAACACCCAATCTATTTCTTCTCGTCTTTCATGAACGGCTTTTTTAATCGCGGGTTCAATCGATTCTTCCCATGCTTTACGCGTAAAAATACCGGGTACGGTTTCAGTGGTACTGAGTAAGAAACTGACATCAGTATCACTGGTCATATCATCTAAGGTCATATCCGCAAAGTTATGCTGTGCTTGTTGTAAGATTTTTTGGTAAAGCGCAGATTCACCATTACGTTGACCAATTTGGCGAATAAGAATAGTTCGGCTTCCGGCAACTAACGTACGATTAGGCTTGATTGTCCATTCATGGTGATAAGGCAATTGAGAGGCATAGAAGGTTAATAATTCTGTTCCTAATGTTTGCCATTCCCCTTCTTTTAATCCGTTATAGTCAGGCCAAATACTTAATGCACTTTCAGTGAAGAATGCAGGGTCAATACGGGAAGGATCACCCATCATCAAATAGGCTTTTAAGGCTTGATATGCGGATTGAGCGCCTTCAATTCGTTCTGCACTTTCAGGTGGGAACTGCATAAACGCGTGAAGATAATTTTCAAGATGTTGTTGGGTTGAATCACGTAATAACGGCAACATGGATTGGCTATAAACCGGCCATAGATGACTAAGCAATGCGTGATTACTGCTTAATCCAAACCGTAACCAAAATGGGACAGAAGTTTTCTCTCGATAGCTTAATAAACCGAGTGTTTGTTGTAAGCCATATTGTGCCTGTAGGCGGGCAAATTCAGATTGATGATTGTCTGTTGCTAACTGCGCTTGTTGCTGACTTTGGGTAATTAATTGGCGATTCATAAAGTAAGAAACAACCATACCAACGCCCCAGAGTGTCATGGCGGTTGCAACGGTATATTGCAAAATACGTTTGGAATTTAAACCTAAAGGTGAGGCTTTTAACTGATAGGGCAGTTGTGAATTTGCTGTAATTAACGCTTTCCAATGGGGATTGGATGTCCACTGATTATTCTTTGATAAAGTTGCAGACACATTATCATAAATAGGTGTACTAAAGAGTACGCCAGCGAATGGCAATGAGCGATAACCCGATAAAAGTGGTGCTAAGTTATTGGCGAGCTTTTCACATCCTTCATGTTGAAGAAAACGCGCTAATGCTAGTAGGTAAGTTTGAGTTGGGTTATGCAAGACAGCGTGTGTGCCTTGTTCCATTAATGCGGGTAAAAGCGTTTTTAAGTCATTAGAAAGCATTTCAGATGTCGCTTTTAAAGGTGCTGAATAAAGAACTGTGGGCGCTTCATTTGTTGTTATTTCACCGTTATTGCTGATATTCCAAAGCCAAATGGGGGCTTGCCAGCGTAACTGACGAAATAGCTGGTGGAAATAACGGCTAGCGGTATCTGTATTGGTCGGATTTAAGTGATTAAATAAGGAATGACCCAGCGGTTGTTGCGATAAGTTATTTTCTGACACCCAAATAACCGCATCGAGCGGACGACGTCGGCGCAGTTGTTTTAAATCTTGGATTAAATTTTCATCAATACTTTGATGGATATCGCCACCATAGATAAGTAACGTTCCATTGTTTTCTTGCCAGATGTCCGTTGTTAGATTGGGAGCCAGTTTTTCGATAGAAGTCGAGGTGCCGATGAGGAGTATGCGTATTAAATTTTTTGAATTACGTTGACCATATTGTTTAAATATATCATCAATAAATGAATTATTTTGTTTGTTTATTTCTGGTAATATTTTTGTGTTATATAAGAAAGGTTTACTGAGTAATGGAATGACTTTTTTCCAACCATAAATAAAAAAAGGAAAAGCTAATAATAAAGCAGCCCAACTGGAAAAAGTAAAAAATACAATTTCTTTAGGTGAGTAGTCTGTTTCTAATATTTCATTACCAAAAAGATAATAAAGTATGCTTAACGTAAAAAGGGATATTGTAAGAACAACAGCATAAATAATAAATAAATCCCGAGTTGAAGAAAGCTTATCATTGATTTTCATCTTTGAGAATAACCCCTGCTATATATTGGTCGTTACAATATCCAGAAATCCATCCACAACTATTAACATCGTTATGCATGCAGTGTAGAGCAGCAAACGAAATAGCGATAAATGGTGATGAGCAAGTACTATCACCGAAGTAATCCTGTACAATATTGTCGGCTGAATAGAGTGATGTTGATAAAAAAGCATAAGATGCTTGAGTATTAATCGATATATTTATTTCTGGTAATTTCTCCATCCCTGAATATTTAATAATTTGAGACGCTAATTCATTAGCATTTTCATTATTTGATATTTCACAACGATGTAAATGATAGGCTTTTTTATCAGAAAGTATTGTCCATAAAAAACCAGTTTCACTTAATTTACCTGCATTGATATCATCAAAAATATTAGAACCGCCAACAAGGTTGTAATGTTCTGACTTATAATGAAGATAGTAGTTATCAATAATGATATCTAAAGAATCGATTGAATCGATAAATATGGTTTTTAATGGTGGTAATATATGATGATCTTTTAGATGCTCAATAAATTTATTTAGACTACCTTGACTACCTTTCCAGTAAACATTATCTATTTTGATATTATCAATATTGTTTTCTTCAGTATTTATAAAGTGATTAGCTAGTAATTTAGCAATCATTTCTTCTCTGTTTTTTTTATCTCCGATGAGTGCTGAACAGGGAATGCACTCTTGCTCCTCCTCTATTATAGAAGATGGAGGTATTGGTTTATCTTTTAAAGCCTGATGCCATTTATATTGGTTTTCACCCAAAGAGCCAATAACAACTGAATTTTTTATTGGTATTGAAGCACTATGGTATAACCACCATTTTTTACTGTCTTCATCAAATTGTTTTTTAAATAACTCATTGTTATGATTGTTTAATACTTTTAAAAATAAATAAATTAAAAATAAGAATGATGAAATAAAGATAGGAATGATAACACTAGAGATTAAAATAAAATATTTATTCTCTACTTTACTATTTGATAAAATAATATTAGTGAAAAAAAGAGAGAAACCAATAAATATCAATAACCACTTTAATAGTTTTTTCCAATTTATCGGTTTGTCTTGGGTAAACTCAGGGTAACGCGGAGGATATCTCACGATATATCTCCTGATCTTTTAGAGATAAAGTTAAAATAAATGGGATTAATGCTAATTTAAGCAATTGATAAGACTTTTTTAGTATCAATAACTTGAGTTAAACTATTTATAACACCTTCTGTTTTTTCAACAATAGATTGAGCTATGGCAATTGATTGTACAGGGCCCGCATTTTTAGTAGGTTTAACATCTTCAGGATTAAGGGGAAGTGCTAATCCTGTTATTGCATTTACTACTTCATATTCCATTGACATAACGCCTAATGTACCTGCAAAAGCACCTAGTGCATTTTTAATGTTTTTTTGCCTCACTACATACGCCATACCACCAATAAATGTGGCTATACCAATTAATTTTCCCGCTATTGCGACAGGTGATAAAAATTTATTTGTTTCACTATCAGCATAGATCATTCTATAACTAAAATAGCTTGCCCAAGGTTCTCTAGATTGTAATGCATCATGCATAAACCAAGCACGAGAATCATGAAATTGGTTATCAAATAAATCTCTTGTTAATAATGCATCAGGATCAGGAGTGTTATTTTCTTTAAATAAAGGAAATCCATAACCTTTTTTATAAATATCATCACCACTTTGTTTCATATGAAAATATTCAGCTTTCTCATCGTCAGTATTTACTAAGCACATTATATTAGTTAATAAATTATCGACAGAAAACTGTTTCCAATTTCTGACTTCTCTTCGTTCATCGTAATAGTCCGCTTTAAATTCTTCAGCACCTTCTCTTAATTGTGTTTTACCTAGCATGGGCTCATAAATACGAGGCCCCATAAGATCTCCTGGTGAAATGGTATCTGTACCTTGTTTTATTTTTTCTTTCTGTTGTTCTTCTATCTTCTCTTTAGTTTTCTCCCATTTTTCTTTATCTTCTTTGATCTTTTCAGTGCCATGCTGTAATGCATTTTTATAAAAATCTTGATTAAAAAGATTCATATCGGCATATCTATCGATACGCCAAGCTGTCATCCATGCCATTTGTTTTTCGACGACTTTTTCTAATGTTGTATTTGCACGGCAAGCATTGAAAGTTTCCGAAAAATGAGTAGTAGTCACTTGAGGTAATTCTAAAGTAATTTTTCGCCATGCGTTAAAGCGTTGAATTAGAATTGGGTTGATTTCAAAAAGTTCATAGATCTTTCTTGTAATACTATTACACATTATTTTCCCATTACTATTTTTAGGTGAGATACCAGTAATATTTAATGGGGCTCCTATTAGAAATGCTGAAAGATAAAGATCATGTAAGACAATTTGTGAAGCTAACATTGAAGGATCATTAAAGGCTTTTCCTTGATCTCCTACCAAATATCCCCCTCCAATATCGGAGTGAACACCGGGATAAACCACTTCTTCAATATCGGATATTTTGGGATAACGGCCATAATTATTACCATTAATATTTTTATTATTCACAGATGTATCTGCTTTATTTTTTTCATTCTCCCAATCTGAAGGCCGTCTTACTGTATCTAGAGGAAAACAGAAACGTTGCTCATGAGCAGAAACAAAATGGCGACAGCACTTAATAAAGTTAGGAAAGATTTTTTCACTGGGGAGTTGTTGAGTGCCATTTGCCCAATCCATATGACCTGAAAAGAAAGGTGCTAAATGCACTATACCCACAGAGGGCACCGTATCCAAAATACCAATAAATTCAACTTTTACATTAATACCACATAATTGCTGAGCGGGTTTATCAGCGCCTTCAGGGGTATCGAATAACTGTGTTACCCAATTAACAAAGGTTCTTGCTTCCGCCGCGCCACGTGAGAAACCGTAAACATAAAGTTTAATCGTTAAAGTTTTAGGTTTAAGTTGCAATCCTTCAATAATCTCTTTTTTATTAATTAGAGAATGGATAACCGCACGGCGACGATCTTTACCACTAATAGGGAGATATGTTGGAGTTGCCATATCTTTTAAGTAGATACGTAATTGAGTAAGTGTTAGCTCATCTAAGTTAGATGAAATGATTAATGTATTGGCTAACATTAATAATGCCCAATTAATACGATTTTCTCCCCCTGTTGCAAATATTAAGCCCATATTAGTAAAATTATATTCTGCTATTTCAGGGAAGGCAGTACCAACACCGGGCATATAATATTTAAAATATTCTCTTTGTTTTTTATCTGGGTTATTTTCATCTTCATACGTTGTTTCAAATAATCGCGTAATATTGGTGGCGGTTTTAGGCTCAGCCGCCATATCTTTTTCTCGATTATTATTGGTGCCATCAAAAAAGAAACTAATATGTAAATTTCGACAGCAGTTATTTTTTACACTAGCAAGGCTAGAGTTATGATTTCGTTTCTCTTCTTCTCGTGTTTTATAATTATTCTCTATTTGTTGCTGAGTTAATTCTAGTCGCCCATCATCTGGGAAATGATTAGGTACCCAAACTGGTTCTGCTTTTATTTCTTCAAACATACGGTGGGCTCCTTCATATTATGAGGTTCATTAATTGGGTATTCAGGATGACCATATCCTTTACAAGAGGTAGTGATTTTCACTTCATTACAAGGTAAGAAATGCACTTTGACGCTACAAGGTTCATCATATTGTGGGATTGGCACCCAAGTTTCGTGACTGGAGGTATTGTCGCGGAGTTGTTGTTTCCAGTGTTTATAGGCTTCTACTTGGCTAAATTTTGGAGGTGGTGGAAATTTGCTGGTATCGACAGTTTCCCATCGAATATGTGCGGTTAAATTAGGGCGCCATTTTTCGGGGATCATCACACAACAGACGGTTCCGCCAATACTGCCGTAACCCCCATTAATTGAAAAACCTGAAATTTCAAATTGAGTGTGGTTATAGCCTTGAAGTCCTGCTCCCAAGAGGGAGTTTTCTGGTTTTGTGCCCCAAGAGCCCGCATTAGCACAACCGGAAAGTAACAGAGAAATGATCAAGAGCATGGCAAGCTTAGGGTAAGTTTGCCAAAAGGTTATTTTTGGGGACATACGGTGGGCTCCTTCGTATTATGGGGTTCATTAATCGGGTATTCAGGATCACCATAGCTATAGCAAGAAGTGGTAATTTTCACCTCATTACAAGGTAAAAAATGAACATCGACACCACACACTTCTTTATCATATTGTGGGATTGGAACCCAAGCTTCGTGATAGGTCGTATAGCGGTCTAATTCTTTTTCCCAGTGATTATAGGCTTCGACTTGATCAAAATCAGGAGCAAGAGGTATTTTGCTTTTATCGAGTTTCTCCCACTTTATGTGAGCGATTAAATTAGGACGCCATTTTTCGGGGAGCATCACACAACAGACCGTACCGCCAATACTGCCATACCCTTTATTAATCGAAAAACCGGTAATACTGTATTGAGTGTGGTTATAGCCTTGAAGTCCTGCTCCCAAGAGGGAGTTTTCTGGTTTTGCGCCCCAAGAGCCCGCATTAGCACAACCGGAAAGTAACAGAGAAATGATCAAGAGCGTGGCAAGTTTAGGGTAAGTTTGCCAAATGGTTATTTTTGAGGACATACGGTGGGCTCCTTCATATTATGGGGTTCATTAATTGGGTATTCAGGATGACCATATCCTTTACAAGAGGTAGTGATTTTCACTTCATTACAAGGTAAGAAATGCACTTTGACGCTACAAGGTTCATCATATTGTGGGATAGGCACCCAAGCTTCATGACTGGAGGTATTATCGCGTAACTCTTGTTTCCAACGTTGATAAGCTTCTACTTGACTAAATTTAGGGGCAGGAGAGAGTTTATTTTTATCCACTTTATTCCATTGAATATGCGCGACTAAATTAGGACGCCATTTTTCGGGGATCATCACACAACAGACCGTGCCGCCAATACTGCCATAACCTTCATTAATCGAAAAACCGGTAATACTGTATTGAGTGTGGTTATAGCCTTGAAGACCTGCTCCCAAGAGGGCGTTTTCTGGTTTTGTGCCCCAAGAGCCCGCATTGGCACAACCGGAAAGTAACAGAGAAATGATCAAGAGCGTGGCAAGTTTAGGGTAAGTTTGCCAAATGGTTATTTTTGAGGACACACGGTGGGCTCCTTCATATTATGAGGCTCATTAATTGGGTATTCAGGATGACCATATCCTTTACAAGAGGTAGTGATTTTCACCTCATTACAAGGTAAGAAATGCACTTTGACACTACAAGGTTCATCATATTGTGGGATTGGCACCCAAGCTTCGTGATAGGTCGTATAGCGGTCTAATTCTTTTTCCCAGTGATTATAGGCTTCGACTTGATCAAAATCAGGAGCAAGAGGTATTTTGCTCTTATCGAGTTTCTCCCACTTTATGTGAGCGATTAAATTAGGGCGCCATTTTTCGGGGATCATCACACAACAGACGGTTCCGCCAATACTGCCATAACCTTCATTAATCGAAAAACCGGTAATACTGTATTGAGTGTGGTTATAGCCTTGAAGTCCTGCTCCCAAGAGGGCGTTTTCTGGTTTTGCGCCCCAAGAGCCCGCATTGGCACAACCGGAAAGTAACAGAGAAATGATCAAGAGCGTGGCAAGTTTAGGGTAAGTTTGCCAAATGGTTATTTTTGAGGACATACGGTGGGCTCCTTCATATTATGGGGTTCATTAATCGGGTATTCAGGATCACCATAGCTATAGCAAGAAGTGGTAATTTTCACCTCATTACAAGGTAAAAAATGAACATCGACACCACACACTTCTTTATCATATTGTGGGATGGGCACCCAAGCTTCATGACTGGAGGTATTATCGCGGAGTTGTTGCTCCCAGCGATTATAGGCTTCGACTTGGTCAAAATCAGGTGCTGGTGGAAATTTGCTGGTATCGACTTTTTTCCATCGAATATGTGCGGTTAAATTAGGGCGCCATTTTTCGGGGATCATCACACAACAGACGGTTCCGCCAATACTGCCGTAACCCCCATTAATTGAAAAACCTGAAATTTCAAATTGAGTATGGTTATAGCCTTGAAGCCCGGCTCCCAAGAGGGAGTTTTCTGGTTTTGCACCCCAAGAGCCCGCATTAGCACAACCGGAAAGTAACAGAGAAGAGGCGAGAACTAATAATATTATTTTTAATTTAATCATTTTATCCACTTTATTTTTATAAAATAAGAATGACATATAAATAATTAATTTATGATTTGATACTTATATTAGAAAGTGAACTTACTAAAGTACAACCACAAGCACAATGGTGCCCTTCTAATGCAACTGCTCTTTTATTTATTGTTGAATTTTTTGCGCCTTCAATAATTCTATTTTCACCATGCTTATTACAAATAACCTTATCGCCAACACAAGCAACAGACTTTCCATATGCTAAATAGCTTCCTGTAATCACTTTTCCACCATAAGGATTTAAAGTATCTCCGACTCTAATTATTTTTTTCATTTTATGTTCTTTTTAAGCGTGAATTTTAAAAATAGTAATCTGAGTGGGTTAATTATTAGAATAGTATTTGCGAACATATTCTTCTATTGTACCCAAATGGTCACTATTATTGGCTTGAATAGCAAGAGCATATAGATGGTTGAAATTTTCTTCTTGAGTTATCGATGTGTTATTAAATTCAGAATATGCTCTTAATTCCTCTGCATCACTTATACAGCCAATTTTATTAATTTGTTCATCGTTAAATTGCATTGTTGGAAAAGACTTATCTTCAATCTCTGGATGATAACTCCCTAATAACCAACTCATATCATTGTCTCTATCTAGCCAGCCCCAAATAAAAGTAATATCAGTGAATCTTTTTTTTTGCTCAGGTGTGAGAATATCTTTTACTAGTGTCGGAAATACCCGTGTATCATAAAAGCGAAGTAAGCAAGATTTAAAGCCCCATTCAATTTCTGCAAGAGAAAGTAGAAATGTAGATAACATATTAAATGGAAGAGGGGATGATGTTATTAATAATCGAGGCTCTGAATAAAGTAATTCAAATAGCTCTTCTAATAAGATTAAATGTGTACTTTTATTCCACTCAATACGAATAAGTAGAGGAGCTTGTTCTAAAAAACCTTCTTCCGGCATATTAGTGAAAAGAGAAAACCATCTAATATCATTATCCATCTTGATTAAAGCTGGAACGATGGGATTTTCTAACCCAGCTTGGTCAATAACAATATCGAGATAATCTAGATGTGTTTTTTCTGAGATCAATTTTAATTGTTTTATCCATTGATCCGTTATTTCTTTTGATGGGGATTGTAATGTATTATTCACGGATAGCGACTCCCATAGCATTTTCTTGGGCTTTCTTTAAACACTCTTTACAAACAGATTGAGGAAGGTCTGGTAATGGGAAATCTTCACTCGCTGGCTCACTCCAAATATGTTGCCCTTTGAGGCTTAAACGACTCGGTGTATGAATTTCAATTTGGCCATCAGGCATTATTTTAATATATCCACCGCCACAGCCTAAAGTAATTCCATTTTTAGCAGTTAATTGAATATGACCTTGAGTTGATTGTACCGTAATATCTTTAAGTGCCGTTGCTTCGAAGATATCGCCATGTGATTCTAATTCAAAAGGTCCTTTTCCAGAGACAATGCGTATTCCTTCTTTTTGAGACAACATCGAGATTTGTTGATATGCATTTACTGCTACTTTCTGTGTACTTGATAGGTGCATTTCACCTTTTGTTTGAGCATAGAGTGCTTCAACACTTTGCATAAGTAGTGTTTCATTGGTAACAATACCTATTCCTTCTGGTGCATGCATTAAAATAGAAGGTGATGCTAGTTTATCGGTGTTTTTTAAAAGATTATCTAACCCTTCTTTTTCTGGTTGGAGATTGTGATGTGCTTGTGTGATTTCTCTACAATCATCTAACTGACTTATTGCTCCCTTGACTAAAGATATTGCAGGGTCCATTGCCAGCACTTCACCACCTGCTTTGGTTTGATTATCTGCACTAATAAACAATCCTTTACCTGCTCTTATTGCTCCCCAACTATCAGTGCGTAACTCAAAACCTTCGCCACGTTTATCACGATTGGCATCGACAATATGACCTAAATTTAACTGAGATTTACCCCCGTATTCGGTGCTGAGTTTAATATGCTCCTGTCCACGTTTATCTTCCATTCGCAGCTTATTATTTGCAGGAGTACGAATAACATTACGTGTATTGTTTCTATCCGTTACATGATCGGGATGGCGCGAATCATGCAATGCATGGGCAATATAAGGTCTGTCAGGATCGCCTTCATGAAAGGCGATAGCGACTTCAGTACCTTGAATTAACGGAAAATGCATCCCGTAAGTGTCACCGGCATAAGGTTTTGCCAAGCGTACAGGCATACTTTCATAGCCCATGGGTTTTTCATCACGGTCGGCATCAAATTTTACCCAATAAAAACCGTGTTCATTTTGGTGGGCGTAAATATCGTTATCTTTTGCACTCGTAATACGTGCAGTCAGTGTGCCTGTAATAATTGGACGAGGTTTAACAACTGGACGCCAGCACAGTGTTTCACTGTAAGGAATGGCATTAAATCGCACTTGTAGTGCTTTTTCTCGACCACCACTAAAGCGTAGGCGAGTGATTAAAATCGGTGATTGAAACACAGACGGTAATGATGAAGGTATTGTGTTATCAGTGATAGAAAGCACTTGGAGCGGTGATAAAAAGTCGGCATTACTTTCACCTTTTAAGCGCGTTTGTCGAGTGAGAAAACGTTCATGATCAAGTCTTGCCCAAAAGTTAGCCGTTTCTGCTTCAGGGGTAATTTTATCGCCACGGGTAAGATGTCTTGCTTGGTAATGATAAACTTCACCATAGTGAACTTCATCCCCTTCACCACGCGTCATATCGGTGACTGCTGAGATCAAGGTGTCTTGTGCTTGACGATGGTTATAATCTTTGGTGAATACATTCTGTTCGACCACTTGATGGTGTAATGATAATCCCCATACGCTTTCTTGGTGGTTATCATTCATGCCCGATGGGCTATTTAAAGGTAGTGTTTTATCAAAGGTGTAAGCACTTTGGCGATCGGCAAAACGGATGACTTCGGTTTGTGTTTGGTCTTGTAAATAGAATGAGTAAAAAATACCGACTTCACTTAATAGTCGTTCTATAAATTGACGATCACTTTCATTGTATTGATTAATTTGCTCGCGTTTGGGATATTCATTTTTAAGTGTAAATTCAAACTCCCAATCTTTAAAATTATGCTCACGTAAAATTTGGCTTACAACATCGGGCACAGATTGATTGAGGAAAAATCGATGAGAGCGGATTTGATGACGTAATAATGCAAAGACAGGCTCAATAACGAGTTGATAACGCGCTTCATCCACAGATCCTGATAAACGCCGAAATTGTGTGATAACACCATGAACTTGTTTGGTGATAGGCTCTTGCGTTGCCAAATCGGTAATACTGTTAATTGGCGGTGTAAAAGATAGGGTTGCACTACGACGCAAGAGTTGTTGTGGCTGTAAATCTTGAGCTTGGCAAGTAAAGGTAATTTGATAATGGTAGGTATCACTTATTGCTTCGCGTCCGGTGAAGTGTTCTACATCAAATAAAACATCACATCCTTGTACATTAAGATGATAGCGATTTTGTCCATTAAGTATAGTCTGAGTTGTTTTTTTTAAGTTCATAGCTGAATTATATAAACACATCCCGTTTGTTTATTATTAACAAACTTTCGGTGTTTATCCTTGTGAAGGAGTGATTAGATAATATTAATTATTAACATAGTGGTTTAATGAACTAGATATTTTGTGGATATTTTTGTCTTTTTTTATTTCGTTAAGTTTATTTATTACTTTTGTAACTTCATTAGTCTGAATTGGTTTTTCGTCTTTTATTCTACTTTCTATTTTCTTATTAATTAAATTTAAACCATAGGTAGGTAAGTAATCGAGTTTTATATATTTCTTGTTATTTTTATCTCGATAAGTAAATTCATCAGCTGCTAAAATTTGCATAGATTTGCTCCATTTGTCACCAAAGTAGATCATGCGAGATAAAAAATAACCGCCGAAAGGCTCGCGAAGTCCACTTTCAGAATGCATAAACCAAGCTCTCGAATCATGAATGTGATTATCTAACAGATCAACTATTTCTCCTAAATAAGAGTCATGATTATTTTTAATTAAAACGAGCTCTAAAATGGAATATATATATTTGCTTTTTTCTTTTAAACTTAAATATTCACTTCGTTCATCTTGATAAGTAATAACATGCGCATATTCTTCTACTGTACCATCTAAATTTTGTAAAAAGAGCGATTGACCTACAACACCCACAGGAAAAGTATTTTCAGGTAACGAGTCGCAGGTTGTATCTGGTTTATAATATGGATTATCTATAGAATGATAATAATCAATTCCTTGGCAAGCTTTTTTTGTGCGAAGAGTAAATTGAATTAAAGGTGAAGGACGAGGTAAATCATTATAATCTGCTTTAAATTCTAAAGAAGCTTCCCAAAATTGGCCTCTTGCATTAGTTGCATCAAATAAAGGGAGACCTATATTTTCAGGTGAAGGTTGCCAATTATCAACATCAGTTTGTTTACTTTGCTCTTTTTCTCTATTTTTACGAATTTCAGTACTTTTACTTTCTATATCTGAATACTCTTTTGCTAATGTACTACTGGCCTGCTTACTAAATTCCGGTTCATAAGGTTGTACTTTTATATTTGCATGTTGTGGTGCATTTTTAAAGAAGTCTTGTTTTGTCAGGTTCATCTCTGAATCTTGAGATGAAGCATAACGCCCAATACGCCAAGCGGTGATTAAAATAAGCTGACATTCAATAACGTTTTCAATATCAGCGGTGATAAAGCGGTTAGGTATATACGATTTTATATTATTATCTTCTTTTTTTATTGTTATTTCTGGAAGGGTCTGTTCTAGCCATGTATTGAATTTTTTTATAAGTTCTATGGAAAAGTCAAATTCTAGTTTTGTTGTATCAGATATTTTTCTAAATAAATAATAGTTTTGTTGCTTTGGCGTTAATAATAAAAAAGACTCTTCGCTTAACGCTAAAGGAGCTCCTGCATTTATTGCGGCAGCGTACATATCATGTAAAGCAATTTGAGATATAAGTTCTTCATGACCTGCTCTTGCTTTACCTTGATCTCCTGGCGGATAGCCACCCCCTATATCAGAATGCATTCCGGGATAAATCACTTCTATGGTATTAGGAGGATAGTTTCCTTCAGGTGTACGTATTGAATCGACAGCAAAGGATTGGCGTTGTTCATGAGCAGCTACAAAATGATAACAGTTTTTAATTAAATCTGATTTGGGCAGTTGTTGGGTGCCATTTGCCCAACCATTGTGGCCGGTAAACATCGGCATAACATTGGCTAAACCAACGGCTGGCACGGTATCAAAAAGCCCTAAAAACTCAACAGAAACGGGAATACCATAGATGGTTCCTTTGGGAAATATTAATTGTCTTAATGGTGGAGCTTGTGTATGTATACAAGTAAGTAATTTATCTAACCAATACACAAATGTTCTTGCTTCTGCTGAACCACGCGAGAATCCATAAATATATAACTTTAAAACTACTAATTTAGGTTTGTTCCATATTAATTCATGTATTATCGTTCTAAATTGTTCTAATAAAATACTGGTTGGATTATAACCATCCTCAATGCTCATCTTTAGAAGTAATACCCGCATTTTAGCTAAAGTAAGCTCATGACCTGTTACGGCATGAAATAGAGTATTATATATTTGAATAAGTGCCCAACTGATGCGGGCTTGACCGCCTGTTGCGTAGGTTAACCCTGAACTGTAATACTCGTAAGTTTTAATTTCAGGAAAAGGAGTACCGACACCAGGCATATAATAAGCATAAAATCCTTTATCCATTGCCTCTTTTATATCTGGAAAACCTGCATGATAAAGCTTTGCCACATTTGTAGGATGTGGTGGATTTGCATCATCTGTATCATTTTTATTATTGTTATTTGTACCATCAAAAAAGAAGCTAACATGTAAGCTTTTACAACATTGGATTGTACTTTTTTTTGTGTAGTGCTTATGTTTATTTTCTTCAGCTTCAATCTTCTTGATATTCTCTTTTACTTGTTGAGAAGTCAGTGTTAAACGTCCTTGATTAGGAAAATGAGGTGGAGCCCAGCAGGGATCGCCTTTGGTTGCATGCTGATCGTTTAAATTAGCTTTGATGGTATGGATAAGTGCAAAATGAAGTTGTTTATCAGTGGGTACTTTTATGGACATATTGCAGGCTCCTCCATAAAGCTAGGCTCTTTTATAGGATAATCAGGATGATTGGTTGCATAACAAGACAGGGTGATTTTTACTTCTTGGCAAGGAAGAAAATGGACTTTGACACTACAAGGCTCATCGTATTCGGGGATTTCAACCATTTTTTGATAGTGGCGATAATTGGCTTCGTGTTTTTTCATATATTGGCGAAATTCATCAGTACCTAAAGGTGGCGATTTATCTGAATACGCATCAGGATCGACTTCCCATTCCACTTTGACCCATTGATTAGGTGTCCATTTTGCCGGCACCATAATGCAACAAGTTCCGGCTGCACCTTGCCCGTAATAACCATTGACTTTAAACCAATTCACCGCAGTCCCTTTCACATGGTTAAAGCCGTGTAAATTACCTGCTAAATACTCCACTTTCGGTTGTCGGATAAAGAGAAAATAGATCGCAAGAAGAGCAATGATTATCCCAACAAACATGAGTTTTTTGCGGGTTAATTTTGTGGACATATTGCAGGCTCCTCCATAAAGCTAGGTTCTTTTATAGGATAATCAGGATGATTGGTTGCATGGCAAGATAGGGTGATTTTTACTTCCTGACAAGGGAGAAAATGGACATCAACACTACAAGGCTCGCCATATTCAGGGATTTCAACCATTTTTTGATAGCGGCGATAATTGGCTTCGTGTTTTTTCATATAAGCATCAAATTTGGGATCTGTCACACCCGGTGAATCTGTAGGGTATGCATCAGGATCGACTTCCCATTCCACTTTGACCCATTGATTAGGTGTCCATTTTGCCGGCACCATAATGCAACAAGTTCCGGCTGCACCTTGCCCGTAATAACCATTGACTTTAAACCAATTCACCGAGGTGCCTTTCACATGGTTAAAGCCGTGTAAATTGCCTGCTAAATACTCCACTTTCGGTTGTCGGATAAAGAGAAAATAGACCGCAAGAAGAGCAATGATTATCCCAACAAACATGAGTTTTTTGCGGGTTAATTTTGTGGGCATATTGCAGGCTCCTCCATTTCTAATAGTTCTTTTATTGGATATTCGGGAAGCCAAGGGGAATAACAAGACAGGCTAATTTTTACTTCTTGGCAAGGAAGAAAATGGACTTTGACACTACAAGGCTCATCGTATTCGGGGATTTCAACCATTTTTTGATAGTGGCGATAATTGGCTTCGTGTTTTTTCATATATTGGCGAAATTCATCAGTACCTAAAGGCGGCGATTTATCTGAATACGCATCAGGATCGACTTCCCATTCTACTTTGACCCATTGATTAGGCGTCCACTTGGCAGGTACCATAATGCAACAAGTTCCGGCTGCACCTTGCCCGTAATAACCATTGACTTTAAACCAATTCACCGCAGTGCCTTTCACATGGTTAATACCACTCATACTACCGGCTAAATATTCCACTTTAGGTTGTCGGATAAAGAGAAAATAGATCGCAAGAAGAGCAATGATTATCCCAACAAATACGAGTTTCTTACGGGTTAATTTTGTGGACATATTGCAGGCTCCTCCATATCATTGGGTTCATTGACTGGATAGTCAGGGTGTCCCCATGATTTGCAAGACAAGGTGATCTTGACTTCTTGGCAGGGAAGAAAATGCACTTTAACATCGCAAGGATCGTCATATTCGGGAATTTCTACCATTTTGCTATAACGACGGTAATTGGCTTTATGTAACCTCATATATTCTTTGTAGTAAGGATCGCTAAACTTGGGAATATCACCGGGGTAAGCATTGGGATCGACCTCCCATTCCACTTTGACCCATTGATTCGGCGTCCATTTGGCGGGCACGACAATACAACAGGTTCCGCCACCCCCTTTGCCATAATAGCCATTGACCATAAACCAATTTACAGAGGTACCTTTGACATGGTTAAACCCGTGTAAATTCCCAGCAAGGTAGTCATCTTGTGGTTTTTTCTTGGGGAAAAACAGTGAGCTCACCACAATAACGATGAATGTGAAAATAATTATAGTGAGCGTTTTACGAGTCATTTTGGCGATAGATCTTAGTTATTGTTAGTTTGGCAACTCATCACTAAAACTCAATGTAATACCTTCTTCTTCATTAAAACCTAAAATGACATATTGTGATTTTTCAGCATTGGCTTGGCGTAAAAGGAGTTGCTGGCTAAGAATAGGGAGAATTTGTTGATTAAGCAGGCTATCGATATTTCTCGCACCTGTATCTGGTAATAAACAGGCATCTACAATGGTGTCGTAGAGGGTTTCTTCGACAATACCTGTTAATCGATAGTGAGTGTAAAGCCGCTTGATCACATTTTTTAATTTCATCTCAACAATAATGCGTAGTGCCGTTGCATCAAGAGGACGGTAAATTAATGTTTGGAAACGAGCCAGTAGTGCGGGTTGAAAATGGTCACGTAAAATAGGGCGAAGCGTTTCTTGTAAATCGCTATCTGTACTTAATGGTGACTCTTCCAGTTGTTGCATTAAATAATCACTGCCTAAATTTGCGGTCATTAAAATAACGGTATTACGAAAATCAATTTCACGACCTTCACCATCACGCATAAAGCCTCTATCAAATACTTGATAGAAAAGATTGAGAACATCGCGATGTGCTTTTTCAACTTCATCTAATAACACAATGCTATAAGGGCGTTTTCTTACTGCTTCGGTTAATACACCACCTTGACCGTATCCAACATAACCTGGAGGCGAGCCTTTTAATTGGCTGACTGTATGTGCTTCTTGATATTCAGACATATTGATAGTGATTAGGGATTTTTGACCGCCAAACAGACATTCTGCCAGCGCAATGGCTGATTCTGTTTTACCTACACCACTTGGACCCACTAATAAAAATACGCCTTGAGGGCCGTTTTCAGACACTAATCCTGTTCTAGATGCACGCAGACGTTGTGCTAACGCGAGTAAAGCACTGTCTTGTCCAACAACGTATTTTGATAAGTTACTCTCTAGCTCTAACAAGCCGATTTGTTCATCTTTAAGAAGGCTTGAAAGTGGAACACCTGTCCAATCAGCAATAACTGTTGCGACTGTACGAACGTCTACATCAGGGTTTAAAAGTGGTGCTTCTTGTTGTAATTGTGAGAGTTGTTGCTGTAGCTGTGCTGATGTTGCGGTATTTTCGGGATCTTGTCTGCTTTCAATTAGCTGACAGATAATCTCTTTCTCTTGCTCAAAACGCTGTTCTAAGGATTCAAGTTGAAGTGCTAGTTGGGCATCTTGAGAAGATAAATCAGATAACTTGGTTTGATTGGTTAAATTACCAATAGTGATGTCATCAAGTATTGCTTTTTGTTCTAGTTCAAGTGCATAGCGCTTGGCTTTAATACGGGTGAGTTCTTCAGGTAAGGTGTCTAAACTCATACGAATACGCGCACTTGCTGTATCAAGTAAATCCACTGCTTTATCAGGAAGCTGACGTCCCGTTAAATAACGGCGAGATAAAGTGACGGCGGCTTTTACTGCATCATCAGTAATGTGTACGCCATGATATTTGGCATAACGAGATTTTAATCCTCGTAACATTAAAAAGGCTTTTTCATCATCAGGCTCGTCAACTTTAACTATTTGAAAACGACGTTCTAATGCGGCATCACGTTCAAAATATTGTTTGTATTCAGACCAAGTGGTTGCGGCGATAGTTCGTAGTTCACCGCGAGCCAATGCGGGTTTTAATAAGTTAGCTGCATCAGCACCACCGGCTTGATTACCTGCACCAATAATTGTATGCGCTTCATCGATAAAAAGTAGAATTGGTGTGAGTGATTGTTGAACGGCATCGATAACATTTTTTAAACGCTGTTCAAACTCACCTTTTACTCCCGCCCCCGCTTGTAATAGACCTAAATCCAGAGTGCGTAATGAGGTGGTTTGTAAACTGATAGGAACATTTTTTTCAGCAATACGTAATGCTAATCCTTCAACAAGCGCGGTTTTACCTACACCGGGCTCTCCAACAAGAATAGGGTTGTTTTTACGGCGACGAGAGAGAATATCGACCATTTGACGAATTTCATCATCTCGACCAAATACAGGATCAATTTCACCCAGTCGCGCTTTTTCTGTCACATCAAGAGTGAATTTATTTAATACCGCCTGTAATGCATCACTAAGAGTATGACCAATAACGGCGTTATCTGTCGTTGAAGATGAAGTATTGGTTTCATTATTTTCAGCAAGGGGGGCTTCAGGTAAATGATTATGTGAAGCTAATTGTTGAATTTCTGGTCTTTCATCAGATTGGGCATCAAGTAGAGGTCTTAATCGTTGTAGTTGCGTCTCACCTAATGTCATTAAAGGCCAAAGTGCATCGAGTGGAACTAATGCTGGCTGTTTGGTCATCGTATGCAATAAGTGCACACTGCGGATCTGTTCGATATCTTCATCAAGAGAAGCAATGACCCATGCATTTTTAATTAATTCTAATAAGGGTTTGGATAATTGAGGTCGGCTACGTACAGAGCGGGGCAATTTATCAATCGCATCAAGTAAGCTTTGCCAAAGTGCAGATAAATCCCATTCGTAGCGACGTGCTAATACAGTGATATCACTTTCGCCAAGTTCTAGAATTTTTAATAGCCAGTGTTCAATAGTTACTTCTGCGTGGGCACGGGTTTGGCATAATGAGGCCGCCGCTTCTAGCGCTTTTGCACAATAAGGATTTAACCGACGCAATAGCATGACAGATTGATTTTCCATGTTCTCTCCCAGTAATGAAGTCCCTATTGAGGGAATTTAGGTACGCTACCGCCCTTAGCCGTAGACCGAGGCTCATAAGGTCGTATTCGTTGTGCTTTAAATAGTGGTCTTGCTATACCTTGAACTATTTAGAGTATTTATTTGTTAAATTTTGAGTTATAACGCTTTACAATAATTGGTAGTTAAAACAGGCGGTTAACCGCCTGTTTATTTTGGTGTTACGCAGTGGCGCGTTCATTCCATGAATCTGAATGAATGATATTTCCGTCTTTGTAAGTCCAAGTGATTTTTTCGTAACGCAATTCAACTTCTTCGAGGTGATTGTGTTTTTCTTTAGTCGGATCTTTGATGTTGTGCATCTTAGGAGCCACTTTGACTACCTTGACGTTTTCAAGCGTAGTGTTGAAATATTCAACTTCTTGACCTGCATCATCGATGCGATACCACTTAAACTCTGCTTTTTTCAAGGTTTGCCCAGTTGTAACTGCCTTGTATAAATACGGGCTGGAAGCATCAATTTCTTTTACGAAAATAAATGGAGTATGGATACGTGTACCGGTTAATTTGCCGGTATTGTTATCTGTTGGAATGTACAAGTTGTGATCTTGAGCGACGACTTCGATACTACCTTCACGATCTTGAACATTAACAGAGCCTTTGATATCCGCATTACCGTCATCTTTTAACCAGAGGTATACAGGAATAGCCATAATTACATCTCCTTTCTAGGGTTTAGTTGCCACCATCCTTCAGTGGCGTAAGGTCATCAGCTAATACCTGACAAGCATCGGCTTGAGGTATCAGGCGAATTTCAACTCGACGATTACGAGCCCGACCATCGAGTGTTGAATTGTCTGCAACAGGCTGATGCTGACCATATCCTTGCACTGCAAAGCAAGATGGTGCGATATCACTGGTTTTGATCATCCAATCACGCACGGCTTCAGCTCGTTTAAGAGAAAGTTTTTGGTTTAAATCAGGATTACCAGTGTTGTCGGTGTAGCCTGAAATGACAATTAACCAACCCGGTTTGGCTTTTATATTGATAAGCGCATCAACAAGTACTTTGGTGGCCTCATTTTTTAATTCGTATTGACCAGATGCGAAGAGGGCAAGGCTATCTAACGTCACCATTTCAGGAACTTCTTGCACGATGATAGGAGCTGGTGGCAGTGGTGGAGCCCATGAACTAAGCAAGGCGTGCAAGTAAGGTAAGATGTTATTGCCTTGATATAACGCTAAAGAGTAGCGAGCAGGAATACCTTCTCGTTGCCAATGAGAGAGAAACGTTGCATCTGAAAGCAACTGTTGATAAGCCACTTTTTTAGGTTCTAGATTCTCATCAGTAATACTTTTAAAGTGGTTGATATCATGACTGTTATCGTAAATTAATTGCTTGTTATGATGGTAGCTACCAGAGAGAGCACCAATAAGAAATAACCCACAAATTACGCCAACAACACCAAAGGTCGTTTCTATTTTTAGTAAATTGACATCGTGAGAGAGTTTATTAATCACAATGTCTGGTAGTGGTAATTCGTCGCTGTTATTTGATGCTTTGGTTATAGTCGGAGATAACGTAGTTTTGTGGTGAATAAATTGAGCCCAGCTGTTATCTGAAATGGTAGGTACGGTCGTAAATTGCATTGCCCAAGCAACAGGGATCAGGCTTGGAGCACCAGATTGAGCAACAGTAAGTAAAGGAATAAATTCACTTTTTAACCAAGCAAGTAATTGATCAAGCCAAAGTGCCATAGTGAGCTGGTTTTCGGTTTGTTCAGTATTTTGTGATAACCATGTTGAAACAGGTTGTGTCGCTAAATTATCAGAGATAACCAGTAATTCTGGTTGGTCACTTAAATAGGTTATCCATGGTGTAGTGTCATCAAAATGTGAATTGAGGTAATTAACTGGGGAGTTAAGATAAAGCGTCACCCAAAAAGGTAATATTTTACCTACTTTTTTATTGCTTTCATGAATAGCGCGACGCCAATTAAGTATTTCTTGAGTCACTTCTTCTTGTTGTAATAGTTGTTCAGGTAATAAAGCGTATAACAGTGACAATCGGCGTAATTGTAAGGGAGCAATATCAACAATATGTTGAGTGATGTTGATCAAATCGATAGGAGAAGAGGCGCAAATATACCAACCTTTAGCTGTCTCTCGATAGGTTTGATTTTCATGAAAAAGAGCTTGTGATTGACCACAAACAATAATAACTGCACCTTGATAATTATCAGGAGGGAGCTGGTTTGTAAGTGCATCTTTAAGGTAAGGAGTACTTTTTTGTTGGCGGAAAAACCAAACCCACAAAGTCAGTGTGACGATACAAATAAATGCCGTCAGAAAAAAGGAGATCTCTTTACCAAAAGACCAAAATCCCCAAAGCAACCACAATAATAAGCTTGCTGAAAACAATGTAATACACTGTTTTATCCTGTTTTTTTGCATCACTTTCCTTGAATTACCCATTGTTGAAGTAAATTTTCTAATGACACAGAAAAGCCCCACCAGAGCATTGCAATCACCACAATTCCCCCAAACCAACCTAGCCAATAAATATGGCGGCGATTCATTCGATGCTTGGGTTTCATTACTAAAGGTAAATCACTTGATAATGCATAGGCGGGAAGTTGAGTATTGAGTAACTCAATAATTTGTTCTCGTTCGGGCGCATTGGTTTGGCGATATTTACCAACAAAACCCAGCGTGATCACCCGGTGAAAACAGATAAGTACATCATTGTTGGGTGCGGGTTCATTTAATAGATCACGTAACCTATCCCATAGTTTGTCACCAGCTTCTAACGTATTGAAATACTTAGCTTGTAATGGAGATTGTATCCACTGTAAGTAACCATCATCGCGCTCAGTTCGGTTCATCACGCTTTCATCAATTAAAGCGCACTGTGCATAAAGCATGTTTTCAATGGCGGATTGGGAATAGCCTTTTTCTACGAGCTGTTGGCGTGTTTTATCAATATGTTCACAGACGCGCCGATAGAAAGCTTTACCATCAGTAATTTCGGCACCTTGACGCAGCTGGCATACCATTAACCAAGTATCAGCAAAAAGCATATCAACCATGTTATTTTTAGCTGTTCTTGTATTCGTTATCATGAGCGAAGCACCGCAAAAAGTTCGAGTTGAATTTCACCTAATGTTCCCGGTACATAAAAGGCACAATGACCTGAAGACAACATGGCTTGACCTGCAGGATTATTAAGTTCAAGCGCAAAATAGTGATTTTCTAAACGCAGTGGGATAGCAGCAGGAACATGTGTTAACGGTTGTAGTGGAATACCGTTAAGTGCAACGTTAACCACACTAGCAACATCGTCATTACTGCCTGCTTTACAAAGCAATGGAAATTGCGTGATCAATAAATGAGCTGGTAATGCAGAACGTACGGAAAGATAGAAATCAGCGTCTTCGCGTAAGCGAGGATCATGCAATTCACCACGCCAGAAAGGTCCTTCTTTATCAAGGGCAATACTAATCACACGTGAAGGTAAACTCGCTTCTAATAGGGTATTAAGTAAGCTAAATAAAGGTGGAAAAACTTGTTCAGGGAATGAGTGTTGATAAAGAGGGATATCACCATTTTCATGATCGAGTGAAAATGTCAGTAGTGCACCCGCTAAACGTACTAATTCACGATAAAGAAGTTCAGGGTGACGCCCCATTGATGAGAGTAATTCGCTTAATACTGGTTCAGCGCTATTAATCGCATTTAGTAGCCAAAAAAGCGAGACATCAGCGACCGCAAAATCTGCCATTTGCTCATTATTTTCGCGACGCATAGTCATTAGGCGACGGCGCTTTGCGACTAAGCGATGCATGAATTCTGAAAACAATATGGTTAATTCATGGCTCGCACTACAACTTAATAATGGTGGAATAAAATGCTTATCTATTTCCCATGCACCTTGTGCATTGCGAATTAATCGAGACACCGGACAAGTCATATATGCGCTATTTTCTTCATGGGCATAACGCAAAGTAATACTGTGGCGTAATACAGCGATGTCCGTTTGTTCTTGCCCAATCAAATCTTGTACTTTCATCCACTCTTGATAGAACTGTTGTGGTCTATCAGAGCGTCCCTCTTGCATAAGGTTGCCACCATTGGCTTGCAATAAAGGTAATGCAAGAACGATATCAAGTGTTTGATGTTGCGAGTAATGGCTAAGCTCATTGACTGGTGGTAAATTGTCAGCCAGTGTCGTATCGATCAGTGTTCCATCAGGAAAACGCACAATTAATTTTTGTGCGCTAAGGCGTGAAATAGTTAAAGCACTTTCATCAAATTCAGCACAAATTACGCCCCATGTTGATGCAATCGTCATATTGGCGATAGTGCTAATGAGATAGCTATCCCATCTTGCTTGTTGTTGAAATTGCTGAGGAGCCAAAAAGGCCCCATCACTCCAGAGGGGGCGGTATATTTTCATCCGTGCATCACCTTATGCTTTCGCTTTTGGCATTTGAGATACTAACGAGAGATCCACATCCATTCCTTCCACTTGGAAGTGCGGAACGGCGTACAGTTTCACTCTGAAAAAGCCTGGATTATCTTCAATATCTTCCACAACCACTTTGGCGTCACGAAGTGGGTGAGAAGCTTGTAAATCATCACTTGGATCTGTCATTTCAGTAACTAAACTACGAACCCAATTATTTAATTCGAGCTCTAATAAGCGACGATCTTTTGTGGTACCGATATTTTCACGCTGAATTAATTTCAGATAATGAGCAATTCGTGAAAGGAGGAAAATATAAGGTAAGCGTGCATTGATACGGCTATTAGCGGTTGCATCAGCCGTTTCATAAATAGCGGGTTTTTGTGCTGAATTTGCAGAGAAGAAACAAGAGTAATCACGATTTTTATAGTAAGACAACGGAATAAAACCGAGGTTGGCAAATTCAAATTCTCGTGTTTCAGGGATCATGACTTCAGATGGAATTTTGACCTGACTTCCTGTTCCTAAATCATAAAGATGAATAGGTAAATCTTTTACAGCGCCGCCAGCTTGAGGGCCGCGAATTTGTACGCACCAACCATTATTAATAAAGCTTTTAACCATATTGGCAGCAAAAGCAAAGGTCGCATTTGTCCACAAATATTTCTCATGGTCTGGGCCTTTTACTTCTTCAATATAGTTAAAACTGCGTACAGGAACAGTTTCTGGGCCATAAGGAAGACGACCTAAAACGCGAGGCATTGTTAAACCAATATAGCGGGCATCGTCAGAATCGCGGAAAGATTTCCATTTGATATATTCAGCACGGTCAAAGTAGTTGCTGATGTCTTTAATGGCAGCGACTTCTTCCATAGAGTCTTTACCAAAAAATGCAGGGCCAACCGAGCCAACAAATGGCATGTGAGCAGATGCTGATATTTTTGCAATATTGCGTAACAGTGCAATGTCTTGAGGGCTACGATCAAACTCATAATTAGAGATGATTGCCGCAATAGGTTCACCACCAGGGGTGTCATATTCTTCAATATAAGTGTGGTGATAAAGACCACTTTGAATAGTTTCTGGACAATCTTCGAAATCTTGTCGTAAATCGTTTTTAGCGATATCTAGAAGTTCAATTTTTACATTTTGGCGAAAATCAGTGCGATCAACTAAGAATTTTAATCCGCGCCATGCTGATTCAATTTTTTGAAATTCCTCGTGATGCATAACTTCATCAAGTTGTTCACTAATTTGTCTGTCTAAATCAGCGATATGATGATCGAGTAGATTTCTATCTAAGCGTTCAACTTTTTGACCTGAAGATTTTAATCGGTCGAGAAAAACTTGAACAGCAACAGTAACGCGTTCATTTGCTGTTGTATCTGCCAGAGCACTATTGTCTTGGAAGATATTAATATCACTCACCTGAGAAACAGGTGTGAGGTTGATTTTCTCAAAGAGAGAGGCATAAACACCGCTATTGGCGGGTTCATCAAGTACAGTTGTTGTACTCTTTGAAATACTTTCGCTATTCACTGACATAAGCATGATCCTGTAATGATAAAACCCAATTAGTCTTTTTTCGGTGCGAGTTGAGATAACTCTTCGCGTAATTCATCACTTAATTCAGGATCTTTAAGGATATTTTCGAGTTCACGGCGAAAAGTGATGTTATCAAGAAGGTTAGATTTCAAATCACGTAAGAGATTACGCATTGCCAGCATGGCGCGTAGCTGAGGAATTTGGCGAGCAACTTGTTCTGGTTCAAAGTCTGTCATCTCTTTAAACGACAGATTGATGCTTTCCTCACTGCCATCATTAGCTAATGTGTTTTTTACAGTAAGGTTGACGGAAGGGGAAAACTCAGTAAGAACGCTGTTGAAGTTATTTTTATTAATGTTGATCTTTTCTCTTTCTGAAAGAACGCGTTTATCCTTTCCGTTGCTGTAATCACCAATGGCCAATAGTTTTAAAGGCAACTCAACTTTTTTCTGTGCACCACCTGTATGTAAGTCGAGTTTTATATTTACCCGTGCTTTAGGAACTTCATTTTGAAAACTATCTGACATAATAAAATCCTTGTATTAAACGAATAAAGGATCTCTTGAGAGTGGGAATATTAAGTAATTCCACCACCAAGAAATTTACCTTAAGGTATACTTCCTTATATTAAATAAAATTAAATAAATCAATTTATCTTAATGTTTTTAAGAGGTATCTCTAAAATTAAAATGAAATAGAAAGAAAGGACATTAAAGATTACTGGAGATATATTCCAAATAATAATCATAACTTGATGTTTATTTTATATATTATTTAATATATCAATGTTGCGTTGCTATATTGAGTCGTTTTGGTTAAATTTATCAGTATGTATATGTAGTAAAACTACTTATTGATAACATTAATTATAATAAATTAATGTTACTTTGTTTGTGTGCGGATAATAAAAAAAGGAAATAAAGAAATAGAAATGAAGAGAGTGAATTAAAATAAGCGTAATATTTTGTACTTATTATTTTATAATGATTAATACTTATTTTATTAAGTATGAATAACTAGAGTGAAAGATTTTTACTTGTACTATTATTAAAATATATAGATCTAGAATTGTTACTGTTTTATCTGTTTTTTTATAATAAATAACTATTTTTATAAACATAAATTAAAATTATTCATTTAATTTTTTATTTCTGATTTATAAAATTAAAAATAATTTATCAATCTTATTATGAAGGTATTTTCTACTGCTAAGTGAAACAAAATAAGTGTTAATAATCTTTTTTTGATGAATTAATGTACAGTTTTTTTTATGTATACATAGAGAGTACATAGAGAGAAAGAAGCAGAGAATAATTAATGACTAGATTAGTGTTTTTAGTGTGATAGACAATGGCTTTAATAGTTATAAAAAGGGGAGTTAATCCCCTTTATATCGTTAATAATAATTAATTTAGCTATTTTAGGTAGTCTAACGGCCAGTGTTTGAAATAAATATGATTAGCTTGCCAGTCTACTTTTTCTGTATTGTCGCTTAATAAGTGACGAGCCACGGTAAAGGCAAATTCAAAACTCACACCTAACCCTTTTGCACTGATAAATTTACCATCAACAACAACATCTTGATCAAGATAATGACCATCGTCATATTTATCGGCCAATTTATCACCAGTGCTGTAATTACGACCTTCAAGAAGATGATGAGCCGCTAATACTTTTGCTCCAGAAGAGCATAACGCACAAATATATTTATCTTCGGCAATATGGCGTTTGATAAATTGAATAACTTGCTCGTTAGCGCATAAACGATCTGTGCCTTTAGGACCACCCGGCATCATTATTGCGTCATAACTGTGTGTCAGTTTTTCAGTTAATAGAAAATCAGCACTGATTTTAGTTTCAAAATACGTATTTAATACCAAGGTATCCATGCAAGAAAGCACATCAACATGAATATCAAGACGGCGCATGATATCAATAAAAACAACAGCTTCACCTTCTTCAAATCCATCAGCTAATAAAACGGCAACCTGTTTCATTTTATTTATCCCTTCTGTGTTTTTAGTAATGAGTGGATATTCTGAATATGATTAACAATGGTTTCTTTATCTTGTTTATCAATCGTATCTGCTGTGGCAATCCAACTTCCTCCACAAGCAACAACTTGTGGAATAGCAAGGTAATCACTCACGTTATTTAAACTAATTCCACCCGTTGGCATAAATTGCGCTTGAGCATAAGGTGATGCTAATGCTTTTAGCATTTTTACTCCGCCAGAGGCTTCAGCGGGGAAGAATTTAAGTAAGGTTAAGCCTTTTTCAAGAGCAACCTCTATTTGGCTCGGATTGTTAATACCCGGCACAATATCAATGCCGTTATTGAGGCAGTAATCAACTGTACTTGGGTTATAACCCGGAGAGATAACGAAGCTTGCTCCAGCTTCTTTTGCCATGTCCGCTTGCTGTGCGGTTAATACTGTTCCTGCACATAAAATAAGTTCAGGAAAGTGTTCATGCATTAGCTTAATCGCTTTAACTGCCGCAGGAGTACGAAAGGTAATTTCGGCAACAGGTAGTTGATTTTGGGTTAGAATTTCACCTAGCCAGATTGCATCTTCAGCGCGATTAATTTGGATCACGGGGATCACTTTCAGTGATGAAAGAGTATCAACAATTGACTGTGTCATGGTTATCCTTGATTAGTGTGTAGAATGAATCAGTAATTTCATGAGGAATGATGGCTCCGTGGTGTTGGATAACGAGTCCTGCTAAGGTGTTTCCCCATAAACAGCACGTTGCTAAGGTGTGATTTTGTAGCCAAGCGGCAATAAACGCGGCATTAAAAGAGTCACCAGCAGCGGTGGTATCAACAACAGAATCAATGGGTTTTGGTGAAATGTAGCCTTTGGTTTCACCTTCAGACCAAAATGCACCTTTAGCTCCCAATTTGACAATGACACTCTGATTGCCCCATTGATGAAGGCGTTGTGTTATTTCTTGTTCAGTCAAAATAGGTTTTTGCCAAAGCATTTGTTCATCATCGCCTGTAACTAAAGCGATATCGCTAAGTCTGTACAATTTTTCAAACCACTCTTGTGCATGAGGTATTGAATCCCATAAGCGAGGTCGATAATTTGAATCTACAATTAAGGTGATCCCACGCTGTTTAAGGTGAGTTAATTGCATGAGTAAAGCTTCTTTCCCTTCTGACGTTAAAATAGCAAGAGAAATTCCGCTGAGATAAATCACACTATTATCAGGAAGTGCATTGAGATGCGCTGCAAAGCGGTTATCAGTCGCAATATAACGTGCCGCTGCATCATTACGCCAATAGTGGAAACTACGCTCACCATCAACATCAATTTCAATGGCATATAAACCAGGAAGTTTTTCGGGAATAGTAATAAGGGATTGGCAGTTAATTCCTTCGTTTTTCCACGCTTTTTGCATTAAGGCACTGTATGTATCAGTGCCTAAACCGGTAATATAGCGAGGATGTAATGAAGGGATTAATCGTGATAAATATAGTGCTGTATTTAACGTATCACCGCCAAAACGCTGTTGTTGCGGTAAAAAAGGTTGACCACTAAGCTCTATCATACATTCGCCAATAATGGCGACAGCTCTATTTGTTTTCACAGTTTCCCATCACTTTTACAGACACGAATTTTATCTGCAACCACGGCTTTCATTGCGGCTTTACCCGGTACAAGGTAATGACGAGGATCACTTGCATCAGGGTTATCCAAGAAGTACTGCTTGATTGCGTTAGAGAAAGCTATTTTCAGTTCAGTTGCGACGTTAACTTTGCAAATACCCAAGTCAATACAACGGCGCACATCTGCATCAGGAATACCGGACGCACCATGAAGCACTAAAGGGATGTCTGTTTTTTGACGAATAATTTTTAAGCGATCAAAGTCGAGATGAGGTTCATGTTTGTACATGCCATGTGCTGTACCGATTGCAACAGCTAATGAGTCAATTCCTGTTGCTTTTATAAATTGTACTGCTGAATCAGGATCGGTGAATAAGGCATCTTTTGTATCAACGATAAGGTCATCTTCCTGTCCTCCAAGACGACCTAATTCAGCTTCTACAGTGCAATCCCAATGATGGCAGAAATTGACAACTTCTTTGACGATGCGAATATTTTCTTCGAAATGAAAATGAGAGGCATCGATCATAGCGGATCGCACACCAGAAATGACTTTATGACAGATATCAGGAATATCTTCATGGTGATCTAAATGTAGGGCAACAGGGATACGATATTGTTCTGCGGCTTGCTGACAAATAGAGATCAAATAATCACTACCAGCATAAGCAAACGTGCTTGGTGTACCAGCTAAGATAACAGGTGATGCCATTTCAGCAGCCGTTTCCATCACAACTTGAATAGTTTCCAAGTTATGAATATTAAAAGCAGGCACAGCATAATTTTCACGCTGTGCTTTATTGAGCATATTACGAGTAGAAACCAGATACATGTTTGCCTCTCATCTTTCGTTTAATTACGAATCATAATAAACGAAAGAAATAGAAAGGTAAAAGATCTAAATCACATTTTTATTGCCTTCGCACTGAAAGCAAATGAAAGGTAATTAGAAAAAATGAGCCATTTTAGAGCTATAACTGGTGATCCCTTTGCGTAATAAGTTGTTTTTCGGTCGTCTTGACTGTCCTATCACGGTTTCAGCGACTTTTTGTGCTAAGGTCTGTTTTTCTAAACGGCGAGTTAACGGTGTTTGTTTTTCCGTATAATCTTCACAAAAAATGACACTCACTTCTTGTGTTGCTTTCACTCCAGTTACTAAAGCGTGGATAGATGGAATTTCGAAACGAAAGTTATCTTTTTCGATAGGCAAAGGAAGTGAAGGCGTTTGCCATAAATTGATACGATCAGCACAATAAAGCGCGATAATCACGGCGCGTAATGACCAAAAACTACTGGCAGGGCCACTGTAGTTATCAACCAAACGAGGATCGTGAGTAAATAAGCCTTGAGTAGGGGCGCCATTTTTTAATGCACCTTGAGAAATGAAATAACGTAGACTACTTTCAAAAGCGCGTTTTGCCTCGCCTACTTTTACTGAAGGACAGTGTAAATCGACACCTGCTAATAATGGAGCAGAAACCGCAAGGCGATAGCAGGCACTACGACCAAAAAAAGGAATACCTTTTGGCGTCATAAAATAAAGGTAGTGCTGATTAAAGGTATTAAGTGATTGAGAAATAAATGTCGTATCAAATTGAGGATCAATCTGCGCTAGCCAATACAACGAATAGTAAAACCCCCACGCATTGTAGTAATCATAATTACCTTTTGCACCATCACGAAACCATCCATCACCAACATAAAACTCTTTTAATCGTTCATAGCGCCAATGAGTAATTGTGTCTTTTCCTGTGAGTGCTTTAATCACAAATTGGACGGTAAGAGGAAAGAAATGCCAGTTATTGTCGACAATCTTGCAGTGATTAACTTGTTCGAACCAAGCAATAATTTGTTGTTGTGTTGCGGGTGTTAATGTATCCCATACCCATTCACGGCTTATCCAAAGAGTAAGCGCTAAATCAGATGCTTCACAAATTCGTTGATCGTAATCTTCAAGTTTCCCCCAATATCCTTTATGAAGTGGATCAGTACCATGGATAAAGCTTTGTTTGATCATTAAAGGTAGATTGAAAGCTTGCTGATTTAATCCCATCAACGTACTTTTTTTGCTACTAACAGTCCATGCAGCAAGTAGAGGAAGTACTCTGCTAACACCTTCAAGAGCATCCGTTCTTGCCGTTTGTTGCCCTGGACTTCCGGGATAATAAGCATGAGAGTAGCCCCAGACTTGGTAATGATGAAAAGCCTGTGTGACATACTGTGTCAGCATTTCGCATAAAGAGAAAAGCGACTGGTTTTCATCATTAAAAAAGTCAGTGATCGTTTTATCATAGCGACGATAAGCAGATTTTCTGACTAATCGTCGAATGATATTCTCCTTAAATAAGCGTTGGTAGATTTCTACATTTGGGTGCTCATAAGGGAGTTTAGGACGTGCTGAAGATGCAATTTCAATAGCCATTTTCGTATCTCAGAAAAAAGACGCATCCTTGCGAAACAAAACGGAAGTTGAATATTAAGGTTTTGCAGAATCCACCAGTATTTGATAGTGATCTTGTCCCCAAAGAACAGGCTTTGGCTTATCCTTGATCCACTGGTAATAGGCATTTTTTAGCTCTGTCACTTTTTGTGGATTTTTTTTGGCAAGATCGATTGATTCAGCCGGATCACTTTTATCGTTAAAAAGTTGAGGCTGATTTTTTCCATCATCATAAAAATAGAGTGCCCATTCGCCGTCACGTACAGCCCAAGCACCTTTAGATAGTTTTTCTAAATTAGGGTTAGAGGGAGGAGTTTTACGTTGGTAGGTTATCCATTGATGATATCCGTGCCAAAACTCTTGGTTTTCTTCACTGTAATGTTTAGTACCGGGGCCGGCCCAATAAAGATAGTTGTGAGGGGATTTTGTTGTTTCACCTTTAAGTAAAGGCATGATGTTTTTCCCTTCAACTTTTAGATTGTCGGGAATAGCAATGCCTGCTGTTTGTAATGCAGTCGGTAAAATATCAAGTGCAGAGATCATCTCATCACTTTTCATTCCGGCTGGAATAGTACCGGGCTGATAAGCAATAAAAGGTACTCTAACGCCACCATTAAACATTTGCCCTTTAAAGCCTCTATCCATCGCATTCATTGGCATTGGCGATTCATTAACTGCACCATTATCTGATAAGAAAAAGATCAGCGTGTTTTCTAACTCACCGTTTTCTTTTAACTTTGCAATAATTTGACCAATTCCTTCATCGGCTGCATTTAAGGCTGCGAAGTATTTGTCTGCTTCAACATTACCAGTATCAAATTTCTCCATATATTTAGCGGGTGAAGCTTGTTCTAGCGGAATATGAGGAACACTGTAGGAAAGATTAATGAAGAAAGGTTTATCTTTATGTTCGTCAATAAATTTTAATGTTTCATCTGTTAAAAGATGCGTGGTATAGCCCGGAGCTGGGACATTGACACCATTACGCCAAAAAGCAGGCGAATTCCATAAAGCTACACCTGATGCATAATAACTAAAGTCATAATCGAAACCACGCTCATGAGGAGCATAACCTGCTTCTGGTGTTGAAATCATGTTGTCGTGATAATCGCGAGTTTGTTTACTTTCATTAATTTTCGGTTTGCGAATAACTTTTGCATTATGCCATTTACCGATACTGGCGGTGGCATAGCCATTTTCTTGGAAAAGTGAAGGTAATAGTTTGATATCTTGGGGAATACCTAAAATGGCATCGTCATTACTGTAAGTACCAAAGCTTGCTGGAGAACGTCCAGTAAAGATACCAGCTCGGGAAGGACCACAAACAGGATGGGCAACAAAGGCATTGGTCATTTTAGCGCCATTTGCGGCCATTTCACTGACATTGGGCATAGCAATGCGCGCTGCTTCTACCATATTATTGATATCGCCTTCATAACGTGGCGGTGTGGATCTTTGCGCTAATACATCAACATCTAAGGTATCCAGTACAAAATCAAGTTGTCCTGTGCCTAAATCATCCATCACTATTAGTAAAATATTCGGCTTTTCAGGTGTACCACCTGCATTGGCCGATATTGGGAGGCTTAAACACGACGTGGCAATCAGCCCAGCGAGTAAGCTTTTTTTAACAGAAGGTAAGATCACGGATTGTCTCCAGAATAAACAAGATAAAATAAAAAAAGAGTTATTTTAGGTAATTTTTTTTCATTGCAGGAAGTGCGTCACTAGCTAGGCCTCCGCGTGAAATAGCTTGTTGCATTAATTGCATGCCTATCGCGGTATGGTGAAATATTTTTTTATAAGAGCGACATAGGTAGTTATGGCGATGTTTTTCGCCTTCAATAGCAATAATGCGATGTTTAGGGCAACCGCCATAACATAAGCTTTGCACTTCACACTGTTTGCAAAGGCTAGTTTGTTTATCATATTTATTTTGACCAAAGCGCTGTTGCTGTTTTGATGTGGCTAAATGAGCAAGGCTATTTTGATGAATATTGCCCAAATTATTGGCGGGATAAACATAGTGATCACAAGAGTAAACATCACCATTGGCTTCAATGATCAATGCCTGACCACAGGTTTTAGATTGAATACAGGTTGATGCGGGATAACCCATCCATGTGCCTAATAAACTATCAAATAAGCGGATATATATTTTCCCGATATCACCTTGCCGTACCCATTCATCAAATACTTCAGCCATAAATTGCCCATAGCCTTCAGCAGGAACAGAAAATGGCGCTAATTGTGCATTGGGGCCCGGCGCATAATGTCCTCCGTGAGTATGAGTAAAGCGTCTATCGACTTCGACAATGGGAATAAATTGAAAGAAAGTGGAACCTAATTCTTTTAAGGCTTGATAAGTTTCTTTTCCTTTATTCCAGTTTTGGTCATTAACGACAGTGAGTGTGTTAAATTCGACTCCATATTCATTGAGTAACTTAATTGCACGTTTTACTCGTTCAAAAGTAGGGCTTCCATTGACCGAAATACGATATTTATCGTGAACAGCTTCAATACCATCAATTGAAACGCCTAATAGAAAGTGATTATCAGCAAAGAATTGCGCCCACTGGCGATTAATGGCGATTGCATTAGTTTGTACACTATTTGTAATCGTTTTGCCGTTAGCAAATTGCTTTTGGTATTTGACTACTTTTTCAAAGAAGGCTAGCCCCGCAAGCGTTGGCTCTCCACCCTGCCAAGAGAAATCAACCTGATCGCCACCGTGTGATTGAATATAATCTTTAATATAACGACGCAGCACACCATCAGGCATGACTATATGACCAGCCTCTTTTTCTTCATCTTGAAAAATATTTTCTTTTTCCAGATAAAAGCAGTATTCACACTTAATATTACAGTGGTAGCTTGTAGGTTTTGCCATCATATGAAAATAAGCAGGTTGATTTAATGCCATTAGTCATTTCCTGAGTTTCTTTTTTATCCTGTTACATTACGTAAAATTTATCAAAACAAAAGAGATTAAAATCACAAATACAAAACATCGAAAGTAATTGAAAGTTATTTTCGAAAGATTAGAGTATGAATTTTCGATTCCAGTACTTTCGGTTTGATACTATTTCAGGGTTTATTGACTATTTGAGCTATTTATCTTGATTTGTTTTTCGAAAATAAATGAATGCAATGAAGTTTTACTCTGCATTTTCTGATATGTAGCTGTGTTAAATCTATATTATTGTGTTTTATATAGCGATATATGGTGTAATCATAAGTATAGGGTTGCGTTATATCATTTTATTTATTGGAAACTGGTGGCCTCAAGGCTATTATTGAAGCTACACGAAAATAATCGTAAGCAATCGACGGTGATTCGAAACTTTGTGAAAGAGATCAAAAGTTTTGTTTTTTTGCATTGTCGGTAAAAATTGGCGTAGTAAACTACATTCGAAACCAATCGAAAGAAAGTCTTTTGGTTTCGTAAGGAGACGAAAGTGAAAGCGGCAGTTGAGAGGCGTATGGAAATCCTCGATATGGTAAACCAACAAGGTAAAGCCAGAGTCGAAGATCTCGCTGAATTATTTAAAGTCTCAAGTGTCACTATCCGCAGCGATCTAAGTTTTCTTGAGAAAAATGGTTATATCGTTCGCTCTCATGGTGCAGCAATTCCTAATACAGGATTTATTGCCGAATTGAGTATCCACGAAAAACGTGGGCAAAACGCGGGCATAAAAACATTAATCGGGAAAGCTGCCGCAACGCTGATAAAGGATGGAGACACCGTCATTCTTGACTCGGGGACAACTACTCGCGAAATCGCGACACATTTAAAGTCGCGCGAAAATGTAGTGGTCATGACTAACGGTCTGGATGTCGCAATGGAGTTAGCAAATACCTCAGGTGTGGAAGTATTAATGACCGGTGGTGTATTGCGAAAAAGTGCGTTGTCTTTTTCAGGCTCACAAGCTGAAAATAGCCTTAGAAATTACCGGTTTGATAAGGTTTTTCTGGGGGTTGACGGATTCGATTTACGCGTTGGTATTACCACACACAATGAACAGGAAGCTAGTCTTAACCGTTTAATGTGTGATATCTCAGAAACGATTATTGCGGTTGCAGATTCTACGAAATTCAGTAAACGCAGCTGTCATATGATCAGAGAATTTGGTGATATTGATATATTAGTGACCGATTCAGGTATCCCTGAAGAATATATTCAGGAACTGAAAGATCACAAAATCGAAGTGATTATCGTCGACGATAAGGCATCGTAATTTGCTAACTCCATTAGCAACACCGCCGGTGTTGATTATGGAGTTAGTATTTAATGCATCCTTTAGAAAAGATTGTTCAGCAACACAAATCAGGCAAACAGAATGGCATTTATTCTGTTTGTTCTGCCCACCCTTTAGTAATAGAAGCAGCTCTATTACAAGCGCTGGATAATGATTCCTTTCTGCTAATTGAGGCCACCTCTAATCAGGTTGATCAGTTTGGTGGTTATACGGGAATGACTCCCGCTGACTTCTACCAATATGTCATTGAACAAGCTGAAAATGTGGGTTTTCCTATCGAGAAACTTATTCTTGGTGGTGACCATTTAGGGCCTAATCGTTGGCAACATCTTAACGCTGAAGAAGCGATGGCAAATGCAGATGTGTTGATTGCACATTATGTTGCCGCGGGCTTTAAAAAAATTCATCTCGATTGCAGCATGTCTTGTGCTGATGATCCCATTCCTTTAACGGATGAAATTGTGGCATCTCGTGCAGCACGCCTTGCTGTAATTGCAGAAAAAACAGCAAAAGAGACATTCGGCACAAGTGATATTGTTTATGTTGTTGGTACAGAAGTTCCCGTTCCGGGCGGTGCCGCTGAAGAACTTGATACTGTTGAAGTGACTTCACCTGATGCTGCTCGTAAAACATTAGAGTGCCATCGCCAAGCTTTTCAAAATGTGGGCGTTGGTGATTGTTGGGAACGCGTTATTGGTCTGGTTGTTCAACCTGGCGTTGAGTTTGATCATACGGGTATCATTGATTATCAATCAGAAGAAGCACAAGCATTAAGCCAAGTGGTAAATGATTATTCTCATCTTGTTTTCGAAGCACACTCTACGGATTATCAAACTAAAGAAGCTTATAAACAGCTAGTTAATGATCACTTTGCGATTTTAAAAGTAGGGCCTGCATTAACCTTTGCAATGCGTGAGGGTTTATACGCGCTTTGCTCCATTGAAGAAACATTATTCCCTCAAGAACAGTGCTCCAAATTACGTGAAAAAATGGAGCAACTGATGTGCCGTGAACCGGGTTTTTGGCAAAAATACTATCATGGTGATGAGCGTCAACAAGCCTTTGCTCGAGTATATAGTTTTAGTGATCGTATTCGCTATTACTGGCCTGATGCTGAGATTAATGCCGCTATCGACACATTAATGGATAACTTATCCGTCAAACCAATTCCATTACCGCTACTGAGCCAATATCTGCCTTATCAATTCACCCAATTTAGAGAAGGCATGATTGACGGATCGCCTGAATCTTTTGTTATTGCGAAAATTCGTGATGTGTTATCGGTGTATGCCGATGCGTGCTATGTCCATTAATTGAGGGAAACCATGGAATATTTAAGTTATCAAACCGCTCAATTAGAGCAACTAAATGCATTTTGGACTGCGAAAGAAATTGAGCAACAACCAGAATGTTGGAAGAAAACATGGCAATCAGTAAAAGAAAAACGTGCTGATATTGAAACCTTTCTAAATAAAGCGCTGGCAGTACCTCATGCGCGAATTATTTTAACTGGTGCAGGTACGTCTGCATTTGCTGGGAAAGCATTGGCTCCCATTTTAAGTGGCCATACAAAACGTCGCGTCGATGCGATTGCAACAACCGATTTAGTGGCTGATCCACAAGAGTATTTAGCAGAAGACATCCCTACGTTATTGATTTCTTTTGCTCGTTCAGGAAATAGTCCTGAAAGTGTGGCTGCATTAGATGTTGCAACGGAATGCCTATCACAGTGTTATCACTTGGTGCTGACATGTAATGCAAATGGCAAGCTTTATGAATATTGTCAAAATAACAGCAGTGCATTGGCGTTATTGATGCCTGAAGAGTCGAATGACCGTTCTTTAGCGATGACCTCTAGTTTTTCATCCATGATGATGGCGGCGGTGACCCTCTTTTTAGGTGATAACGTATTTAGTGAATCAATCGCCCCGTTCTTTAGTGACTATAAAGCGCAGTTTGATAAAGCTAACCAGGTTATTCGTGATAAATACGCAGGGAAATTTAAACGGGTTATTTATCTTGGAAGCGGTGGATTACAAGGTTTAGCACAGGAAGCTGCGTTGAAAATGTTAGAGCTTACAGCGGGTAAAGTGGTTGCGAGCTTTGATACTCCATTAGGCTTTCGACATGGGCCTAAGTCTATCGTAAATAAAGAAACTTTAGTGGTGATGTTTTTCTCTAATGATCCTTATACACGTCAATATGAGACTGACTTATTACGAGAGGTTATTCACGATAATGCATCAGGCAAGGTGATCGCGATCACCGCACGAAATGATAAAGCTTTTTCGCCTGAGAGTTTTGTTTATATTCCTGCGTTAGAGAACTGTTCTGATGTGGCGCTATTGTTCCCTTACTTGATGTTGGCGCAATCATTCGCATTTCACAGTTCCATTGCACTAGGGAATACGCCTGATAACCCGTCTCCGACAGGAGAAATCAACCGTGTTGTACAAGGCGTCACAATTTATCCGTTCTCACACAAAAAAGACGACACACAGTCTGCTTTAAATTAATAAAATATAATAAGAGAGCTAATTATGAACACACCGAACATTGTCTGGACCCGCATTGATGAACGTTTACTCCATGGTCAAATCCGCATTACATGGGGTAAACATACAGAAGCAAATCTGATTTTAGTGGCTAATGATGATGCAGCAGAAGGCCCTAATGCCGCATTTATGCAAGCAGGAATGAAAGCGTCAGCGGGTGGTGAATACGCTGTTCGTTTCTTCTCTATTCAAAAAACAATTGATGTGATTAGTAAAGCATCTCCTCGTCAGAAAATTTTTGTTTTGTGTAATACCCCGAAAGATGTTGCCCGTTTAGTGGAAGGTGGTGTGCCTATTACTCACTGTAATGTTGGCAATATGCATTTTCATGAAGGGAAACGCCAGATTGCGAAAACCGTATCAGTTAATGATGCCGATATTGATGCATTTAAAAGTCTCGTCGCAAATGGGGTCACTTGCACCATTCAAAACACTCCCGATCAGACACCCGTTGATGTGTTAGCGCTCGCATCAGCCTGATAATTTCCTGAATAAAAAAACCTGCATTAGCAGGTTTGAGGATTATTTATGATTTTTGAAGCTTCTTTAGTGGCTTTATGGGCCTTCTTTTGCGGTATAGATAAGTATGACGTTGCATTAAATATTCACAGACCATTAATTACGGGGCCTGTTGTTGGCCTAATTATGGGGGATATGCAAGTTGGATTAATTGCAGGGGCAACGTTAGAACTTGCGTGGTTAGGATTGGTTCCTAACGCAGGCGCTCAACCACCTGATGTGACTTTAGGTACGATTGCAGCGGTTGCTTTTGCAGTAATGACAAAACAATCACCTGAAGTTGCCATGGGAATTGGTATGCCAATTGCGGTGTTAATGCAAATGCTCGTGATTGGTTTCTTTGCCATGACTGCTTTCACAATGGGGAAAGCGGATAGATATGCGGAAAGAGCGGATGCAGCCGGAGTTTCTCGGCTACTTATTATCACAATTACAGTACGTTCATTACTCTATGCTTTAGTTGCCTTTGTGACGGTCTACTTTGGTGAACATGCGGCTCAATGGATTGATGATAATACCCCAAAAGTGTTGCTTGAAGGCTTAGGCATCGGAGCGAAAATGGTTCCTGCTATTGGTTTCGCAATGTTGTTGAAAATCATGTGGTCAAAAGAAGTTGCAGGTGTGTTCTTCATTGGTTTCGTGATGACAACCTATCTAAAACTCCCAATTATGGCAGTCGCTATTTTAGGCGCATCAGCCGCTGCGCTTTACTTCTTCTTTAGTGGTAACAACAAAAATACAAGTCAGCAGAATGAGGATTTCGAAGATGGTATCTGATAATAGCACCGCATTGAAAACGCAGGATAAAACAGAAACGGGTTCTTTGATTGATGGCATTGATGAGTATCAAGATACCACGGTCAGAAAAGTTATCACTAAAGGCGACCTTTGGAAGTGTGCATTCCGTGGTTTATTTATGGAAGGTAACTTTAACTTTGAACGTATGCAAGGTGGTGGATTTGCCTTCTCGATTATTCCAGCATTAAAGAAAATTCATGGGAATAATAAGCGCGACTATGCAACATCACTAAAAAACCATCTGCAATTTTTTAATGCCAGTCCTAAGCTGTTTACCTTTTTATTGGGTACAGCCGTTGCAATGGAAGAAAATAAAGAAAAACCATCGACTGTTAACGTTATGAAAGTTGCGGGAATGGGGCCAACAGGGGGGATCGGTGACGCTATCGACCATATGACCTTGATGCCACTGACATTGGCATTAGGCGCATCTATTGCAATGGAAGGTTCGATTGCGGGGCCTTTTGTTTTCTTCTTCTTGTATCAAATTGTTCACTTTTTAGTGTATTTCGGGCTGATGTTTATGGGCTATCGCGCAGGAACGGCTGCGATGGTCAATATGAGTGATGCCACCGAAAAGCTAGCTAAAGCTGCCAATATTATGGGTATCTTTGTTATCGGTGCGCTGAGTGCAACTTTTATCAAGGTGCAAACCACCGCCTCGCTGGAGCTGGGGGGTAAGGTGGTTGAATTACAAACCGCGCTCTTTGATAAAATCATGCCGAACTTGTTACCTCTGTGCTTGGTTTTCCTTATGTACAAAATGGTAAAAAGCACCGGTTTTTGGGGTAAGCCTCCGGTATTGATTTTCTCAACTCTTGCATTTGGCGTTGTCGGTCACGTATTAGGGTTCTTATAACAGAAAGCCTTTATCGCCGTCGTTATTGTCAATCGAAATACATTATTAACTTGCTATAAACGGGCAGGAGAGGTTTCTGCTGCCCGCAAGGAGTCACTCATGATAGGTATTATTGTTTCAGGACATCTTAATTTTGCCTCTGGTATGGCATCAGCCGTCAAAGCGATTGCTGGCGAGCAAGAAGATATCGCATTTATCGATTTTGTTGAGTCAATTTCTCCTGATGAACTTGAAGAAAAAATGCGTGAAGCGATTAATTCAATGTCATGTCAGCAATATCTATTCCTAACAGATTTACCTGGTGGAACCCCTTGTAATCGTGCAATGGCCATTATGATGCAAAATCCTGCCGTTGAAGTATTAGCGGGTGTGAATCTACCGATGATTGTTAATGCGGCTTTCGAACGAGAAGGGTGTTCAACATCAGAGTTAGTGCAAATATTACGCGAAATAGGTCAAGACAGTATTCAAGATATTCGTGAGCAATTGGCACAAATAGATAGCAATGATGTTGAAGAAGAAGACGGTTTATGAGTCAGCAATATGCCATTTTAGCCGATCGAACTTTTACACCAGAAGGTATTCGTTATCTTTGCTATGTCCGTGTTAAAGACGATGTGATTGAGTCAATCACCACGCAAGCACCAACAGATTGCCCCATTATTCGCCTAAAAGGGAAATCGTTATTACCCGGGTTTGTGGATATTCATATTCATGGCCGTGAAGGTGCCGATGTCATGGATGCGACTCAACAAGGGTTACAAACCATTGCTGATGCTTTAGTGAAAACGGGTGTGGTTGCTTGGGTTGGTACAACAGTAACAGCACCTATGGATGATATCCGCCAAGCATTATCACAAGTACGTGAGTTTTTATCGAAGCCACAAACGTCTGGTGCACAGTTACTTGGGAGCTTTTTAGAAGGGCCTTATTTTACTGAGCGCCATAGAGGCTCTCATCCTGTGAAATATCTAAAAGCACCCACGATATCAGAGCTAGAAACATTGCTTGAAAGTGCGGGGGACACATTATTGCGTGTCGCTGTTGCGCCGGAAGCACAAGGTTCGATGGAGGCGATTGATTGGTTGGTCAATCGAGGCATTAAACCTAGTGTGGCGCATACAGCGGCAACTTATGAACAAACATCAGATGCATTTTTACGTGGAGCTGATTGTGGCGTGCATTTGTATAACGGAATGACGGGACTTCATCATCGCGAACCGGGATGTTGTGGTGCCGTGTTGTATCACAATGTATTGGCGGAATTGATTGCAGATGGCATTCATGTTCATCCCGTTATGATGCAATTAGCGTATCGCATGAAAGGTTACCAACAACTCGCTTTAATTACAGATTGCATGCGTGCTGGGGGATTACCTGACGGTGATTACACGCTAGGCGCTCAAACAGTTAGCGTCTCCCAAGGTCAGGCAAAAACAGCAGATGGTTCTTTGGCTGGGAGTACATGTAGCTTAGACAGTGCATTAAGAAATATGGTGCAACTAGCACATGTTCCTGAATGGGAAGCAGTACAAATGGCGAGTGCGATCCCAGCTGAGTATCTCGGTATCGGCGACAAATTGGGTTATATCAAAGTTGGGCGACAAGCCAGCTTTGCTGTGGTGGATGAATGTTTTCATCTCACCGATACATTCATCAGAGGAAATCATATTTACTCTGTATCCGGGGAAAATGTGTAGCTTTTCAGTTATGCACCCATCAGTAAAAATGAGGTATTTATAATGGAAATTCGTCAGCCAATTCATAGTGAACATGCTAAAAGGCTTGATACAGAAGGACTCCGCAAGGAGTTCCTGATTGAAAACCTATTCTGTGAAGGGGAAATGAATCTCACTTATAGCCATATAGATCGCATTATTGTTGGCGGTATTGTTCCTACAACACAGCCTTTAGCATTAATGGCGGGTAAAGCCTTAGGCGTTGATTTCTTTTTAGAAAGACGTGAGTTAGGTGCCATTAATATTGGCGGTGCGGGTAAAGTGGTTGTTGATGGTGATGTCTTTGACATTGGCCCTCGTGAAGCAATTTATATCGGAATGGGCGCTAAAAGTGTTGAATTTACCAGTGACAGTGTAGAAACGCCGGCTCGTTTTTATATGAACTGTGCACCAGCCCATCATACTTACCCAACACGCAAAATAACGCAGCAACAAGCATCACCAGAAAAAATTGGTAATGCAGAAAACTGTAACGTTCGTACTATTTATAAATTCTTACACCCTTCAGTTTTGCCAACATGTCAATTATCTATGGGTATGACGGTTCTTGAACCGGGCAGCTTATGGAATACCATGCCTTGCCATACACATGAACGCCGTATGGAAGTGTATCTCTATTTTGATATGAAAGATGACAATGTGGTTTTCCATTATATGGGAGAACCAACGGAAACTCGTCATTTGGTTGTTCGTAACGAGCAAGCAGTGATAAGCCCTAGTTGGTCAATTCACTCCGGTGTGGGCTCAGCATCTTATACCTTTATTTGGGGAATGGTCGGTGAAAATCAGGTCTTCCACGATATGGATCATGTGGCAATGAAAGATCTGAAATAACCATAAATAGTTATATTTTCTTCTTACCCTACATATAAAAAGGTGTGGCTATCAAGCCACACCTAAGAGGTTATTGTTATGAATTTATTCGATTTAAATGGCAAGGTTGCTATTGTTACAGGCTGTAATACCGGGTTAGGCCAAGGCATGGCTATTGGTTTAGCCAAAGCGGGTGCAGATATTGTGGGCGTTGGAATTCAAGATGCACCAGAAACTCGCCAACAAGTAGAGGCATTGGGACGCCGTTTTCATTACATTACGCAAAATCTAATGAAACAAGATGGATTACAAGCGCTGGTGGATGAAGCAATTTCTGTCATGGGGCGTATTGATATTTTAGTAAATAATGCCGGTATTATTCGTCGAGAAGATCTTTTGGAGTTTGGTGAAAAAGATTGGGATGATGTGATTGATATTAACCAGAAAACACTATTCTTTTTATCCCAAAAAGTGGCTCGCCAATTTGTGAAGCAAGGAGAGGGAGGCAAGATAATTAATATTGCTTCTATGCTCTCTTATCAAGGTGGTATTCGTGTGCCTTCTTACACCGCAAGTAAATCCGCAGTAATGGGATTAACTCGCGCATTGGCGACTGAACTCTCTCAGTACAATATCAATGTAAATGCAATTGCTCCGGGCTATATGGCAACAGATAACACGGCTGCTCTGCGTGCTGATGATGCACGTAATGCCGCCATTGTAGAGCGTATTCCTGCTGGACGTTGGGGAACTCCTGAAGATGTTGCAGGTCCTGCGATTTTCTTAGCCTCTAAAGCCAGTGACTATGTTAATGGATACACCATTGCCGTTGATGGTGGTTGGTTAGCTCGTTAATTTCATGGAGAAATAGGATGGAACACGCTAATACAGAGACTTTGCAAAGAGAGCTTGTATTACAAAACATGAAGCGAGTGTATCGTTATCAATCGGCTAATCAAGTTCGCAGTGTTCGTCGCCGTAGTGGTAAAACCCGTTTTATTAAAGACACGGATTGGGAACGTGGTGTTTTATGGAGTTGTGTAAGTGCAGCATGGCAAGCTACACAAGATGAAGAATATCTTAATGGCATATTGAATTACACATTACATACAGGATTTAGAACAGGTCCTAATGCTCGTTTTGCTGATGATCATGTTTGTGCACAAGCTTATCTCGCCATTAGCCCTCTTTTTGAACAATCTGAAGTGATTGAACCAACAATCAAAGCATTTGATATCATGCTCAATGAGCCAAAGCCTGGCCGTGAAGATTGGTGGTGGTGTGATGCGCTTTTTATGGCGCCTCCAGGATTTGCTGCATTAGCTGAAATCACTAATGAGCGACGTTATTTAGATTATATGCACACAGCTTATTGGGATGCTATTGACCATTTACGTGATCCTGAAACAGGGCTTATCTTCCGTGATCATCGCTATATTCCTGATGGCCAAGGCAATGAATTACGAGAAGCTAATGGTGAAAAAGTATTTTGGAGCCGTGGTATTGGTTGGGTTTTAGCTTCGATACCGCGTATCTTAAAATATATGCCTGATGATTATCATGGTCGTGAACGTTATATTGCATTATTCAAAGAATTAGCGACCTCCATCCTAGATTATCAACATGAAGATGGTTTTTGGCGCACCAGTTTACTCGATCCTGATAATTTTCCTGCACCAGAAAGTTCAGCAACAGCGCTATTTTGTTATGGGCTAGCATGGGGAATTAATCAGGGAGTATTAGAGAAAGATGTGTATTTCCCTGCATTAAATAGAGCATGGTCAGCATTACAAACCTGTATTCATGACAATGGCATGATAGGTTGGGTTCAACTTCCTGCATTTAACCCTCGTGAAGTGAAGTTCGAACATAATATGGATTATGGTGCTGGCGCTTATTTATTAGCAGGAAGTGAAGTTTTAAATCTTTTGTAAAATTGCTATAGCTTTGATATTGACGCTTTGTTGTTTTTCTTGCGCTTTACATGCCTTCCGCACAATATTTTCCTATCTAGGATGCCGACCAAAAATAAGGTCGGCTTTTTTATTTTTAATATAATAAGAGGTAATAATAATTTGTTATCTCTTATTTTAAATTTGGGTGCTTAGATAAATACACAATTATTGAAGAAGGAAACTGTGGGGGGGGTCTCCCCCACAAGATTAATATAAAATAATAATTATATTAATCTGAATGGTTAAATATTCATTGTTTTGTATGAATAAATAAGATATTTACTCTCTAATAATACGTGATTTGATATTATCATCGTCACGATCATTAGTCCGATTAAAGAATATTTTTTCATTTCCTCTTGCACTCCGATAAAAATGGAGGCAGAATCAAATTGTCTATGTTTGAGTCCGCCTCGGTGAATATACAATATATTTACCGGGGCTTTTCTCTTTCTGGTGCTTGCAAAATGCTTGAACCAGATTGATCCAAGCACCCGCGCAGAGAATAATAAAATAATCATTGAGCACAACACATTTATTCTCAATAATAAAGCTATCGATTTGTTTTTTCTTTTTTTAATAGTTAATTAATTCGTTAATTGGGATGGGTTATAAAATAAGAAGTTACGGTAATCTGTTACCTTTTATTGTAAATTCGGGTGCTTAGATAAATACACAACTATTGAAAAAGAAAACTGTGGGGGATCGCTCCCCCACAAGATTAATATAAAATAATAATTATATTAATCTGAATGGTTAAATATTCAGTAGTTGGTATGAATAAATAAGATATTTACTCTCTAATAATACGTGATTTGATATTATCATCGTCACGATCATTAGTCCGATTAAAGAATATTTTTTCATTTCCTCTTGCACTCCGATAAAGATAGAGGCAAAATCAAATTGTTGGGTATGATTTGGCCTCGATTAATGTTTAATAACGTAATCGGGGCTTTTCTCTTTCTGGTGCTTGCAAAGTGCTTGAACCAGATTGATCCAAGCACCCGCGCAGAGAATAACAAAATAATCATTGTGCACAACACATTTATTCTCAATAATAAAGCTATCGATTTGTTTTTTCTTTTTTAAATAATTAATTAATTCGTTAATTTTGATAGCTAATAAAATAAGAGGTAACAATAATTTGTTATCTCTTATTTTAAATTTGGGTGCTTAGATTAAACCGTAATCAATTAATGAGAAAACTTCGGGGGAGTGCTCCCCCACAAGGTTAGTGTTTATTATTGATAAACCTAACCTGAACATTTATATACTCACTATTAATAGTGAAATTCTCGATTGGATTATTATAGAATAAAGTTATCAGTAATATCGTGATATTTATACTAATAACAATCACACTAATCAGAGAATATTTGTTCATCTTCTTGACAGCTCCTTTATAAGGAGGCAGAATCAAATTGTTAGGGTTTGAGTCCGCCTCGGTTAATATGAATATATTTTCCGGGGCTTTTCTCTTTCTGGTGATTGCAAAGTGCTTGAACCAGATTGATCCAAGCACCCGCGCAGAGAATAACAAAATAATCATTGAGCACAACACATTTATTCTCAATAATAAAGCTATCGATTTGTTTTTTCTTTTTTAAATAGTTAATTAATTCGTTAACTTATTTTTAATAAAAAAAGAGTCTCGATATTTTTATGTCGAGACTCTTTAGTTTAAAAGTTACGAAATTTACTTAACTAAATTAATAATAGTAGGTGTTGCCTGTATGGTTGTTGTCGTAATAAGAGTGTTGTTATTGTGGTGCTTAATAATAACACCGGGTTGAGGTGTCGTTAATTTCCATATTCCTTTTACGGTAATAGTACTATTTGTTGATTGCGATTCTGCTGTAAGCCAATGACGAGAATAAACACTAACTTCGATTTGATCACCTTTATCATCAAATTGATCTTTTTCTCTACCTTGATATAAATTTAAATCAGGATTAACAATACTTAATGTTAATTGATGATTTTGTATTTTAGCCATGATCATAACAGGCGCATCACTGGATAATAATGTTGCATCCGCTGACTTCAACTTAGTGGCTTCAAAAAAAGCATATCCCTCTTCTTGGGTTATTTTATCTTTTACCGCATGGAGCTGATCATTATGTTGTAATACTGTGTATTCGGGAGCTTTATTATTTTGTGCCTCGATAGCTATTGCATATTCATAATTTGCATTACTCGGTGCCTTACCATGAGAAATAACAGCTGTTGCAAATAATTGTTCTGTTGATTTTGAATTTCTATCATCAAGTGAGAGTTGTTTTTGATAACTAAACTCTACGGTCTGTCCTTTAGTCAGCTTGTATAAATTACCAGCAGGATCAATTAAAGTATCTGCATTATTTAAAGTTAACTGAGTACCTAATTGATTAATCTCTTTGCCATTAATTATCACTGATTGTAATTTAGGAACAGCGAACTGGAATAGTGTTGTTTCTGTCGAATGTTGCTTATCATCATTTTCAATACCTGAGCCTAAAGCGATCACTCTATTATCAAATAAGAAATAGGATTTATTTGCTTTCAAGCTCTGCTGTTGATACTTACTGTGGCCATGTAATTTCATAGCAAACATACTGTTGTTATTTAATGTATTGGCACCAGAATAACTCTCAGTTGAAAGCAGCATTTCTTCAATACCCGCACTAGGTAATTGATTCAGTTTTGCCTCAAGTTCGTTATATGGAAGATGGATTGTGGTTGTTCCCGGATATCGATTCCAATCCCATCCAGCATGGCTAAATCCAGACTGAGTTAAATCAGCAGGAATAATTTCCAATTGCCCATATTGCAAATAGCGTCCATAACGATTGTTATTTTCATAGCTTTCATTACCAACAAGATAGCGACTAAAACCACGAGCAATTGCAAGCCAGCTTTGTTGTGGTGACTGGGCTGATGCTCTGCGTTGTATTGCCATTGATGCGTAATTCATTGCCCATGCACCAACAGGTTCATTTTCAGCCTTAATACCTTCAAAATATGCTTTGTTATCTAATTTTGCATAAGCAGCGGATAATGTGGGATCTAGTTTCTGTTTACCATCAGGAGTTCCTGCTAATGCCATCCATTTAAATGGCTCGATCCCAATTTTATGTAATCCAGTGGGATGGCGGCCACTTAATACCACCGGAATTTGTGTCTCTTTAGTGTATATCCGCATTTTTAACAGAACATCTTTTAAACGCTCATGTGCTGAAATTGATAAGCGAAAAGGCGAGTCACTTAATGCATAAACACTCGGTGCTAAACCTCCAAATGCGTCTTTAGCGTAGGCAGGATAATGTTGTGAATGATGAAAGATAGAACCATCGGATTTAAAACCACCGGCAATGCCTTTTGAACTTAGTATGGTTTTATTGAGCCAGCTTTGCAGTTGTGCTAAAGCTTGTTGGCGTTGTTGATAATCTGGCAACATCAGTAAGCTTTTTATCATCCACTGTAATTGAGTGTTGAGAATATCAACGTTTGCATCAATGATTTCATCATCTTTTTCGAAAATTCGGCCAGTGGCGTTGTACCACATCATTGCTTGTTGAGTAGGGGCTAACAGGTTGTTTTTTGCGAGAATATGACGACCAATAAACCATGCATCAAAAAGCTCTCTGGTTTGATAGCCAACATGAGTAATAATTTGATAACCACTACCTCGTGTAAAACCTTGTTCAAGAACGTAACGAGTTCCTAATAAATAGAGATCTTCTAATTTTTTTCGATCGGTTGCTGATAAGGAATTACTACGTAAGTAAATCGCAGTTTGAAGAAGTGTTTTACCCACATCTCTTAGCATATTAGCATCAAGCAATGCTTGTTTTGTCTCATCACTAAATACACCTTCGACTTTCATAAAGTTTTGCCGGTTAGGATGATCTAGTGCTTTTCCTGTTATTGAACCATCAGCGTGTTGTGTTAATTCTAATTTTTCCCAGAGCGCTAAATTTTTATTTAGCATGTCAGAGGTGATTTTTTTCTCGCTACTAATTCCCTGATAATACTCAAAACGCTGGTAAATTGATGCCATCTCAGATTGATCGTCATGAAATTCGGTATCGAAATTTAGAGTTGGATAATGCGCTTTAAACATCTGATCGTACATCAGTAAAGCACTCCAGTTTTTACTGACCATGGTATTTACTGCATTATTTACGTACGGTGTTTGATAGTCAGGAACTGCCCAACGATTATCTAAAGGTACACTCATAATAATTTGATCAAAAAAGAGAGTTCCTGCCTGATTTGGAGCTGCTATCACTAATTGATCAAATTGACCTGTTGCAGTGCCTTGCATATCACGAAAAGGAACTGCAATACCTCTCCATCCCGTAAAATCAAGTTGAGTATCGAAACTTAATGCAATTTTATTATTTTGTTTAAATGTAAATGTTAATGGGGAAGATTGAGGTTTCTCGTTATAAATCCACATCATAAAAGTGAGTGGTATCGCTGTATTTTTATCATCTTGGTAATTAACAATATTATTTAGTGTTAATGTTGTTTGTGGTTGATATTGCCATTTGAGTGATTGTTCACCATCTTTAGCATGCTGCTTGCTCAGTGATAATTGATTATTATCTGAAGTGGTGAGGGTATTAGGTATTTCACTCTCAAAGAGATAAATATCACCGAAAGTTTCATGGGAAAGAGAAGGTAATGCCTGTGCGGGTAATGATAAACATAAGCTTAATGCTATTGCATGTGCTAAAGGGTTTTTTATTAGCATAATCAGATTTCCTGCAAATAAAAAAGGAACGCAAGTGCGTTCCTTTTAGTGATATCAAGAGAGAGGTGAAAGTTTGATTTCTTGTGGAATACCAAAGTAACTGGTAAACGTTAGTTCAGTGTTATCACCTGAAACGTTATATTTTACGTCACTATTTTTATCATTAGGTTGCCATTTCCCGTTGATGATGACATTGATAGTAACGGTAGTTGCTGCTTTCTGACGTGTCATGTTTAAATCCGGTGTAACAGCACTAACAGTAAGTGTATTTCCTTGATGATGGGTCATCACAATCGCAGGTTTATCAACCTTTTTGATCCATTTATCTTCGATTGAGGCAGATTGATAAAAGGCGTATCCCGTCACGTTGCTGAGTTTATCGTAAATAATATGAACATCTTTATCTTTACGAAGAACCTGATATAACCCATTATTTTCACGGAATTTTTTAGCCATCTCTTCCATTTTTTCAGGAGTCGCATCTAAAAAGACCATATACTCATAACTAGAATCTTTAGGTTGAACACTGTGATCAATCCACGCTGAACTGAAGTTTCCTTCTGTTGATTGACGATTTTTATTTTCAGCCGAAGTCTGGTGTTGACGACTGATATTCACTTTTTCAGCTTGAGTAATTAAATAACCATTACCGTTGCTATCAATTAACCAATCACCTTGTTTTAGTGTTGCTTGATAAGGAAATGCTTCAACTTTTTGCCCATTAATCCAAATGGTATTTAATGATGGCGTTATGGCATGTTGAAATAAGGTTGTTTCAACATCTTTATTCTTATCACTACTATTTATATTGCTACCGATAAAAATTAAGTGGTTATTAGCGGCTAATACACTTTTTTTCGCAGTAAAATTAGGATCAAAACGTTCAAGATTAGCAGGATAAATCAGATCGAATGCCATCATGCCATATTGACCTTCAAGGGCTGACGTTCCGCTAAATCCACGCTCGCCACGTTGCATTAATGTATGAGGTTTAGGGCTGTCTAATTCTTTAAGAGGAAGATGAATTGTGGTTGCCCCTGGCATCCTATTCCAATCCCAACCTTCTTGCTGATAGCCCTGTGAAAGCTGCGAACCATTACTCACTATTTGAGCGACACCATGACTTTGATAACGACCATAGCGGTTATCTTTGTTATAAATTTCCGATGACCAAACATTGGTATTATAAGCTTTCAGTGTCACCATTTTATCTTGCCAGCGATGAATACCAAAAGCCCCGCCATTAAAGGAATAGAAGCCTTGAGGTAAAGCAGCTGGCGCAATAGTTTCCCCAAAAATAGCATTCGATTCACTTTGAGTTTTATCACTAATAGCAAGATAAATAGAAGCGAGTGTTTTATCTGGAGATGGTTTTGCAGACATTGCAAGCCAGTAGTAGCCTTGTGCGACGGATTTTAACGAAGGTGAGTTAAAGGGATGTCGCCCAGCAAGAGGTAATCCAACTTCAGGGTTACTGTAAATCCACGCTGAGACCATTGCTTTTTTCAGGTTATTCCAACCGCTTTCCCCCACTGAAAATGGTGTGCCACGTAGTAAATAAATGAGCTGAGAGGCATTTTTAAAGGCAGGGAAAGAGTAACCTGGATAGTTACCTTCATGGCGCCACGCTGTGCCATCAGGACGTAAACCATCTTTACCGCCTGGTGGTACCTGAGTTAACGCCCCTGTGATGTAATGACTGAAAGTATTAACTAAGTTGATGCGCTTTTGATCATCAGGCTCTAGTAGTAATAAAGCTAAGTGCTGACGAGATAAGGTGTTGAAATAGTCTAAGTCTGAACTATCTGCTCCTACCTTCATATCAAAACTACTTTTAAACTCTCGTGAATACCACAGTAATGAATCATAAACTTGAGTTTGTAGATTTGCTTCTTTTAAGGCATCAGACATTAATAGTGTAGAAATGTACCACCAACGAGAACTGTATCCCCAGTGATGGGTTGTCACTAAAGCACTCCCTTTAACAAAGCCTTGATCTAATAAATGCTTTGTCATTAATAAGTACATCTGCTTTAGTTGCGCCTTTTGCGTGGGATCTTTTTCAAGAACATAAGCACGGCTGATATTAAACATTAATGTTGTGTAGTTACCAAGAATGACATAATTATCAAAAAGTGGCTTATCTTGAGTATTAAGGTTTTCTGGCTGATAAATAATAGTTTGTTTATCCGTGATCAGATGTCGCCCTTGTATTCCACCATCCGCTAAAGTACGAATATTGAGTGCATCAAAGTCACTTTTTAATTTACTAATATTTTCTTCTAACGCGAGATTTGTCTCTTTTTCACCACCGACAAATTCATTAATCAAGCGTTGGCGAATAAGATCAATCGCCGCTAAGTTTTCAGGTGTCACTGGTAACTGAGGTTGCACGTTATGAAATTGGATCTCAGGCTCTGATAAGCGTGTTTTAACTTGATAATCAGACCATTGATAGCGAGCATCATCGATAGAAAACATAATACGATCGATATAGATTTCACCCTGACCTACATTTGATGGCGCTTTAAATCGAATGCTATCGACATTAGCACCTAAAGAGCGGCCAATACTGTCTTGAGTACCATCAGAAGAGGTATTCATTGTATTTAAGGTCATCTCTCGATTTTCAAGATCGTTATTTAAAGAGATCCCAATAGCACGCCAGCCAGTGAAATTTAGTTTTACTTTAAAACCCGCTTGCGCTTCGCTCGTTGAATTCAGCTTCTCTCCAAAATCGATAGTAAGATAGCCATCAATGGGTTTTTCATTATAAAGCCAAAATGATAAAACAGGTGTTGATGCACGTCCCCATGCTTTAGACGCTTCTTTATCTGTTGGGACAATAAGTTTTTTATGCAAAGTAAAACTGCTGCCACCTTTCCATTTCCACAAAAGGGATTGGCTTCCCATAACACTACGCTTATCAGATAACGTCAGTGTTGAGTTTTTATCTGATGAAAAGTCCGCTAATGGGTTACTTTGCGCAAAGTGATAGATTTCTGACTGCATCAGATTTTTAGGATCAAATGCAGGATTGCTGGTAGCTGCAAGTGCGTTATAAGGGGCTGATAATAACCCCAGTGTCACAGCAAGTGCAGTAAAGCGAAATATCGGCATTATTTTTCTCCTTAGAAACGTTGGCTAACGGTGAAGCCAATGCGTCCTTCATTGAATTTGTCATAACGCTGATATCCCATTGTTGTGCCTAAATTTAACGATTGGGTAATATCGAGATTTGCCCCTAATTCAGCACTAATAATGTCGCCACCAACACGATTTCCTTTAATATCGAAGGTACTTCCTCCAGTATTAAAATAAGTGAGGCTATGACGTTGATTAATATTATTGTCACCTGCAATATCTTTGAAATAACGCAGATTAAGGGATGGCGTTAATTTGCCATAAGCGGTTTGATAGCTATTCCATAAAGCAACTGAACCACCTAATTGATTAACAGCATAGCGTTGACCATAAGTTCGCATAGATAATGCAGAGCCTGTTTCTTCCCATGAATCAATATTTAGCCATTGATATTGGTAAGTCAGCATTGGTTTAATATGGATGAAATCAAAATCAAAATAGGTTCCAGCGTTAATTTGATAACCTAATTGCACACCAGAATAGTTGCCTTTTGCTTTGGTATTTCCTTCCCATCCAGTATTACCACCGATATCTCGTTCGCTATCGACAGTGTAATAACCAATATTTAAATTACCGTTTAGGAATAATGTGTCACTATACCAACCGGTGTAAGGCATAAATTCAAAATGGTTAATTTCTTTACTTGCGTTACGTTGTTTGGCATCAGCTTTTGCGTAGTTATAAGCAAAAGAAACACCGATAAGAGCATCTTGATTAATTTCGTAATCAGTACCGATTTGAATGCCTGTGCGGTAAGTGTTGTAACCGTTAACTCCACCTTGATTGCTTTGTGTACCATAACCGTACAGTACATTAGCCCAGCTATTCCAGCCAGCTTCTCTTTCTTCAATAGGTAATTGGTTATCATAGCGTAAATAGCGATGAGCAATATTATTGCGCATATCTTCAACCATGATTAATCCCGCTTGAATATCACTACCATCAGCTATAGGGGCTAAATCATTCGATAATGCAGCAATATTATTATCGTCATTTCCAGCTGCGACTAATAGACTCAGTGCTTCATCTGAAACTTGGCTACGCGTATTATTAAATTCATTTAGTACAGTAGGAATAACAAAGCTAGCTGTAGCTAATCCATTTTCACTGACACCACCGCGTTCGGCAGCACTAATAAAGTTATTACCACCTTCGTAGCTAATACCATAACGCGCAACTAGTTGGTTACCACTAACACCACCGCTAATATTAGGTGGTGTAGTTTCTAGCCATGAATCTGTTTTTTCTAATAAAGGAGAAACATCGGGTGCAATAGCATTTGCATCGGTAACCGTAATCCCAGCTTCATCTTTAATTGCTGAGTTGGAAGAAATTAAAACAATATCTTTATTTATGATGTTATCGACACTGGTGCCTTTAAAATCTAGCTTGGCTTGACTACCTTTTTTAAAGGTGACATCACCGTCAACATGAAGAATAGTTTCATCAGTATTGGTATTATCATCAAGTCGGAAAATTAGCTGGCTATTTTCCTTATTCATGAAATTACCTTCCCAGTGGATCGTTCTATCTTTTCCTTGGATAGTTAAATTACCGTGGTTTTCAATTAAGGGTACACCTGTAATTTTATATCCATCAAATAGAGCATTTTGAGCTCCACCTTGATAAGCGAAATTTATTTTAGTATCTGCATGGCCATTTCCTAAAATATCACCATGGATCTCACCATTTACATCACTTCTAAAACCTGTTTTCAGTGTTCTAAAATCAATAGCTGCGGTTTTTCCACGAATAATGGCACCGTCTCTGATATAAACTCCTGTGCCTCGTTTAGGGAAGTCACCTTCAACCAATATGGCTGTACCATTTTCACTGGACACATTAGCGCCATTTAAGTTGATATTACTGCTAAAAGAAGCCCCATGATTTATTTTGATGGCGCTGGCTCCATCACCAGTAACAGTAATATTTTTTGTAATTGCTTGAGCTTTGTATTCTGTTGATGATCCATTAAATACAACACCATCACCTTGAGAAACAGTAACATCTTTATTTATTTGAGCCGTATTCCCGTCATTAATATTCACAGTTTCACAGATATTTAAAGTAGGATCACATTCTGCCGCCCATGCTGAACCATAAATAGCTGAAAAAATAGCAGTGCTCAAAAATAACATTTTTTTATTTTTCACAATATAACTCCATGAACAATTATATGGTTTTAATTATTAGAATGTTGCTCGGAATGAAACTTTGAAATAATCCTGAGTTGATTTACTACCATCGTTTTTATTTTCAACTCGTTCATTATAATATTCCGTCATGACTCGCCATTGAGGTGATATTTGATAAGCCATTTGTAAGGTATAACGTGTCATATCTTTTTCGATATAAACGCCTTTATTTGTTCTATCTTCTATTTTCCCGAAAATAGATTTACGCATTGATGGAGAAACAATTAATCCTATTGGAGTCGTCCAGTTTACATACATACGTAATTGTTGATTATGGTTTGTTTCTTTTGTGTCGTATTCTTCATGTCGTATTGCTTGTTTACCACCATCAAAATAAGCCACAGTTGTATTAATATTAGGAGTGACAAAATAACGTAGACCAGGTTCAATTTCCCAGCCTAAGTAATCCGTATTTGTGATGCCATTACTGCGTTTGTCTTCTTTCTTTTGTAAGCCAAATAAAACGCTACCCGTTAAAACCCAATCTTTATTAATTGGAAATTGGTAATTGGTTTTTGATTCATAAAAATCAATAGTTAAGCGGCTACCATTATCATAGTTAGTCAGATCTTGACGTACTTTTAAACCGGGTTGGATCCAACCATTATTTAATTTAAAACGATAGCTACCCTGTAAATCATAACGCTGATAGCGATTCTTATTGTCATGCTCACGTTGACGAAAACCAACATCGAAATACCAGTTAGACTTATCTGGATTAATATTAAAATCTACACGATAACCAGCATAGTTATTTGGTGTGTCGTAATCTGCCGTTTCCCAAGAAAACATGGCGTTGACATTAGCTGCTTGAGAATGAAAAGAAGTGAAACCTAAGCCAAGAAGAGGTAAGAAAAGAGCAATACGAAGTTTGTTCATGGTATATATCCAATTCTTTATTCGCTTTTATTTGTGTCAATTTTTAGGTGTAGGACATCTTTCCTTTTATTTTATTAAAAGGATTTTTTATATCAGCGAATTGGGTTTATATATAGCGCCATAAAATTATGGCGCAGATATTTTTATTATTTTTCTTTACATGTCGATATTGTTTTATTTAATTTATTGGTTGTTGCCGTAATGAATTCAGTGGCGCGCCAAGAATCTCCTGTTTTTTCCAACCAAGGGGTTAATTCTTCTTTAATTAATTTCTCAATTAAAGGCATATTATCTTTGGCAATGTTTTTCATTTGATATGGATCGTTCACATTGTCATATAAAGTATATTTCAATGGTTGCCCATCTTGTCTATCTATAACCAAAGTATGAGTTTTGGTTCTTACACCTCGTTTACCAAATGAAGGTTCACCATAAGGAATAAAGAGATATAGCTGAGAGTTTGCTGTGTCGCCTTTGCCTGTGACAACTCTATCTGCAAGATCAGTACCTTCTACTGAATCAGGGATCCATTCTGATAAACCAAGTAGCCCTAAGATAGTCGGATAAATATCAGGTGCTGACATTAATGCATCGTCAGAACCAGGTTTAATTTTACCCGGTAAACGAAACATCATAGGAACACGCATGGATTCTTCATAAGGATTATTTTTTGTTGCCTGTCCATTTGCCCCTAAGCAACTACCATGATCAGAGAAGAAAACAACGAGAGTATTATCTGCAAGACCTTGTTTTTCTAATTCATCTACGATGCGACCAAATTGCTCATCAACACCGTTGACCATCGCCATATATTCTTTGAAATATTGAGGACCATAGCCTTCTTGATATTCAGTATCCCACTGTACATTAGGGCGTGTATTTAGCTCTTTTGACGTCTTACCTTGATAAGCATCGAGGTATTTTTTCGGTACTTGATCATAAGGTGAATGAGGTGGATTCATTGAAACCACTAATGCAAATGGTTTTGAATTATCTCTAAATTGATTGTTTTCATTTTTGAGGAACTTGATTGCCATATCAGCTTCATGTTCAGGCCCCCATTGATCAATGTAAATTGGTTTATCACGAGGTGTATCGTTTGCCCAATACATTGGTTTTAAATGTAAATCGTAGGTGCCATAAGAATACCAAAAATCAAAACCATGGCGTCTATCTGGTGCAGCCCATTCATTCCAATAACGACCTTCCATTGGATTGTTGTAACTTTCAATAAATGGTTCGTAAGGCGCATCAAGGTGCCATTTACCAATATAACCAGTACTGTAATCGAGAGATTTTAAAACATCAGACCAACATTTTGCATAAGGAGATAAATCAATACCTACTTTGCCACCATAATCGTGAGCATTTCCTGTAATACCATTACGAACAGGGTATTGACCTGTCATAAACATGCCACGGAATGGAGAACAAAGAGGGTAGTTTGAAGCCATCTGCGTCATTACTTTGGCTTGCTTCGCAAATTTATTCAAATTAGGTGTAATTGAAGGATCTTCCCCCATAAACTGTAATGCATGAGCACGCATTTCATCTGGGAAAACAATTAATAGATTAGGGGCATTCTCTGGACGCGATCGCGTGTTAGAAGCTGAATATCCTGAATTAGCAATAACAGGGGTAGAAACAGTCATTGCTGCACCGCTGGCTGCGAGTCCTTTGATAAAAGTTCTGCGGGAAACAGTCATTGCTTCCTCCTATTTTACGTTTACTTTCGAATTGGTGTCTTTTATCTTATTTATACTTTTGTATAAGATCAAAAAGTAAGTTAACGAAAGATCAAGAATTGAAAGGGAGATCACAGAATGATGTCAAATTGTAAGCAATTTGACTGCCAAAATAGGAGTTGGAATATTGTTAAGAATAGATTAACTTTTTATTGTTTTATTTATCTTGTTGATTTATATGGTTATTGTTTGTTTTGTGATGGCGGTAGCAAAAATACTTAAAAGCCTCCATTTTTAGCCATAAAGCTGAATAACAGAAAGTGTAAGTATTTTTCTTTCGTTTGTTTTCATTGTCCTTTAATGACCCACCAAGATGTGCCTTTAAACTCAAAATTTTTAACGATCTCCATACCTAATTTTTGATGTGCTTTTAGTGATCGAATATTTTCACTATTCACAAATGCAATAGGATGCCCGCCATGTAAAGAACAGATCTGCTGGTAGAGATCTTTTAATAGGGATTTTCCACGGTGCGATTTATCTATACAAACAGGACCGTAAAACCAATTATTTTGTGTTATTTCTGGAAAATGTTGATTTATAGCTTGAGCAATTGGAGGGATCGAAAAAGAGGTAACAGGAAAGCTAAAAACAACAGCCACAACATTTCCTTGGTAAAGTGCAATGATGGCGTTAGTGCTACTTTGATACATTGCCTCAACTTTATTTAGAGGGTATTCGCCATATAATCCACCTTGCTGAGATTCGGAATTTGCCTGTAATAATAGTGCAACTGCATTAATATCTTTAGCGGTCATTTTTTGAAATATATAATTCATTTTTTATTCCTTTTTTCTCTAGCTTATAATCCTAGTATATAAAAAATAGGCTATATTACAAAAAATATATTAGAGATACTAAAGTTAAACTTATCAATCTCTCTTTGAATGACTTATTTTATTAAATTGATAATTACATTCTTTATAAACAAGCAGTAATATTATTTAGATATTACCGCTTTAATTATAAAGCCATTTTTTAATAATAATCTGATTATAAAAAAGGCGATCGATTACCAACCATAAGCTAATCCACCACCAATAATAATTTCTTTTTCACTATTAATGGAGGAGTTTAATCGAAATGCAATATCGTTATTCGGTTTATATTGTACACCTCCAGCAAATGCTGTGCCTGTTCGATAATTACTAATACCGATCCCGCCACTTAAGGTGTGATGAGTAAGATAAGGAATGCTAGTCATTGCAACAGATGAAGCAATGCCAGCAAATACTTTCTTCTCTAACGCAATAATTACTTTGTCTAAATTTGCAATTGAATCTGTAATTTCAGCCTGTCTTTTCCTGTAATAATGATCAAAATCATTAACATGGGTTTTGAGATCACTGATATCTGTACTGACAGTTCTTTTTAATTGATTGATGGCATTAGTTGTTGTTATTCTATTTTTATCTACCAATTTCTTAGTTTGAATAAGATTTACTGCATCTGTATTATTTTTACCATCACTAATATTGACTAATCGAGAAGTATGATTATTTTCAATATTACCAAATGACACTGTATTTTCTTCAGTTGCTAATGAATTAGCGCCTATAGCAACTGAATGTGTATTTTTAGCTTGGCTATTTGTTCCTATTGCAATTGAACCGTTACCAGATGCTTTACTTTTTTCGCCTAATGAAATGCTTGGAATGTTGACGATTATTGGTTCTTCTTTATTTTCTTTTATTGAATGCGTGTTTGAATAGGAGAGAGTTGGAAATAAGAAAACAATTAAAAATAATTTTTTAAATAGCATTTAATTTAAACCTTTAATAAGCAGTAATGGTATGAATTAATGCTAAATGATTGCTTTTCTCATCACAAATAAAATATTCTGTATTTACTCTTAAAAATAGTTTTAAATAAAATATTAAGATATTTATTATTTGGTTAATAGTTTATGTTATATTCAATTAAATAGCATTTTAAAAATTATTTATTCTATAAAAAACTGCACCTTAATTAAGATGCAGTTTGAGGTAAAAATAATTAACGTTTTTTTCTAAAAGCAAAAGCGACGGAAATTGCTTGTAGTAAACACATTGTTGACGTTTGAGAACGAAAGGTTTTTATTTGAGCTTCTTTAACTGTTAAACAAACATCGCTTAGACTCGCTAATGGGCTAATTGGACTATCAGTAACAATAATCTGTTTTGCTTCTTTGTAAGTCGCCATTTCACACATTTTTTGCATTTCATCTGAATACGGGTGGAAGTGGATGCCAAAGAGCACATCACGATGTGTAATATTTCTCAATTGCTCTTTGTACATCCCACCTAAACTGTTAACAAAAACAGTCTCACAAGGGATATGCGAGAGAGCATGAAAAAAATAACTTGCAGCACTGAATGAGTGATGAAAGCCACAAATATAAATTGTTTCAGCGTGTTCCAGTAATTGTAATGTTTTATTTAACATTTCTCTGTGAGTCTGATTTGCCAATTGTTGCAATGAATGGCTATTTGCTTGCGCAAATTCTTGCAAAATATAGGCAGGCTCATTCAGATTAGGAGGCTCCTCTTTATATTTTTGTTTATAAGTTAAATTTTCATTTTCGTTTACCATTTCATTCATCAGATGATTTTGAAATAATTGTTTCATTTCATTAAAGCCATTGAAATGAAATGCGTTGGCAAAACGAATTAATGTCGATGGAGGAACATTTGCTTTATCTGCAAGGATCGCAATTGTATCAAATGCCACACTGTTTTTATTATCAAGTAGATAATGTGCAACCTGCTGTAGCCTTTTACTTAATCCATTATAGCGGGAGCGAACTTGTTCCTGTAGTTCATTCAGATTTGTTGCAGTAGACATAGTGCCCTCAATAAAAATACTATTGTAATTGTAGTGTTTTTTTCTTGGGATTTGAATGTTTTTAGCTAATAGTAATTAAAATGAAATATAGAGTTAATTCCAAATAAATGAATGACCTAAAGGTAATTATTTGATGTTTAAAACTCTATTTTATTTATTCTTTATTACTTTTATTATCACTTTGTGAAATTAATTTTCTTTATTTGAAATTAAATGAAATTATTATTTCATTTAACTAAGGTGATATTAATAATGATATTGGGTTTATTTGAATGGATTATCTGTATTTAACATTATTCAATTTATATTATTGTAAATTTAACTTAGATTGTTATTTTTATTTGCTAATATTGTCTCTATTTAAAATGTGAAGTGTTTTAATATCTTTGTGCGCGATGATTGATATTTATAATACGACACTTGTTTTATTTGTTAATGATAGTAATTTATCACTATCTTAATTTAAATTTATTTTTATTGGTTGAAATTTTCATATGCAAAACGATCACTCGTGGATTAATTTATTAATGAACTATTGTCATGATCATTACTCAGAAATGATGCCTATTATATTTTTTATTTGTATTGTTGGTATTATTTTTGGTGTTGTACGTGAAATGCGCTGGTTATCCGTTTTTTTTACGATCCCTCTTATTATTATTGTATTTTGCTTAATAAGTTCTAATTTAGGATAAGTTAAAAATACAATTGTTTTTATGGTTGGACAATTGTTGTATTGATCTTATTTCATTTCTTATTTTTACTTCTCTATTTATTCTTTTTATTATGTATATAAACACCTGCCAATACACCTATCTTATTTTGAAAAAAAACCGATCCAACAATGTCATTGATTAGATAATCAACAGAGTGACTAATAAGACCTCATTACTTATTGATTATTATTGATAATGATAAGCAAATTATTTGTTGAATTATGGGCTAACAATTTATTCCTAATATACTAAACTAGATAACATTATTGTAATGAATTTGAAACTATTGGATTTTTATTATGCAATGGCGAAATAACGTGTCTCGCTATGGGCACTTATCGCTCCTTTTACACTGGGGGTCAGCGCTGACTGTCTATGGTATGTTTGCTTTAGGGCTGTGGATGGTGACGCTAGGGTATTATGATAGTTGGTATCATTCCGCACCTGAAATACATAAGAGCATTGGTATTCTTTTATTTATTATTCTGATAGTGCGAGTGATTTGGCGTTGGATCTCACCACCACCTAAAGCTTTATCAAGTTACAGTAAATTGACACGCATTAGTGCTCATATTGCACATATGCTTTTATATTTAATCTTATTTTCTATTTTGATTAGTGGTTATTTAATTTCAACCGCTGATGGACAAGCTATATCTGTATTTGATTGGTTTTCTGTACCTGCCATTTTTACAGGGCAAGCTGAACAAGCAGATTTAGCGGGTGATATTCATCTTTATTTAGCTTGGGCGGTGGTTTTGTTATCGCTATTACATGCCGCTGGTGCTTTAAAACATCATTTTATTGATAAAGATGTCACGTTAAAACGCATGTTAGGAATGCGAACAAAATAATTAAACTTATAAAACGAAATTATGGAGATAACAATGTTTAAGAAAGCTTTATTAGGTTTAACCGCGGGTGCGTTGTTATTTAATGCAAGTACTGCTTTAGCAGCAGATTATGCTATTGATAAACAAGGCCAACACGCATTTGTACAGTTTCGTATCCAACATTTAGGCTATAGCTGGTTATACGGCACTTTTAAAGATTTTGATGGTACATTTAGTTACGATAAAGAAGATCCATCAAAAGACAAAGTTGATGTTGTGATTAAAACAGGAAGCTTAGACACTAATCACGCAGAACGTGATAAGCACTTACGTAGCGCTGATTTTTTTAATGCAAGCAAATATCCTGAAGCCCGATTTGTTTCAACTCAAGTTACTCGTGATGGCGAAAACTATGTAGTTACAGGTGATTTAACATTAAATGGTGTGACTAAGCCTGTTTCATTAAATGCAAAATTAATTGGCGAAGGTACTGATCCTTGGAAAGGTTATCGCGCTGGTTTTGAAGCAACAGGTAAAGTGAATCTGAAAGAGTTTAATTTTAAATCAGACTTAGGGCCAAAATCACAAGAAGCAGAATTAATTATCTCTGTTGAAGGTGTAAAAAAAGCATAATCAAATGTTTTTTTAGGGCAATAAAGCCTCTTATTACCTAGACTATTTATAAACCGATACCTTAATGTATCGGTTTTTTTATGCACAATTATAATGAATGATCTTATACTTAAGTACTACTTCTTATTTTTAATAGGATTAATATTTATGTTGAGGCTTTATCTATTTTAAGCCCGTGCAAAGAAAGATCATAACAAAGAAGCCATCCATTTGTTTAACAGGAAAGAGCAATAATGAAAAAATTACGCCATACTTTTTTGGGCACTCTACTTATATCTGGTTTTTTTACAGTAGGTATTGCAGATGTTGATGCATGTACTCGACTTGTTTATTTAGGTGATAATAACCAAGTTATCACTGCCCGCTCAATGGACTGGAAATATGACATAGGAACCAATTTGTGGGTGTTTCCACAAGGAATGCAACGCTCAGGAGAAGCGGGTGATAACTCAATAAAATGGATATCTAAATATGGAAGTGTGATCGCATCAGGTTATGATATTTCTACTACAGATGGTATGAATGAAAAAGGTTTAGTGGCTAATTTATTGTGGTTGGCGGAATCAGATTACCCAGTATATACCAAAGAAAAACCGGCGATTTCAATTTCTGCATGGGCGCAGTATGTGTTAGATAATTTTGCTTCAGTTGAAGAAGCTGTCAATGCATTAGACAGTGAGCCTTTTATTGTATTAACAGATAAAGTTCCTGGACAAGATAGAATGGCAACGTTACATCTCTCGCTTTCAGATGCAACGGGAGATAGCGCCATTATTGAATATATTAATGGTAAGCAAGTGATTCATCACAGCAAAGAGTATCAAGTGATGACGAACTCTCCTATTTTTTCAGAACAATTAGCGTTGAATAGTTATTGGCAACAAATTGGTGGAACTGTGATGTTACCGGGGACTAATCGAGCCTCAGATCGTTTTGCTAGAGCTTCTTTTTATGTGAATGCCATTCCTAAAGCTCAATCGAGCAAAAAATCTCTCGCTAGCGTATTTGGTGTGATCAGAAATGTATCAGTGCCTTATGGATTGAGTACGGCTGAATCACCAGAAATTTCATCCACACGCTGGAGAACGGTCGCTGATCATAAAAACCAATTATATTTTTTTGAATCAGCATTATCGCCGAATACTTTTTGGGTTAATTTAAAGGAAATTGATTTTTCAAAAGAGAGTGGGAAAGTGATGACATTGCCATTAGGTGAAGAGCAGTCGATAATTTATTCTGCGAATGCGACAAGTCATTTTAAACCCGCAGAACCTTTTAAATTTCAAGGATTAGATAATATTCCTTTAAATAACTAGCTGAGTATTTACGATATTTAATATGAAATTATCCGCAATACTGAATGTAATAGAGACATCTAAAGTGACAAGAAAAATGATGTCTTTATTACTTATCTTAAATGGTGTTTTTATCATTTACTCTATTTTGCTGTCTCGTGGTATTTATCTGGATTGGGAAATTCATGGGTTTTCAGCATGGCTTAAATCTTTAGGTGTATTAAAACTTCTTGATATACCCAAGGTTATGTTAGCTTGCGCATTGATCTTGCTTTCAATATTCATGTATTTGGGCGCTAGAATTGCGTGGTGCGTCTCTTTGATTTTACTAGCCACCATTATTTTTCTTGATGTCGCTGTTTATCAACAAATGGATTTTCAATCCTATTTTTCTTTTATTTTAGCGATTGGGCTGTTAATAAGTTGGCGTGCATTTCCGCATCATAGTTTAACTAGTGCTGGCTTTGTGGCTTTTATCTGTATCCTTTCTTTACTGTTATTCTCAA